>CAZSPL010000068.1:0-4233 GCA_964608735.1 uncultured Planctomycetota bacterium | reverse complement strand
GCGAGGGCGAGGCTTTCACCCTCGGTTCGTTCGGCGATGACTTCATCGAGCCTCTGCTCTGCGGCATCGAACAGCCCCATCTCCATGTCCTTCGTCGCGAAGCCGACCATCACATTCGCCGCCGTCTCGGTGCCCTTGTGCTTCTCGACGAATTGCTCGAGGTTCAGGCGCGACTGCCGGTCGAGTTCGTCGAATGCTTCATCGCCGACTTCGCCGTTGCGGTATTTTTCTTCGAGGTCGAGAAGGGTTACGCGGTAGTCTTCCATCAGTTTCTGCAAATCAGCCCGCGCGCGCGCTTCGGGGTCGAGCGTCGAGGCCGGCGGACGCCCCCCCTCGCATCCGGAGAAAGACAGCAACAGAAGGAGCGAAAGCGCCGCGAGGGCAATGCATCTCGCCTTTGGGGCAAGCAGGCTTATTTTCGATATTCCGTTCATCAACCTCAAGTATATGCCATAAAGCGGTTTATTTGAATCCGCAGTTACGACGCCGGGCTTCAACTGCAGGCTCAAACCAGGGATGTCATAATTTACCATCCTATGTTGTCAAAAAGACACTATCGCGCGGTTAATTATGACAAGCTGTAATCCAGTGCCCTGTTATTTTGAAGCAATCGCTCTTCGCCTCTAGCCTTGATATAATCACCGATGTGGAATGGCTCGATGAAATAACCCCCGAACAAGGCCCGGGACATTCGTCGCGCGATGAAATCGCCATGGTGTTCCGCGAGATGGCGTCGCGGAAATCGAACGGCGTGCCGGGAGTCGCGGGATTCATGGGGGTACCGCCGCGACGCATGATGCTCGAAGCGCGAAAGAATTGCCGCGATATCATCGACCTCGACATGCCGCGCCCGGATATCGGTAAAGCCGAGGCGGAAATTTTTCTGCCGAGAATATATTGCGCGACGCTTCGCACCGTACTCGCCAACGCGCTTAACATTCCGATGGATTGGATGATACTCGCTACCGGCTATGACAAGTGCGACGGCGGGCGGTTCGTGGCGGAAATTATCCGGAACGAAGTCGATATCCCGGTGCTGACGGTTGGTAATCCCGGGACGGAAAGGCTTCCGACGCCAATCAGCGATTCGCATCTGTCGCTTGTAGAAAAGGTAAATCGTATAATCGAATTTGTGGGGGGAAACGAAATCGAATCCCCCGCGCGTGTCGATGATTTCAAAGCCGGATTCTGGGGTGTGCCGCCGCACGACCAGTTGATACTCGGATTGTTCCCCGATGAAACCCGGCTTCTTGGATGGACGCGTATGATGGAAGCGGGTGTACCGGCGGATATCGATTTGGAGTTATGGGTTCCCGAGCGGCTGCCGACGGTGTTCTACGCGCAGGCGTTCTGCCAGAAGAACGGCATCGCGAAATATCTCGCCGAGAAGCATAACGGGCTTTATGTCGAAGTGGACCATCACCTTTCATCATCGGCGAGGGCTAAGATCGAGGCATTTCTGAAATTCAGGATTCAGGCCTGAGAATACGGCTCTTCATTCTTCAATACAGGATAGAAACTACTCAATGCCGCGAAGGCCGCGTCGAGGTCGGCATGCGCGATAAGCACCTTGCGCCCGTTCGACATCTCGACAAGCATCCCGCGGTTGCCCTTTGTCGGCATTGCCCACATGAGGGTGTCGCTGAAGCGTCCGCGGCCGCTCTTGATACCCCACCCGCTGAAGTCGCGCATCGGGTTGAATTCGATGATGGATATTCTGGTCACATCATCCCGGCGGATCTTCTTTTTCCATATCCCGCCGATACCGAATGTCAGCTTGATGCCCTCGGTGCCGTAGAAGGCGCGGATGTCCGGCAGCACGAGGAGGAATATTATTCCGGAGCCGAAGGTCATCAAACGGAGGAACAGCGGTTGTTCGGGAAGGAACACCGCCCCTGCGAAGAATGCCAGCGCGCCGATGAACATCAGTATCGGGAATACCGGCCGGGTCATTCGTATTTCGAGTATCGGTTCGCCCATGGGTAGATTCTACTACTTCACCGCGGGATTCGCATCCACCGGATAGTACAGCTTGATCGCCTCTATCGTCTCTTCCGGCGCGGGGTCGGGGATGAGATATTTCCGTCCCTTCGATGTGCTTATCCAAATCCCGCGCGAGCCCTTCACCGGCATGCCCCACATCATGGTGCCCTTGAATTTGCCCATGCCGCCGTGGATACCCCATCCCCCGAACTGGGTCAGCCCGTTGAATTCGGTGATTGAAACGCCGGTTATGTCGGCGATGTCGATGCGCGCTTTCCACATGCCGCCGATGCCGAACTTGAGCATCACGCCGCCGGTGCCGTATATCGCGGGCATGTCCGGATATGCAAGCAGCACCATCAGTGCCACCACGAATATGACACTCTTGGCTTCGAGCGGCTGGTCGGGGATGAAAAGGGCCATGCATATAAAAAGCACGCACATTATCGCGAAGGATGCAGTCCAGAACGGCGGCCCGGTGCGTGTAGTGTGAATTGTCTCGCCCATTGTTTTGTACCTCTCTTCCATAGGGCGCACGCCGTGCGCCGCTATGATGAAACATACGGCACGGTCAGGCTGCCGTATGGCAATACCAACAGCCGGGCGTTCGAGCCCTTCACCTTGAACGCCCGGTCGACGCCGAACTGCACCGACGGCACCGGCGTCATGAACATATCGATGACCATGTCCTCCGGCATTTCGGAAACCATGAATATACCCCCGCTGATTGCCATCTTCGCGATATTATACGCTATATGCGAGCCGAGCTTGTAGAAACTGCTCGCGACCTTCATCACCCGGTGCGGGTCGCGTATATCCTTCAGCAACTCGTAATATGACCCGCCCGGCCCTTCCTCGCACCGTCCCACGAGTATCAGCAGCCCGTCATCTTTGAGCGCGGATTTCGCGTTGTTGAACGCCTTCTGCACCTGCAGGAAATTCGCATCCATCGGGAACGGCGCCACCGACACCACGATATCCGCTTTCTCCCGCACCGGCACGGCGAAGACATCGCGCGCTTTCGCCGCCGCTTCGAAAAATGTCTCGTGGAGATTCCCGGTGTATGCCGCATAGATGCCGTCATCCCGCGACGGCACCAGCTGAATGGAAAATACCGGCTTGTCGCTCAGGAACCCGACACATTCCATCATATCCCGGTGCACCGGGTTTGTATCGAGGGCCATTGGCGCGACGCCGGGTTTCATCGCGAGTGAATGATTCTTCTCGATGGTCTCATACGCCGCCACGCCCGGCAGGAACGACTTGCGTCCGCCGGTGAATCCGCCGAAGTAATGCGGCTCGACGGAATTTATCGCCACGATGCGCGATGCGTCGATGGCTTTCCTGTTGAACCGCGCGGGGGTGTTGTAGCTTGTAACCCCGACCTGCACCGTCTCATCGGCTTTGGCATCGTGCGATGTTATCCGGCTTGAATATTTTTCGAGGAATGCGTCGCCGAAAATGCGCTTCAGCTCCGCCGGGTTCGCGGCGCGATGCGAGCCCGTCGCGATGATGAACCCCGGCTCGGGGATGGCCGCGATTTCGGCTTTGATGAAATCGAGTATCCTCGCGGTCGGCGTGGGGCGGGTGCCGTCGTTGACGATGAAGAGCACATCGCGCGCGCCTTCGAGGAATTCACCGAGGGATGGGGAGTTCAGGGGCTTGTCGAACGCGCGTCGGAGGGTGGCGGTTTCATCGCCGACGTCGACCTCGTTCATGCCGATGACCCCGATGACTCGCTCGTCATCGACATCGAGCGGCACGGTGCCCCGCCCGTATGGGATATCGATATGCATGGGGATATTTTACCAGAAAAGCAGTACAGTCACCTATTTCTGTAAGGGTATTATTCAATAGGGCTGCAGAGATAGATGACTATCCTTGTTTTAAGTTGATGGCAGCCTTGGGGCATACACTGATGCTTGCGGGCTATGCTTCATTGACATCGGTTCAGGCTGCAATTACCATTATGAAAGTACTATCCATCACACATCGGTTAGTAAGACGCTTGAATTAAGGCGCCGGATGTCGCGAATCAGATATGAGCAGGAGCATAAAAGCCGATATCAATCCTGAACTTCTCGTGTGGGCGAGGAAGTCGGCTCGTTTGAAGCTGGGGACCGCCGCAAAAAAGCTCCACATTTCGGAAGAAAAGCTATCGGATTGGGAGTCCGGGAAGCAGCAGATAACAATCGCGAAACTTAGGGAATGCGCCAGGATTTATCAAAGGCCGCTTGCCGCCTTCTTCCT
>CAZSPL010000067.1:0-16991 GCA_964608735.1 uncultured Planctomycetota bacterium | reverse complement strand
TATCCGTAGCCACCGAAAATCTGTATCGCCTTGGTACACGCGCGCATGCCGACTTCCGACGCATAGAGCTTCGCCATCGCCGACTGTATGCCGTACGGCCTGTGCGCATCCTTCAGTCGCGCCGCGTGATATGTGAGATGCCGCGCCGCTTCGATTTCAACCGCCATGTCGGCGAGCATGTTCGCCACCGACTGGAACGAACCGATGGGCTGGCCGAACTGTTTGCGCTCGCGGGCGTAGGGGATCGATTTATCCAGCGCTCCCTGGGCGAGTCCGAGCGCGAGAGCGGCGATGCTTATCCGTCCGCCGTCGAGGGTGTCCATGAACACCGGGAATCCGCGGTCGAGCTCGCCGAGAAGGTTGTCCTTCGGTATGCGGCAATCCTCGAAAATAAGCTCGCGCGTATCCGAGGCGCGAAGTCCGAGCTTGTTCTCCTTCTTGCCGAGCTCGAATCCCGGGGTGTCTTTCTCTACGATGAACGCGCTGATGCCGCGCGAGCCTTTCGCCTGTTTATCGGTTTTCGCGGTGATGACAATCGCGCCGCAGTATGTCGCGTTGGTGATGAACTGCTTGCGCCCGTTGATGATCCAATGCTCGCCGTCGAGTACGGCGGTCGTCTGGGTGCCGCCCGCGTCGGAACCGGCATTGGGTTCCGTCAAACCGAACGAGCTAAGGTTGACGCCGTCGCACAGCTTCGGCAGAAACTTCTTCTTCTGCTCCTCGGTGCCATGCGCGAGGATCGGGTAAAGCCCGAGCGACACATGCGCCGCGAGGGTGATGCCGTGGGAGCCATCGACGCGCGAAAGTTCCTCGACGGCGAGTATGTAACTCAACTGGTCGCCGCCGCATCCGCCGTATTCTTCAGGCACGGTGATGCCGAAAATCCCGAGCTTGCCGAGTTCGGCCATGGTCTTCACCGGGAATTCCTGGCTCTCGTCGAAATCCGCCGCGATGGGCTCGATCTTCTCGCGCGCGAATTCCCGCACCGTGTCGCGTATGATCTGCTGTTCTTCATTGAGGTCGAAATTCGTATCCATTGTTATCTCCTTCACAAGCGCATCGGCGCCGCGACTTCCGAGACCTCCCTGCTTAGCCAACGGGACTTTCATCGTGACCTGAAGGATAAGGGCGTATATCGTAGATGTTTTGTGCGGCGGTTGTCAATCCTTAGGCGCTCTCGCGGCCCGGCGCGGCATTCATAACGTTCGCGGGGTTATCGACTTCAGAGGCGATTCTGCTATTGATACGACTTAATCGATTTGTTATGCTGTCCGTTCCTGCTCGGAGGTTATGGCCGCGCAGGCATTAAATCTGTGAGAACGTGAATTTTGTAACTCGCACCCGGGAGGAGCGCCTATGGTAGGAATTGTCGGGTACGGTGCATACGTACCACGCTACCGGATTAAGGTCGAAGAGATCGCCAAGATCTGGGGAGCCGACGCCGAAGCCTATAAAAAGGGCCTGATGGTATATCAGAAATCGGTGCCGGCCCCTGACCAGGATGTTATAACGATGTCCGTGGAAGCGGCCAGGAATGCGCTTATGCGCTCAGGCGGCGTCGACCCGAAGGATATCGGGGCTGTTTATGTGGGGAGCGAATCTCACCCCTATGCCGTGAAGCCGACCGGCACCACGGTGGCCGAAGCGATCGGGGCGGTGCCGAATATCCATTGCGCCGACTTCGAATTCGCATGCAAAGCCGGCACCGAGGGGATGTTCGTCGCTTACGGGCTGGTCAAGGCCGGGCTGATAAAGTACGGCCTCGGCATCGGCGCGGATACGTCGCAGGGAGCGCCCGGCGACGCGCTGGAATATACCGCGAGCGCGGGAGCGGCCGCGTTCATATTCGGCAACGAGAATACCGTCGCCGATGTCATGTACACATACTCGTACATGACCGACACACCCGACTTCTGGCGCCGCGAACACGCGGCATATCCAGAGCACGCGGGACGGTTCACCGGCGAGCCGGCATACTTCAAGCATGTCGTGTCCTGCGGCAAGGCGATAATGGAACTGGCCAAGATGACGGCTAAGGATTTCGACTACGCCGTTTTCCATGGGCCGAACGGCAAGTTCCCGCTACGCGCCGGCAAGATGCTCGGATTCACCAAGGAGCAGCTCGAACCCGGATGGCTCACGCCATGGCTGGGGAACACATACTCCGGCTCATCGCCGATGGGACTTACCGCCACACTCGATGTCGCCAAACCCGGGCAGAAGATACTGCTTGTGTCATACGGTTCGGGCGCGGGAAGCGACGGGTTCATCTTCGACGTGACGAAGAGGATAACCGAAGTCCAGGACCTCGCACCGAAGACACGCTGGCAGCTCGACGAAAACCAGATTTACATCGACTATGGGACCTACGCCAAGTTCCGGAAAAAGATTCGAAAGGCGGAGTGACGAGGGAGATAAACATGAGAAAAGTCGCAGTTATTGGAATAGGAATGACAAAGTGGGGGGAACTCTGGGAAAAATCACTCCGCGACATCGCGGTGGAAACAGCCCTGCTCGCGATGGAGGACGCCGGGCTGGACCGCGTGGACGCGATGTACACGGGATGCATGACCGGCGGGCTTTTCGTCGGGCAGGAGCATCTCGCGTCAGTAATCGTCGACTATCTCGGCCTCGCGCCGATACCGGCGACACGCGTCGAGTCGGCATGCGCATCGGGCGGACTCGCGGTGCGCCAGGGATTCATCGCGGTTGCATCGGGAATGCATGACCTCGTGCTCGCGACCGGCATCGAGAAGATGACCGACGTCAGCGGCGACCAGGCCACCTATGCCCTCGCGACAGCAGCCGACCAGGACTACGAGGTTTATAACGGCGTGACATTCCCCGGCCTCTACGCGATGATGGCCGTCGACCACATGACCAAGTACGGCACCACCAGCGAACAACTCGCCAAGGTCGCGGTGAAGAATCACGAGAACGGCTCGAAGAACCCGATGGCCCAGTTCCCGCAGAAGATTACCGTCAAGGATGTGCTCAGCTCGGTGATGGTAGCCGACCCGCTGCACATACTCGACTGCTCGCCGATCACCGACGGTTCCGCCGCGGTCATACTCTGCCCGCTCGAAGACGCGCCCAAGTACGCGAAAGGCAGACCGGTGGTGGAGATTACCGGCACGGGACATGGCACGGATACAATCGCCCTGCACTGCCGCGAGGATTTAAGCTACCTCAAGGCGACCGAGATAGCCGCGGCGCAAGCATTCAAGATGGCGGGCAAGACGCCCGAAAACCTCGACCTTGTCGAGGTGCATGATTGTTTCACCATAGCGGAGATAATGGTCATCGAAGCCCTCGGCCTCGTGAAAAAAGGCATGGGGGGAAAGGCGATGGACGACGGGCTGACGAAATTCGACGGGAAGATCCCGGTCAATGTCAGCGGCGGCCTGAAATCGAAGGGGCATCCTGTCGGAGCGACCGGTGTAGCGCAGATCTACGAGATAGTGAAGCAGCTTCGCGGCGACGCGGGGGAGCGCCAGGTGAAGGGCGCGAAGGTCGGGATGACACAGAACATGGGCGGTTCCGGCGGAAGCACAGTATGTCACATCCTGGAGGTGCGATAATGTCGATGCCATCAAGCAGAAGGGAAATGCCGCAGCGATATCGCCTCGAAGCCTCGAAGTGCAAGGGATGCGGCAAGGTTTTCTTCCCGCCGAGACTCATCTGCCCCGAATGCAAGGGGCGTGATTTCGAATGCTCGGTGCTTCCCGGAAAAGGAAAAGTGATGACATACACGATAATCCGCGTCGCGCCGAGTGATTTCGTCGACCAGGCGCCGTACGCCGTCGGCATCATCGAGTTCGAGGATACCGGCGCCAGGACGCTTATGCAGATAGTCGACGTCGACCTCGAGAAGATCAAGGTCGGCATGCCGGTGAGGACCGAATTCCGGAAGATATTCGCCCAGGGTAATTCCGGGATCATCAATTACGGCTACAAAGCAGTACCGGCATAGTTGTAATATCAGCCGGGTACCGCGCACTTTAGTGTGCGTTGTGGTGCGGGCGTCCCGCCTGCATGTCCGAACCGCGAGCGTTATCAAGCGGCCAAAGACACGGGCAAGCTCGAAGACTCGCGTGCCCGTGGCACCCGGGTGCCGCCTACAAGCGAGTCCTCGAAGCTTGTAGGCGAATAATATGAGAGACAAAGACACGGGTAAGCTCGCGGACTCGCGTACCCGTGGCACCAGAATCAGTAAGGAATTAAGTGTTTCAGGACAAGGGTGTCCCGAAACATCGAAGCGAGTCTTCGAACGCGACAGAGCAATCTCCCCCCCACGAGTCTTCGAGTGGGGGGGATTAAGGGGGGGTATCCTGAAGAATTATTATGCGACGTATAGAAACAAAAATCGAACCCAACTCCACGGCATTCAAGGAAAACAAAGAGTACTACCTTGAAAAACTCGCCGAATACCGCGAGCGCCTCGAACTGGTCAAGCAGGGCGGCCCGCCGCATATGCACAAGAAGCATGCCGCGCGCGGGAAGCTTCCCCTGCGTAAACGGCTCGAATTGCTGTTCGACAAGAACACCCCGTTCCTCGAACTGAGCCATCTCGCGGCATGGGACATGCACGGCAACGAAGCCCCGAGTGCGGGAGTTGTCACCGGGATAGGCATCGTGCACGGGAAGGAAATAATGGTCGTCGCCAACGACGCGACCGTCAAGGGCGGCACATATTTCCCCGAGACGATAATGAAGCATGTCCGCGCGCAACAAATCGCGCTCGAGAACAGGCTTCCGTGCGTATACCTCGTCGATTCCGGGGGCGTATTCCTTCCCCTGCAGGCGAATGTATTCCCCGACAAGGAGCACTTCGGGCGCATCTTCTACAACCAGGCGCGGCTTTCGGCGCTGAATATCCCGCAGATAGCGACCGTACTCGGGTTATGCACCGCCGGGGGGGCCTATATGCCGGCGATGAGCGACGAAGCGGTCATCGTGCGCAAGCAAGGCACCATTTTCATCGGCGGACCACCCCTCGTAAAAGCCGCCACCGGCGCGATTGTCGACCCCGAGGAGCTCGGCGGCGCCGATGTGCACTGCCGTATTTCCGGGACCGCCGACCATTACGCGATGGACGACGAGGACGCTATCAAGGTCACGCGCAATATCGTCGAGATGCTTCCAGGGGCGAAGAAATTCGAGCTCGATGTTTCCGAGCCCGAGGATCCACATTATGACCCGGATGAGCTGTACGGCATCATACCGAAAGACTTGAAGAAACCGTTCGACTGCCGAGAAGTCATCGCCCGGATAGTGGACGGCTCGCGCTTCCAGGAATTCAAGGAGCTGTTCGGCACGACGCTCGTCACCGGCTTCGCGCGCATCATGGGCTACCCGGTGGGCATCGTCGCGAATAACGGCGTGCTGTTCAGCGAGAGCGCATGCAAGGGCGCGCATTTCGTGAGCATGTGCGCGGTGCGGAAGATACCGCTCATCTTCCTGCAGAACATCACCGGCTTCATCATCGGCAAGGAATACGAGCACGGCGGCATCGCGCGTAACGGCGCGAAGATGGTGCACGCGGTGTCGGTGGCCGATGTGCCGAAACTGACAATTATAATCGGCGGGTCATACGGCGCCGGTAACTACGCCATGTGCGGCCGCGGGTATCTTCCGAGGTTCCTTTGGATGTGGCCCACCGCGAAGATTTCGGTGATGGGCGGCGAACAGGCGGCGAGCGTGTTGCTGCAGGTGAAGCTCGACTATTTGCGTTCCAAGGGCGAAGACATGACCGATGAAGAGCAGAAAGCGTTCATGCAGCCGATACTCGACCGTTACGAGCATGAGGGTAGCGCGTATTTCTCGACGGCGAGATTGTGGGATGACGGCATCATCGACCCGCTCGACACTCGTACCGCGCTGGCGCTTGCATTGTCGGTTACATTGAACGCGCCGATACCCGACCACAACTTCGGCGTGTTCAGGATGTAGATATTGTTTCGGGACAGAGGTGTCCCGAAACATCGAATACATATGAGCGATAAAGCTTACGAAACAATCCTCTTCAACATCGCCGACAACGTCGCGCGCGTGACGATGAACCGTCCCGATGTCCACAACGCATTCAACGACCAGCTACTCGGCGACCTCATCGACGCATTCGCCTCTATCAGGGAAATGGGGCGCGATGTCCGGGTGGTGGTCATCACCGGCGAGGGGAAATCGTTCTGCGCCGGGGCCGATTTGAAATGGATGCGGAAGATGGTCGATTTTTCGTATGAAGAAAATGTGAGTGACTCCAACCTCATCGCGGAGTGCATGTACGGTCTTTACACTCTTCCGCAGCCGACCATCGCGCGCGTAAACGGCTCCGCCATCGGCGGCGGGATGGGACTCGTCACAGCGAGCGATATCGCCATCGCGGTCGAGGGCGCGAAATTCAGCCTGAGCGAAGTCAAGCTCGGACTCGTCCCCGCTTGCATCTCGCCTTACGTCATAATGCGCGCGGGCCCCGCCGCATGCAGGGAATTTTTCCTCACGGGCGAGAGGCTTACCGCCGAGAAAGCGCACCAGCATAATCTCGTGAACAAGGTCGTAGCGGCGGATGAGTTGGACGCGACCGTCGATGAATACATCGAGCGCCTGAAATCGAGTGGCCCGGAAGCGCTCGGCGTGGCCAAGGAGCTTATACATAACGTGTATATGGCTGATTTGAAAGATACGATCCCGTATACGGTGGATGTCATCGCCAAGCTTCGCATCAGCGACGAGGGACAGGAAGGTATGCGCGCGTTTTTCGAGAAGCGCAAGCCGAATTGGGCGGAGTGATGCGATGTCAGGGTTTCGGGACAAGGGTGTCCCGAAACATCGATAACATGGAAGTACAGGTTTATAAATGTTCGACAAAGTATTGATCGCCAACAGGGGGGAAATCGCCGACAGGATTATCCGCGGATGCCGCGAGATGGGCCTTCGCACGGTGGCGGTATATTCCGACACCGACCGCGGCGCGCTTCACGTGCAGCATGCCGACGAAGCGTGGCACATCGGCCCGCCCCCGGCGCTTCAGAGTTACCTGAATATCGACAAGATAATCGAAGTCGCGAATGCATCCGGCGCCGGCGCGATACATCCCGGCTACGGTTTCCTCGCCGAGAACCACGCGTTCGCGCGACGTTGCGCCGATGAGGGCATCACGTTCATCGGCCCCCCCGCCGACGCGATGGAGCTTCTCGGCGACAAGATAAAATCGCGCAAATTCCTCTCCGGCCACGGCATACCGAATATCCCCGGCATGATGGGTTCCACCGAAAGCGTCGATGAAATCATCGCCGAAGCGGTCTCCATCGGCTTCCCGGTGCTCGTCAAAGCGGCCGCGGGCGGCGGCGGCAAGGGGATGCGAGTCGTCAGGAAGAAGGAAGACCTGCGGGAAGCGGTCGAATCGGCCATGCGCGAAGCGAAATCCGCGTTCAGCGACCCGACCGTCTATGTCGAAAAATATATCGTCAAACCACGGCATATCGAATTCCAGGTACTTGCCGACCAGCACGGGAACCGCGTGCACCTGTTCGAGCGCGAATGCTCGATACAGCGGCGGCACCAGAAAATCGTCGAGGAGACGCCCTCGCCCGCGCTCACGCCGGAGCTTCGGAAAAAGATGGGCGATACGGCGCTGAAGATCGTCGAGCTCGCGGGATACTACAACGCCGGGACGGTCGAGATGATACTCGACGAGGACGGCTCATATTATTTCCTCGAGGTCAACGCGCGCCTGCAGGTGGAACACCCGGTCACCGAGTTGGTAACCGGCATCGACCTCGTGCATCAGCAACTGCGCGTCGCCGCCGGGGAGAAACTGAATATCAAACAGGCGGATATCGAGCAGCGCGGCCATGCGATAGAATGCCGCATCTATGCCGAGAATCCCGAGACCGGGTTCACGCCATCACCGGGGAGGATAATCTACCTCCGCGAGCCGCAGGGACCGGGGATACGCGTCGACAGCGGGATTTATCCGGGCTACACGGTCACCCCCGACTACGACCCGATACTTTCGAAGCTCATCGTATGGGCGGAGGACCGCGATACCGCCGCAAACAAGATGGCCCTCGCGCTCGAAGACTATGTGATACTCGGCATCAAATCGACAGTCGAATTTCTGCGGGATGTCATGCGGCATCCTGAATATCTTGCGGGGAATACGTTCACCGATTTCATCCCGACGTACTACCCGGATTGGAAACCCGCGTCCGGCGATGCCGGCATCGAGTGGGCGTTGACAGCGGCGGGGATTCATTCATACCTGGAGTTTCAGAACAGGGGGAAGCCGGGAGCTGGAACGGGGAAATCGCAATACAACCCGTGGCTGGACGTCGGTTCGTGGGAGATTATGGGCAATCAGAAATAGGCTGGATAGTAAACCATGCTTTTTGAATTCAAATACGGCGACAAGGAATACACGGTAAACGTCGAGGAAAAATCCGGGACATACATCGTCTCCATCGGCGATGAAACCCGTGAAGTCGACGCGCGCGAAGTCTTCCCCGGATGCCTCAGCATCCTTCACGACGGCGTAAGCCGCACCATCTACGCGGCTTCCGGCGATGGCAAGGTGCTTGTTGACATCGGCGGCGTCAAGTATCGCATCGACGAACTGGTCGAGGAGGAAGACTCCGGCGGCGGATATACCGACGACCTTGCGAAGGGGGGTATCCTCGTCATGCCCATGCCGGGTAAGATTATCAAGGTCAATGTATCCGAGGGCGACGCGGTGGACGCCGGACAGACGCTGGTCGTCATTGAATCGATGAAGATGGAGCAGAATGTCAAAACGCCGGTGGCGGGGACAGTTAAGAAAGTGAATGTCAAAGAGGGCCAGCAGGTCGATCTCGAAGTTACACTGGTCGAAGTCGAACCTGTAGCCGATATCGAAAACAAAGAAGTAAATTAACCCGTGTGGCACGGTCAAGCGTCTGCCCGCTCAATCATACTGCCACCCACTATAAAGCTTGCCCGTGTCTTTGTCCCCTTCCTTCCGCCTTCGCTACGCTACGTCGGACAGGTACGGTCGGGGCTCGGGCTTTCACTCATTGGTGCCACGGGCACGCGAGTCTTCGAGCTTGCCCGTGTTTTCATATTTGCCACACATATTTTGCCTTCATCCCGCGATATCGGTTATAATTTCCGCCCCTGATTTCAGGGCGGAAGGCTGATTGAGAAGAGGAGAGTGAAATGGTTAAAAAGATAGAAGGAAATCTCGACGGCAAGGGGCTGAAGTTCGCCATCGTATGCTCGCGCTTCAACGAGTTCATCGTGAACCGGCTGTATGAGGGTGCGATGGACGGGCTCCTGCGCCATGGTGTCGATGAGAAAAATATCACCCAGGTAATCGTACCCGGCAGCTTCGAGATTCCCCTCGCCGCGAAGAAAGCCGCCAAGTCGGGCGCTTACGACGCAATCATCGCGCTCGGATGCGTCATCCAGGGCGACACGCCGCACAACGTCTACATCGCCGCTGAAGTCGCCAAGGGCATCGCGATGGCCGCGATGGAGACAGGCGTGCCCGTGATATTCGGCGTGCTCACGCCGGACAACATCGAGCAGGCCATCGAGCGCGCCGGCACCAAGAGCGGCAACAAGGGATTCCAGGCCGCGATGTCGGCAATCGAAACGGTTACAATGATGAAGGGGATGAAATAACAATGGACTGCCCTGCCTGCCGAGTAAACGAGCAATCGAATCCGCTGACATTCCTCTACGGCGAAACCGAAAGCATCCCCGGCGACATGGAGACCGTGCCGCCGCCGGGAAAATACCCGACAGCCGCGGAGTGCACATTTGATTCGGACCATTATTTCATCGTCGAAGTGGACGAGGATGAAGACCGTTTCTCGCTCATCCTCGAAGCACAGCCCCCGAATGAGGATGAAGTCTACGATTTCACGTTGTCCGATATGGAGATAGAGTTGATGTAACTTCATGGTTTCGGGACAAGGGTGTCCCGAAACATCGGACCTGGTGTTTGGAACGGATATATGCGAAAGATTTTAACATTACCGACAATCACTGAAACCGGGAAACCCACAATCCTCGATTGTGGCTGTTGTTGTATATATATGGCCCACGTATAACGTGGGTTTCGTCATATTCTGAAAATCTTTGAGAGGTTAAATACAATGTCGGGACATTCGAAATGGTCAACCATCAAGCGTAAGAAAGGCGCCATTGACGCCAAGCGGGGGAAATTGTTCAGCAAGCTGATAAAGGAAATCACCATAGCCGCGAGGATGGGCGGCGCCGACCCGGAAGCGAATCTTCGCCTCAAGGCCGCGATTTCCAAAGCAAAGGCGGGGAATATGCCGAACGAAAATATCGAGCGGGCCATCAAGCGCGGCTCCGGCGAGGAAGGGGGCGCGGTGCTCGAGGAGATTACGTATGAGGGCTACGGCCCCGGCGGCGTGGCGATTTATATCGAAGCGCTCACCGACAACCGCAACCGTACCACCGCCGATGTCCGCCATATTTTCAGCAAGGGAAACGGCGACCTCGGGCGCGATGGATGCGTGGCATATTTGTTCTCGCGCAAGGGGCATTTCCTCATCGAGAAAAGTAAGATTGCCGAAGATAAACTGATGGAAATCGCCATCGAGGGCGGAGCCGAGGATTACGGGCAGGACGGCGACTACTGGGAGATATCTTGCGATGCGACCGACTTCGGCACGATGCGCGACGCCATCGAAGCGGCGGACATCGAACCGGACGAAGCCGAACTTACCATGGTACCGCAGTCGCAGGTCAAGGTCGCCGGCAAGGACGCCGAGCAGGTGATTCGCCTGATGGAACAATTCGAGGACAACGAAGATATCCAGGGCGTGTATTCGAATTTCGATATCGATGAGGATGTAATGGAGCAGTTGAGTGCGTAGATGGAAAGGAAGCAGATATACGGGATCAGTGCGGGCGCAATCCTGTTGCTATGGGCGATACTGCCAATGCTATCCGGGCAACTCGCGCGACTGGCGGTTTTCCAGCATGCGCCGGTCGAATCGTTGATAATTCTCATCATCGGCGCGGCATCGATTTACCTCAGCATCAAGAGAATCTACAAGCCGTTGATAATAGCCGGTTTGGTTATGCTCGTTCTCGGTGGTTACAAGCTTTTCAGCGCAGAGATACAGTTGGATAATCTCTTGCGATATGAGTTTGAATCCGGATCAACCACCGACGAGACCGGGAAGAGAATTGAGGACATGCTCGCTAAATTCCATCATCAATGGATTTGGCTTATCATAGCTCTCGCGACATGGGAGCTGATTGGCGTAGGAATTCTTGATTACATCAAGCCGTCACGGAAGCAGCCTCACGGTACCGAATGACGCTAAGTCCTTCCCATAAGTGAGCGACCCCGGGCTCCATTCCATGAAACCTTCCCAGTCGTCGCCATCGTTGTCGCTCGCGAGTATCGAGAAGCCGATTTTCGCGCCCGGTTTGAGGAAATCGTATGGAAGCGAAGTCCGTTTTATTGCGAATTCATAGCGCGTAAATTCCCACTCACGTTTTATCGCGACCTTCATCCCCTCGCCCTTTTGAATCATCGATCCGTCCGACGCATATCGCGGCTGGATTCCCGCCTTGCCGTCGTGCAGGCTCAGCACTATCTCGAAATCGTCATCGGAGTAATCGACCCTGTCGGCGTTGCGCGAATCGACGCCGAACATTACCGAGTCCCCCATCCATACTTCGGCGGCATCGGCATTATATGGCTGATAGTGCGCATCGTCGGTAACTTCGCACGCGAGATAGAGATTATCGGCATCCCACGCGAGACGGAATTCGAGGGAGAGTTCTTCCCCACGCCATTCTTCGAATCCACCCATGTGCCTCCCGTCGGCGACCTTCACCGGCTCGATATTTTCCCAATCCGACAAATCGCCGTCGATAACAATCGGCATCATGGTTCGCATCATATCGTATATCGGCACCACCCTCAGCTTGCCTTTGGCGGTGAACGGGCTTCCCGCGAGAGTCGGCACATCATAGACCGCCGTATATTCGGGCCATTCGGTGAATATCGGATCGTTACCGCTGTACGACACTGTTATCGGTATCGGCAGCGAGCCGTTCGGCGGCATGCTGAAATCCGACGGGCATCGCACTATCCATCCCTTGCCGGGGATAATCCAATTGATAGTGCCGGCGATTGCGGCATCGAACGGGTTGGCGAGATTGAAATATGCCATGCCCTTGTATGATGCCAAGCTCTCCTCGACTTCGAACACCGGCTGCCGGGAGAATATCCGCATCGCGTCGTTATGAGCCCTGACCATTTCGGTGGTGACTATATCATCCGGAACAACCGACCCGGCTTTCACCACCGCGATATCGACATCCTCCCCGTCCACGGTTACGAGAAGGTAATGGTAGAAGGGCCCGAGATGCGCCGGACGCCTCGTGTCGAGAGTACCCCCCGCGCCACCGCTGATGATGTAGTCGATGCCGTCGACTTCACCGTAGTTCTCGTATACGTGCCAGTGTCCGCTGAAGAAATAATCGACGCCGTATTTGCTGAGTAGCGGGTGGATGTCATCGTACCAATCTTCCCACCCCGGTTCGTCGAACTTGTACCACATCGGCCTGTGCATGAAGCAGAATGTATGCTCCGCGTCGGAATTCGCCTTGAGGTCGGCTTCGAGCCAGGTTTTCTGCGACGGCCCGACCTCGCTCACATGCCCCGGCTCCTCGCTGCACATCACCACGAAATGGCATGCGCCGTAATCGAACGAGTACCACATCGGGGCGATATTGTCCTGATAGAATTTGGCGCTGAGTGTAGACCATATATCGTTATTCCCGGCGATGGGGAAAAATGGAATACCGTCGAGGTTCGTGTCGACCACATCGCGCCACTCATCCCACGCTGCCTTGATGAGGGCGGCATCATCCGGCTGGTCCTCGATGATGTCACCTGTGCTTACGATAAAATCCGGCCTGAGGAGATTGAGTTCCTTGATTATCGTGGCGAATTCCGGCGGGACCCCCGGCTCGTCGCGCCCATGCAGGTCACCGACCACCGCGAATGTGAACTTGCCCGCGTCGGGCGCTGAATCAATCGCGGGAAGTGCGGGATGCAGCGTAACCGCCGTGATGATTATCGCGCAGAGCGTAAGGATTGATTGATACACGGAATAACCCTCCTGTAGATACCCTACGAAAGCAGCGGCTCGAAAACCCTCGGAAGGATCTCCCCGGCGGCTCCGAAGAGGCTCTGGTCAGCCATGCCGCTGAGAGGCGTGGCTTCGATGTTCACTTCGACGACATACGCCCCCGCCGATTTGGCAATGTAACCGAGGCTCGCGGCGGGCTGGACGACACCGGATGTCCCTACGATTAAGAGCACGTCGGTTTCCGACAGCCGCTCCTCCGACGTCCTGATATCGGCTGGGTCGAGCATCTCGCCGAACCACACGATATGCGGCCTGAGGAGCTTCCCGCAGGTCGGGCATTCGCGCGGCGCGTCACCCGGGGGATTGAAATCCCTCGGCACGTCAAGTATCGCCGGACATCCCGCCGAACACCGGATTTTCCAGATGTTGCCGTGAAGTTCGATAATGTTCCTGCTGCCGGCTTCCCGGTGCAGGTTGTCGATATTCTGGGTGATGGTGACGACATCGCGTCCCGCTTCCTCAAGCTCCGCTATGGCGAAATGCGCCGGGTTCGGTTTACATTGGCCTATCAGGTTGCGGCGCCAGACATACCATTCGAGTACTTTTTCGGGGTCGCCCGCGAACGCCTGTGGAGTGGCGAGCTGCGTGGCATCGTAGCCCTTCCACAGTCCGTCCTTGCCCCTGAATGTCGGCACGCCGCTTTCGGCGGATATCCCGGCACCGGATAATATCGTGATACGGTCTTCCTCTTTCAATTCACGCTTGAGCATCTTTCTTCCTCTCGCGATGTTCCGAAGCCGGGTTAATATAAGCGTTATAACCGGTTAAGTAAAGAATCGGGCGTAATCGCTGGATAAAAATGCAGCGAAAAGTTTGACATAACCGCTATGGCAACCGTAATATTGGTGGAAAATCGTGCGGAGGAAACAAATGAGACGCATTCTGGGATTGATTCTGCTTATCGCTCTGGTGTGTGGATTATTGATTTCGGGGATGAGTTGCACCAAGAAGGCCGCAGATGACAAGGCCGTTTCGAGTCAGGCCACGGACGACCAGGCCGGAACGAAGTTGCCCCGTGCGGAGGATAAGGAAAAGCAGATGGATGACGTGCTCGAGGGGGATTAATCATCCACTGTCACGGAAAATAATAGAAAAAACCCCGTGGAAAGCGGGGTTGTTTAATACTCAGTTATCAGATTTTCTTTAATAGATGATGACCGCGATATCATCCACCGCGAGGAATGCACCATCTTTTGTTGCGTTATCAGTGGCATGCCCGATTGCGACGCGGTCGTAATGCGGCCACTGGAGCATGTCCACATTGAAGGTACTCAGGCGCCACCAGTATGTGTAGGTAAAGCCGGCATCCGGATTGAGGGAGTATGTGAACTCATCCCTCTGCGCATCGTTATCCGGCCAATATGACGGGCCGCTCATGGGGTTCAATACGACATAGTACAAGTAATTATCGGGCCCCAATCCCGGGATTGGATTGCTTACCACGAGGTAGCCCATGCTGTAGCCGTCTTCTGAGCTCGAGGAGTAGTTGTAATTGTAAACCTGGTGCACGACTTCGAGCTTGAAGACCTCGGTGTTGGTAAGCTCCGGGTATATCTGTGAATAGAACACCTCGTAGGAATTGTAGTAGTCGCTGGACGAACTTATCGTGTCGGCCCAGCCGTAAGAGCCGCTCAGGACATGCGCCCCGTTTGAGGAGCGCTCCATGCACATTTCAGGATTGTCATAGATCGAGTTTCCTTCCCAGCTTCCCTGCGAGCCGGCAACTTCAGCCTGCTCGAAATCGACCATTGCCTCTTCGCTGCGCGGTCCTTCGGATTCCACTACGCCGGCAAGAGCGCGCCCGGAAATCCTGAAATACACCGCGCCGTCCGGCTCCAGCGTGTAATTATATAGCGTCTCCGTCGTTGTGCCCGCCAGTTCAAGCGCGTTGGGCGTCCCACCCATGGGCGTCGTATCGACGTATACTGCATACTCAACGGCTCCAGCAACGGGGTTCCAGTCGACGGTGACATTGTTCTGCGACTTGATGCTGTAATCACCGTTCCTGTTGACGGCGAGCGTAATCGGCCCGATCGCGGGTGGCTTATCCACGACGATGACCGTTGTCGGGCTTATGCTCGTTCCCTCGTCCCCGTCTAAATCAGTCACTTTGCAGTCGACAACATAGTTTCCCGACTGCGGGAATGTCAGGTCGATGCCTCCGGCATTATCGCCGGAGCCGTCATCATAGATGGGTGGATTGTCATCTCCCATCTCCCAGGCATATGTGAACGGACCGTCAGGATACTTCACCGACTCGGCTTGGACATGGTACTCGTGGGTCTCGCCGGTCCCGGCAACCAGGTCCCCCTCGACTTCACTCACGCAGGGCGCGGCCTGGTCGCTCACATTGAGAATCAACTTCGACGCCGTATATGCCGGTACGTCATACAACGCATGGCTCGAAGGCATTAAACCGAGGAAGTAACTTTCACCAAAAGTGACATCCTTATCCCTTGCATAGATCCAAAGCTCAACGGGATCCGCCGACAACGGGGTGCCGCTTACGCCCGTGAAAGTGAATATACGGGATTTGGCCGTGGAACCCATCGTGTAAATGGAGGAAGTCGCGGCCGGGATCACGCCGGGAGATTCGAGGGTGACTTCCACGTCGCTCAACCCCTGCCAGTCGAATACTTCGGCAATTATACTTATCGTACCCCCGCCGCCGAACGACTCATCGTAGTAAAGGCCGTTGTGCACAATCGCGGGCTTTACGTGAAAAGGCTCCGCGCAATTCGCGGTGTTGATGGAGTAATCATTCAACTCGTGCGGCGGACTTCCAGTGGGAAAATCATAGCTTACAAGAACCGCGTAGTTGAATATCAGGAATTGCCCGGCGTCGACATCGAATAAAAGCTCGTAATCCCTGACGTTGGTGGCTCCTTCGGAGAACACCCCCCGCTGGGCGAGGTTTGCCGTGTTGTTGAAAAAAGCGCCGAGATCCTGCTTCGCCGCGAGGTTATCCGCGAAATACTTGTATGGATAATTATCCCCGTCAAAATGCGTAAAATCGTCGGGTGCGCCAATCATGCCGTCGATATACCCCAGCGGCACATTCTTGAAATCCTTCGGCCGCAGAAGTGGCGTATAGCCGTCGGCGTTGAGTATCCTCGGCCCGAATACTATGCCCCTTACGTCGAATCCGTCGAATTTATCAGCCGCCGAGTAAAGCGGATGATTCAGGATGACATTCGCCCCGACATATCCCGTCATCGGGTCCACTTCCAGGGTTGAAAGGTTGATGCTGAGGAAGAACAGCACCGGCGGTTCGAGGAACCCCAGCACGTTCATCGCCTTGTCAGCTCCGCGGAGCTGGGTGATGCCCACATCGCCGGTTGATTTATCTATCGCCACTTCCCACAAGCCGCCCACGAACATGGCTTCGGGGTCGGTGGCCGCCGTCTTGATTTCAGCGTTATCCTGCGCGCCAGGCAGCATCGGGTTCAAGCCGCCTTTCGAACAAGCGAATCCCAGCACCACTATAATGATTAGAAGCGCCGGCAATAACATCGCTATCCTGATCTTCATCTATAGCCTCCAAACAAACATAGGAGTGACACAAACAGACTCAAAGGCAAGGAAGCCTTATTCATCATTAATAACGTCCGCGATAAAAGCCGGAATCGCTTTATGAGATTTAATCAGGGTTAAGGTTTTAAGCGATATCCGCTCTGACTATAATGTTAATTTAATGATATTAAATGCTATATACTTTGCTTCTGTCATTAATGCCGATTCCTATGTCAAACCAAAGTAGAAATGTCCCCTCAGGGGGCAGGTTGTTTGTACTGCCTCCAGGGGTGG
>CAZSPL010000066.1:0-17065 GCA_964608735.1 uncultured Planctomycetota bacterium | reverse complement strand
CGATGGTGCCAACGTTTATGTGCGGCTTCGTCCTTTGAAATTTCTCCTTGGCCATGGTCTATTGTCTCCTTGACCTTTTTAGATTCACACTAATCAAAAAACCGAGTTATTAAATCCGGTTAAAGAAAAGACCTCGTTCGTCACCCGCGGAACTCAAAAGCCCATGAGCGGATTCGAACCGCTGACCTCTTCCTTACCAAGGAAGTGCTCTAACCACCTGAGCTACATGGGCAGGCCGTAAGCCAAGCGGGAGACGGGATTCGAACCCGCAACAACCAGCTTGGAAGGCTGGGACTCTACCAATTGAGTTACTCCCGCCTGATAGCTCGCTGGTGGAGGGGGTAGGGTTCGAACCTACGTAGGCTACTGCCGGCAGATTTACAGTCTGCTCCCTTTAACCACTCGGGCACCCCTCCATGATTTAAGCCGACGACCCGATTCGAACGGGTGACCGGCTGATTACAAATCAGCAGCTCTACCACTGAGCTACGTCGGCCCGCTCTTCTTACCCGCTCGGTACCGGGCAACAAGCTGCATGGAATACCTTTTTCAAGCACTCTTTCAAGGTTCATAGGGACACGAAAGCACGCCCCTCCCAAAAAGGGACAAGCGGGTAATTTATCACACGTAAGGCTGTATGTCAATAGTACACCATAAATATGCCGGGATTTTCCCGATTTTTGCCATATCCGTGCATTTATGATGTAATGGAGCATCCTTTCCGGCCCAAGTCCGCTCTCTGCTGATGACTTGCCGCACCGGACGGACATGTATAAAGAAAGAAGCTGAGAATGCCAAAAACAAGTCCGAGGTCGTCATGAAAAAATCAATAGGACCGAAAACCATCGTTCACCCGGCTCCCGCGCTTGTCGTATGCACCTACGACAGCACCGGCAGGGCGAACGCCGCGGTGGTCGCATGGGGCGGGATATGCTGCTCGAAGCCCCCGGCGGTGGCGGTATCGCTCAGGGCGGTGACATACTCTCACGCATGCATCATCGAGCGAAAAGCATTCACCGTCAACATCCCGCCGGAAAAGTATGCCCGCGAAGTCGACTTCTTCGGAACAGTGAGCGGAGGCGATGTCGATAAATTCGCCAAGACCGGTCTCACACCCGTACGAAGCGAGCTCGTCGACGCGCCATATATAAATGAATTTCCCCTCATCCTCGAATGCAGGCTGATTCATACCGTCGAAATCGGACTGCACACTCAGTTCATCGGGGAAATCGTCGATGTAAAGGCTGATGAGGATACCCTTGATGAAAAGGGAAATCCGTCGATCAAGAAAATCATGCCGCTCGTATTCTCCGCGAGCGACAGGGAGTATTTCAAGATCGGCGACTCCCTCGGCAAGGCATGGGATATCGGCAAAGCCTTTATGTAATATAATATAAAACTCTTTCGATGGAGATAAACATGCCTTCTCCGGGGCGGATACGGATCGCTGAATTCACTATCATCATTGTCCTGTTCACGGGATGCTACCTGTTCGCATCGCGGTATGCCGACACCGTCATGGCCGCCGAGAATGAACGCGTGTGGGTCGACGACGAATGGAACATCCTTACACTCGTACCGGAGGGATGGGAATGGAGGGAGGATGTCGACGACGGCGTCCCCGTGGTTTTCATCCCCGCCGGAGACGAGGACAAGGGTATTCCCGATTTCGTGTTCGTCACATACCTCGGCAAACAGAGCAGCGAGAAGATGGAAAAATTGAAGAATGAATATATCAAAGCCCTTGAAAAGGATCTCGACAACTTCCTCCTCAACTCCACCGAGAAAGTCACAACCGAGGAAGCCCTTCCCGCATATGACCTGATATATACATTCACCGTTAAATCAAAAGGAAAAAAGAGTGAAGCCCTTGGACACGACCGGCTCGTGTTCACGCAGAAGAATATTTTCTGGGCGATAAGCTTCTCCGCCGGGAAGGATGATTTCAAGCGGCTCAAAGAGGACGCGATGAGTATCGTCGACGCGTTCGTCTTCGATGCCGCCGCGTGGCTTGAGAAAAAGCAGGAGAAACAGTCGACCGGAGGTACCATCGAATCGTGAGACTGCTCGGCGTATCACTCCTTCTGCTATTATCGATTCTTCTTTCAGCCGGATGCGGCGGGACGGAAACCGTTCGCGCCGACCCCGAAGCCGCGCGCCTCAATACCGAGGGGCTGGATTTAATCCGGGTCGGCGACTACAGCGGGGCCATCGCCAAGCTCGAAGCGGCGGTCGAAAAAAGCCCCGACAGCAAGACCTATATCACGAACCTCGCTTTCGCGCTCTACCATTCAGATAGATATGATGAAGCCATCGCCCGCTTCAGCCGCAGCCTCGAAATCGACCCGGGGGACTACCTGACCTATCTCGATTACGGCACATGCCTGCGCCTCGCGGGGCGCGCCGCCGAAGCGATACCCATCCTCGAGAAGGGCGTCGGACTCAGCGCCGGAACGGTCGAGCATCCCCGGCTGTTGTCCGAGCTGGCCAGATGCTATGAGTCCGCCGGCAATATGGATATGACGATAGAGACCGTACGGCGACTGATCGATGTGTCCCCGCATGCGGAGTATTACTCGAGGCTCGGCGACCTTCTTCAGGAAAACGGCGACATCGAGGGCGCGGAAAGCGCATATCGCGATGCGGTCAATATGTCACCCAACTACGCCCCCGCCATGAACAATCTCGGGTTGCTGCTCTGTGAGAACGGCAACAAGGCCGAGGGGATGAAGCTCTACCATCTCGTAATCGAGAGGGACCCGATGAATCCCGTCGCGCATAACAACCTCGCGATGGAACAGTGGGAGAAGGGCTACATGGACAACGCGATTGAAGAAATCAAGGCCGCAATCGCATCGGACCCGAACAATCCCCTCTATCATTTCCACTATGCCCTGTTCCTCGAAGACAAGGGAGACAAAAACGGCGCAAATGCCGAACTTCAGGCCGCCCTCCAACTCGACCCGGGGTACACCGATGCCGTCGCCAAACTGAAGGAGTTAAAAGGCTAACGGCGAGCCACCCGATGTGGTATCATTTATCAATCGAGACCGGCCACAGTACCGGCGTTATTTAGAGGTTGAGCGCAATGAAGAATGCGAACATCGTCGCACTCCTCGCTTTGTTCGTTCTTTCCAGCATATTTCTGGGATGCTCCGGGGCCGGGAATCCTGTCGCTCCACAGGAAATATCCCCGGTTGCCGAACGCGTTTCGGCGGACGACACCCACGGAATCATGGCAACCTTCCGCGTCGAATTCGACCCGGCAAGCGGTGAAGCATCAGTCATCCCACTACGCTTAACCGACGCCCATTGCAACGTCACCGCATTCACCCTGCCACCGAACTGCAATGACTGCGTGCAGATTATCGGCAGCAACTACACTCCCGCGAACGAGGAATGGTCGATCGTCGTCAAGTTGAAGAATCCGGCGGTACCGGCATACGATGTCCGCGGCCTCGTGTACAATCTCGGAACCAAATACCTGAAGAATCCCGACGGCTTCATGAATCAATATATCGGGCAGGATATGGATTTCCGTGCATACGGCAAGGACAACCCGCTGCGCGTATTCTGGCCCGGCACTTTCCTCAGCGAAACCTTCCTCTTCCATTTCCCGGCGGGAAGCAACTGGAACTCGGTGGATTACATCATCGACGCGTCCTGGCCCGGCAACTGCAAGGAGCCGATGATTGAGGATATAACCCACGCGCCGACATTCGTGAACGGCATCAACCCATCGGTGATTACAGCGAAGATATTCGACCACCAGGATGATCTTCTAATAACCATCGTCGATTTGACGAGCGTCGGCGGAGAGCTCACGCCGATGTTCGATGACGGTTACCATTCCGATGGCGTAGCGGGTGACGGTGTATTCGGCGCCGATAATTTCACCATCGCCGCGATCCCCGGCATGCACCGCATCAACCTGTTCGCGTATGACTGGCCGTATCACTATGGGTGGAGCAGCTTCCATGTCGAGATCCTCGGCGGACCGAACGACCCGCCCGATATCGACAGCCTGAGCATGACCCGCACGACATGCTACAAGGGAAGCGCCACCGAAAAAATTACCTTCAAATGCAACGCATCCGACCCCGACCACGATGTGCTTCACTACTACTGGTCGTGCGACGGGGGCGATTTCGAATACGACATCGACGACACCGCAGTCTGGCTTCCACCCAACACGGTCGGCAAATACTACGTCACCTGCGAAGTATCAGACAACAAGGGCGGAATCGACTCGATGCAGAGCGGCAAGATTCGCGTCACCAAATATGAGGCGGCAAATCCCGCGGCGGCGCCGGGATTCCAGTGCGAACGCCAGCTCGAGCCGACATATTTCTTCCTCAGTAATTACAGCCCCGGCAATGTCATCCTCCTCAATTTCTGGCGCGTCACGTGAGGCGCCTGCATCGGGGAGTTCCCCGCATTCCAGCAGATGATGGACATCTACGACGGGCAGGATTTCGCGATTCTCGCCATAAACGGCGACCCCGCCAAGCAATCAGGAGCCGACTGGGTCTGCAGCCATACCTATGATTTCACCGAGTGGGGATGGAGCCAGTGGAATGTATTCGACCTCTACAACGACTACCTCGGCGAATCGTTGAGCATCCCGCAGAACTTCATCATCGATTACGACGGCAACGTACGCTATGCCAAGCTCGGAGCCATAAGCGGCGCATCGGAGTTCACTACGATTATCAACGAATTGATTTGAGCATTGACGATACCGACGATGAACCCGCCTTCCGGCGGGTTTTTTGTATATAATGTCCCACGCCGGATGCGAAACATATTATCGGCAGGATGCGAAATGGACCTGATAGAAAAAGCCAAGGAAGTAATCGACATCGAACGCGAGGCGCTCGAACATCTCAAGCAGCACCTCGACGATGAATTCCTCCGCGTGGTCGAGGCGATAATCAACACGCCGGGACGCGTCATCGTGTCAGGCCTCGGCAAGTCGGGAATCATCTCGCGTAAGATTGCCGCGACATTCCTCTCCACCGGTACACCGGCGGCGTTCCTGCATCCCACTGAAGGCGTACACGGAGACCTCGGCGCGATAATGAAAGGCGACATCGTGCTCCTCGTCTCGAACAGCGGGGAGAATCACGAGATGCTCGACCTCGTGCCGTCCATCCGGAATCTCGGAAACAAGATAATTGCGATGGTCGGCCGTCCCGGCAGCACGCTCACGAAACATGTCGACTTCGTTCTTCTTTCCACGGTTCCGCGCGAAGCCGACCCCAACGGCCTCGCCCCGACGGCATCGTGCGCCGCGCAGATGGCCCTCGGCGACGCGCTCGCCATCGCCCTGCAGCTAAAGCGCGGATTTTCCCGCGGCGACTATGCGCGGCTGCATCCGGGCGGGACGCTTGGGCGGCGGCTGCTTCTGAAAGTCAGCGACATCATGCATTCCGGCGACGCGCTTCCCGTTGTGAAAATCGATGCGACATTCAAGGAAGCCCTTTTCGAGCTCACAAGCAAGCGCATGGGCGCCGTCGCGATTGTCGGCACTTCCGCCAGTGAAGTCGGCAAGCTGCTCGGAATTATCACCGACGGCGATGTGAAACGCCTGCTCGAACGCGCGGAGGGCTCCATAAGCGACTTGCTCGCCATACCGGTCGCGGATATAATGATAAAGACGCCCAAGTCCGCCCGCCACGACTCCCCGGCATTCGATACGTTGAAATATATGGAGAACGCGCAGATATCCCAGCTTCCGGTGGTCGACGAAAATCACATCCTCGTCGGCATGCTCCGCCTCCTCGACCTCATCGGCGCGGGGCTGGGTTAACTCAAGTAACCCGGCATTCTGATGCCGGGGATATTTATGAAAATCGGAATCCTGACATCGTGGATGCGGCTCGGATGGGGGGTCGACCTCGTACTCAATGAACTCGCCGTCCGCCTCGTCGAACGCGGCCACCGTGTGCGCCTCTTCACGGGCATGACCGACGGCTCCTTCGGCGACACCCCCTATGAAATGGTCCCCGTCCCGGTCAAGCCGCACAAAGCGTTCGCGATATTCGAACTCAACGCCCGACGATGGATTCCATTCTTCAACGAACAGGATGAAGACATCTACCTCATCGCCACGCAGCCGTTCTTCTACTTCCCGAAGCATCTCAAGAAGCCCTGCGTGAGCATGGAATTCGGCATCGTCGACACCCGCGGCTTCTCGTGGCGCAAGCGAATGAACTTCGCCTACATGCGCCTCACGCAGTATTACCTCTACCATTCCCACGCAGCGCGTATCATCTCCAATTCGAAATACACCTGCTCGCTTTTGCCAAGGTTCCAGCGCGGCAAATGCATCGCGGTATATCACGGGCACGAGCACGTGCCGAAGCCGCTTGCCTCGGAGCGCGATTCCCTCCGCGCGCAGTTCCGCGCGAAGTATGACATCGCCGACAACGAGCTCCTCATGCTCTACGTCGGGCGCATCAACCCGCAGGACCAGCCATACAAGGGTACCGCCGAGCTTATGGAAACCGCCGTGGAAATCAGGGAACGGCATCCGAACGTCCGCCTCATGATGGTCGGCATCGGCTCGGACTACGATGTCAAGCTCTGCGAGGGAAGGGGCATCATACCGGTTATCGAAGCGCCGCACGAATGGATGCCCGGATTCTATCTCGCATCCGATTTCTATGTCTCCGCCAGCAAATGGGAAGGCTTCAACCTTCCCCTGCTCGAAGCCCAGTCTTTCAGCCGCCCCGCCGTGGTCTACAACATCGGCGCGCACCCGGAAGTCTGCAGCGACGGCAACACCGCGTTCCTCGTGAATTCCCCCGCCCAATTCCGCGCGCGCATCGACGAGCTTATCGGCTCGCCCGATTTGCGCGTCGAGATGGGACGTCGCGCCGCCGAATGGAGCGAAAAATTCAGTTGGGATAATTACGCCGGCGAGTGCGAGCGAATCCTCGCGGATGTCGTACGGGAGGCCCGGCGTTGACCTCCGGCGCTTCAGTATGCTGCCTCATCATCACCTATGCGCCCACCGACGAGACGCTCGGTGAGTGCATCGATTCGCTGCTCAAACAAACGCACAAGCCGTCGCGCATACTCATCGCCGACAACTTATCCGCGGGCTCGCACATCGTCCAATCGCTGAACATACACGGCGTCGATAAGTTAATGCTCCCAAAAAACTGCGGTTTTTCCGGCGCCATCAATCGCGCGCTCGAAAATATCGATGAGGATTTCGTCCTCGTGATGAATTTCGATATCGTGCTCGACGCCCGGTTCATCGAGGAAGCGCTGAAGGGATTCACCGGCGACGACATCCTGTGCGTCACCGGAAAGACGCTCTTCATGGGGGATAAGGTCGCCATCGATAATACCGGCACTCTTGTCAACGGCCTGATGTCCGCCTACAACCGGGGCGTCGGACAGATCGATATCGGCCAGTATGACATTCCCGACCGCCCGATGGGAGCGTGCTTCGCGGCCGCGCTCATCAGGCGGAATGCTTTCGATGGAAATGTCGTCGGGAAAATGGACGATCGATATTTCCTCTACTACGAAGATGTCGACTGGTGCTACCGTCTGAATATATACGGCTACCGCGTGGCCTACATCCCCACCGCCGTGGCGCATCATCATCACAGCCTTACCACCCGCGGTAAGGGCGTGATGTTCAAGTATTACTACATCCAGCGGAACCTGCTCTATACAGTTGTAAAAAATATGAAGCGCCGCACGGCATTCAAGCTGCTCGCGATGCATTTCATCTACCACACGCGCCGCGCGCGCATCGAGAAACAGTTCCTGTGGGTCACCCTGAAAATCTATCTCAGCCTGATTGTGTCGTTCCCACAACTCCTTATTCAGCGTATGCCCATCCAGCGCAGGCGTGTCGTTTCTGATACCGATATCATCAACCTTTCCATCGGCGAACGCGCCCATCTCGACGACATCATGCTCACCCCGCGCGTTACGTGGGACAATCTCGCCGACACATATTCCCGCCTCGCCCGTATCACCCGAAGCGAAATCGTCAAGGGGCAGGCCGACATCCTCGCCGCCGCCGCTGATGCCGATGAAATCAAGCTGGACATGGCGATGGAAATCCGCGCGGCTTTTGAATCCGAAGACCGGCGCATCCGGGATATGCTCGACAAACTGCTCGAACGCAAGAAGGAGGGCCGCGCGTGAGAGCAGTTATCCTTCAGCCTGGATACATCCCGTGGCTCGGTTTCTTCGAGCAGCTTCAGCGCGCCGATGTGTTCGTCATATATGACGATGTACAGTTCGACAGGCGCGGATGGCGCAACCGCAATCGCGTCAAGGGTCCCGACGGACCCGTATGGCTCACGGTGCCGGTAATCCAGAAAGGGCATTTCGGCGACAGCGTATGCGATACGCTCATCGACAACTCCCGCCCATGGCGGCGCAAGCACATACGTTCGCTGCAGCGATTCTATTCACGCGCACCCTACTTTGACGATTATTTCCCCGAAATCGAGGAAACCCTCGATGCGGATTATGAAAAACTGGTAGACCTCGACATAACATTGATATACTTACTCGCTCGATTTCTCGGCGAGCCGGCGGACAAATTCCGCCGCTCCTCGGAAATGGGCACCGCCGGGGGCAAGACCACCCGGCTGCTGAACTTGTGCCGCGAGCTTGGCGCGGATGAATATTACACCGGCGCCGCCGCGAGAAATTACTTCGAGATCGACCTGTTCGACAGGGCGGGAATACGGGTTGAGTTCCAGGACTATGTCCACCCCGTATACCCGCAGCTCCATGGAGAGTTCGAGCCCTACCTGTCGGTCGTCGATCTGCTGTTCAATACCGGGAAGGAGGCCGCAAAAATAATCGCCTTGGGAAGTGGAGGCTTATCCTGAGGGATTACGGGATGGTATGACAAGGAGAGGTTCAATGCCGCCGAAGTACAAGCTGACCCGCTTCGTATTGGATGACATGCCCAAAGCGGAGAAGCTCATCTCGAACTACCGCTTCAAGCCCTATTATTTCGTCCACTCCGTGAAAAATGAAAAACTCAACCTCCTCGCATCGCGGCGGTTGATTCATTTCCTCAGCGGACACAAGAACGGCGGCCTCGCCCTCTACGATGCCTCCGGCGACCTCGCCGCCGTCGCCGGGTGGGAGGAGCTTCCATGGGACGGCAAGTTCCTCGACGCCGGGTGCGGGCGCATCCAGTTCATGATGCTTTCCGGCGATATAACCGACCAGGCGAGGCAGGCAAGGTTCCTGCTCGATGAAATCATCGCCGCCGCACGTCGCAACGGCATCGAGATGTTGAGCATACGCACCGCCGCCTATGATTTCGGACTCATCCACCCCCTCGAAAGGGATGGCTTCAGGGTCATGGACAACGGCATGACCGCCCTCTACCACAAGTCGGTCCAGTTCGATTACCTGAAGAAAGGCCTGATACTTCGCTACTATGAGGAAGGCGACCTGCCGACAATACTCGACATCCTCGCTGGCGCTTACACCGACGACCGGTTCCACAACGACCCGGTGATTACAACAGAGAAGGCGGATAAGTTATACGAAGCATGGGTGACCAATTCCTGCACCAGGCCCGGCCGGGACGAAAAGGTGATGGTCGCCGAACTCGACGGCGAGGTCGCGGGGTTCTTCCAGTATCAGCTCGTGCGTGATTTTTCCGAAGTGACCGGGATACAGATAGACTCCTACGGGATGGCGGCCGTGCGCCGCGACCGCCGCGGCCTCGGCATCTACCATTCCATGCTCTCCCGGGCCATACAACTATCGATAGATTCCGGTACGACTTATGCCATGACCCGCATACCGTTCAGCATACAGCCCGTGCTCAAACTTACCCTGCGCCTCGGACCGTCATTCATCGCAAACGACTTGACATTCCACCTGTGGCTTGATTAGTGATATCATTCGCTCGATTTACAGCCGTCTCTCAAGGGATTTCTGAACAGCGACGTGGATGAAAATTATAAAAAATTCGGCCCCCTTACAATGACTCTCGGCAACCTCGATGAGCTGCGCGAAGTCGATGCCAGCCGCGAAGCACAGGCCGAGCTTACGGATGTCATCAAATGGACCGGCCTCGCCAAAACGATCAAATCCCTCGAACACTGCAAAGGGGACTGGGACAAGGTGCTCGAATATTTCGAGGAATTCGGCGTGGAGGGCGATGACCTCCACCTCTGGCGCGCGTACCGCACACTCATCCAGCAGCGCTATGCCGGCATCTACGATGATGTCCTGCGCATCGCCGACATCGTCGCCGCCGACTACTTCGTGTCCTTCCTCCGCTCGCCGATGCTCAAACGCGCGCGCATACGGTACGCCGATGAAGCGGTGCCCCTCACGTTTCTCGGCAGGAGCGAGGACTATTTCTACACCTACACAGTCTCCACCGAACGGCCCATCGCCATCATCTCGATACCAACCAGCGGTATACAATCCGCATGGAGCTGGCTGGCCCTGCCGCATGAAATCGGCCATAACCTTACGGCGAATATCATCGGCTTCCTGAAGGAAGTCACCGGCAAGATCGACAAGCGCCTGCGGCATCACAAGTTCCATATCGAAGGACGTCCCCCGCTCGGCGTCAGCGCCGCGAAAATGTTTGAATACATATGGCGCGCCTGGATAGACGAGGTCGCCGCGGATTTCATCGCGATACTGTTCTCCGGCCCGCCCTATGTGTTGTCGCGACTTCACGATGCGGTCCCCGAGGCATACGGCGTCGACAAGGTCGACCAGTACCATCTCACCGTCTCGGATATGCAGCTTCCGCCGCACCCGAACTGCTACATACGCATCCACCTGCTGTGCAGGATGCTCGATCTCCTCGAATTCGAAGATGAAGCGAGAACCGTGCGAAAACTGTGGACCACCAAGCACCGGAATATCAACTTGATCCATGTCCTCGATCCCGAGCGCCACAACAAGGAGATCTTCGCCATCCCGGTGGATGAAATGATGCGCAGCTTCGAGGATGTTGCCGATATACTCTGCTGTTCGAATATGTCCTCCCTCGGAAAGAACAAGCTCTCGGACATCGTCCAGTTCAACCAGGTCGACTGGGAAATCGTCAAGTACATCTCGCTGCAACTGCTTCGCGAGGACGATATGGACATCCCCGAGCTCGCCCGGCCGGGACAGATTCTTTCGGCGTCGCGGCTTGCATTCGAGATGGACCCCGATAACGCGGATACGATTCACACGAATACCATACGGGCCGTCCTTATGCGCGAGGACCGAGCCGGATTATGCATCGAATCGGAAAGATAGAAACATCCCGCGAACGCGGCCCGCGAGGCAAACGATGATCGAAAACAAAGCCCTCATTGTTATCCCCGCCCGCCATGAAGCCGTACGCTTCCCGGGGAAACCGCTCGCCTCCATCTACGGCAAGCCGATGATACAGTGGGTCTACGAGGGAGCCCTCGAAGCAAAGCTCGCCGGCGATGTCATCGTCGCCACCGACAGCCCGTTCATAAAGGCCGCGGTGGAAGCATTCAACGGCAAATGCGAGCTGACCCGCCGCGACCATTTATCCGGCACCGACCGTGTGTGGGAAGTCGCCGCGCGCAACGATTACAAATACATCGTGAACCTGCAGGGTGACGAACCGCTCATCAAGGGACACATCATCGATTCACTCGTCAGCGCGGCGATAGCGAATCCAGACATCGAGATGGCAACCCTGTGCAAGCAGTTCGACATGGACACCCACCCGGAAAACCCCTCGCGCGTCAAGGTCGTACGCGGCATCGACAACAACGCCCTCTATTTCAGCCGTGCCCTCATCCCCAGCCTTCAGCCCGGCGGGCAAATCAACCCGCCTCTCCTGCATATCGGGATCTACCTCTTCCGTCGGGATTTCCTGCAGAAATTCGTCGCGCAGCCCCAGACACCGCTCGAACTGTGTGAACGCCTCGAGCAACTCCGCGCGCTCGAAATGGGCGCGAAAATCTGGGTGGGAAGCATCACCGATACGCTCATCTCCGTCGACGAACCCGGCGACGTGAAGCTGGTCGAAAAATATATGGACGAAAGCGGGGTATGAAGTATAATTCATTCTAACGAGCCTTTTACGGAGGCTGAGAGATGATCAAGAAGATTTCGATTTCCGGGTTTAAAAGCATCAGGGAACTGAACGATTTTGAGTTGAATCCTCTTAATGTCCTTATTGGTCCCAATATGGCTGGAAAGAGCAATTTTCTCGATTTCATGTGGATTCTTGGCCAGGCCGGGAATAAAAAACTCTCCAAAGCAATTGTCGAGCTTGGCGGAATAAAGCTCTTGTTGTGGGCGGGCAAGCCGCACGCTCAAGAGATAAGCTGTCGTATTATATCTGATGCGACATTCTTTCCCACCGAAGCGTTGAATGATTCCTCTGATTATATATTTTCGCTGAAACCGCTTGAACAAGGCTATTCAATACAGGAAAAACTGAATGGTTCATCCCTTCAAAAAAGCAACGCCGATATTTTAACTGAATTTATTATTAAACCAAGCGAACTTTTAATCGCCCAAGATATTAGCGATGAGCATGCAGCCTTTCTTGCGCTCCTTCATCTTGAAGCCATTGAGAATTACTCCAGTATTAACACCAATCGTGACGCTCCGATGCGAAAGTCCGTATTGCTTGAATCAGGCAATCCGCGGGATAATACTCGTCTTCATCCCCATGGCGACAATTTGTCAAATGTGTATTATCATTTGTTTAATACAAAAAAGTATAGTGATTACGCATCCGAAATACGCAGCATCGTTTCAGCCCTCTTTGATAGTTTCGATGATTTCAAATTTCCCACTGACCTGGGCCGGGGGAACATCTCCCTTGCGTGGAATGAAAATAATTTCGAGCGCTCGCTCTATGCCTCCGAGCTATCCGACGGCATATTGAAATTTTTGTGCCTGTTGGCTGTTCTCTATAATCCTAATCCCCCCGCCCTCGTATGCATCGACGAGCCGGAAAACAGCCTTCATCCTGAAATGCTTGATGCATTGGCGGAGATAATGACCGAAGCATCACAGCGGATGCAAATAATTGTGTCAACACACTCGCCGAGATTCATCAGGAACTTCAAACCGGAAAACATCGTCGTCGTCGAAAATGAAGAAGGTGGAAGCACGTTCACAAGGCCGGATCCCGAGCGGCTGGAGAAATGGCTGGATAAATACAACCTGGGGAAATTATATGAAATGGGTGAGCTGGGGGGGCTGATGTGAGACTCAAGATAGTGTGTGAAGGAAGGACCGAAAAGGGGCTCAGGAAACTGATTCAGCGTATCATCAACGACAGATTCCCCGACCGCGAATCGAGAAGAAAAATATCCATCGGTTATGATTTCATGGAAGGGGTTCCTGAAGTTCTCAAGGAATTGGACGCTCTATCCGAAAAATCGATAAACGACGGCTGCGAGCGTGTCTTATGCCTAATTGACCTTCATAATATTCATGAGCATTTCCCGGAGGCGCTGAACAGGGCTTTGAGCGGTAAAAATTTTCTGCGTATGGAAATTTCGGAAAGAGTCGACTGGCTAAAGAGGAATATAACTGCCCATTTATTGCCTGGACATCTACGGAATAGGGTAAGGATACACATTGCGTTGCATGAAACCGAGGCCTGGTTCCTCGCTGATCCTGATACATTGTCTATGGCATTAGGAAAAAAAATGACCTGCAAATATCCTGATCCGGAAGCTGTTGACGACGAGAAGCCTCCTCATAGGAGATTGCGGGAAAGATACAGTTACAAGAAATCGTCGCATGGCAGGAAATGCCTTGAAGAACTGGATTACGAACTCGTCGCTCGGAAATGCCCGCAATTCAGGGCTTTCTTGGATGATGTTTTGAGTTTTGCCGAGCAAGCCGTCATTGCACCATGACCCCCACCAAACCCCATACAATGGACTACCCATCCCTCAGCGCCGTCATACGCGAACTCGCGCCCGCGCTTCGCGACGCAAGACTCTTCCGCGCACTCTCCGCCGGACCGCTCGACATAGTCCTCATGCTCGACACACCGTCCGACCGCCTCAACCTCCTGCTGTCCGCCGACCCCGCGGCGTCGCGCGCGCATCTCGTCGATTCCGCCGGCAACCCGAAAGACTCGCCCAAACTCCACGTATGCAGCGTGCTGAATGAGCGCAACGCCGGCGCGCATATCGAATCGATCGAACTCGTCGAATGGGAACGCATCATACGTATCACCTTCACGCCCCATGGTGCCGGTGATACCGCCGAAGACATCCTCTATGCCGAACTGATGGGCAAGCATTCGAACATCATCCTCGCCGACGACGCCGGAAAAATCATCGCGAGCATCAAGGCCGTACACGCGCACCAGAGCAGCAAACGCATGGTGCGTCCCGGGCTGCCCTATCAAATCCCCCCGCCCGAAAACAAACTCGCTCCGAACCGCCTGGCGCTCGACGATTTCAAAGCGCTGTTCGATTCCGCCAACCCCGGTGAAACAGTCGCGAAGCGGCTCATCGGCTCATTCAAGGCGATGAGCCCGCACTGGGCGGAATGGATTATGCGCAACGCCGCCCTCGACAGCGGCATCGAATGCGCCGGCATCGACGCCGCGCAAATCAGCCTTATCCACGAAGCGTTTCTTCTATCGCTTGATGAAATCGATGCCGGGCGCCCTTTCGACATCCAGCCTGCGAACGGTAAATTTCCAATCAACGCCGCGTATGCCGAATCATACCGCTCGCTTATAATCTCCGGACGCCTCGAAACCCGGCGCCGTGCATTGCTGAGAATCATCCGCGATGCGAAAAAATCCACTGAAAAACTCGCATCGCAGCTTGAAGAGGACCTCGGCAAAATGGAACGGCGCGATGAGCTGAAGCGCAAAGCCGACTCGGTTCTCGCCGCCGTGCACGAAATCCCGAGGGGCGCATCGAAGGTTGAAATAACCGACATCAGTTCATCCGACGGCGCGAAGATGACCGTTCATCTCGATCCGTCAATCCCGCCCGCGAAGCAGGCCGCGAAGTGGTATGAACGCTATGCCAAGCTCAAGCGCGGCGAGTCGATGACGCGCAAACATCTGATGGATACGCGCGAGAAACTCGATGTCCTCATTACGGCCGAAGAGGAAGCCGATCGCGCGGCGGATATCCCGGCGCTCGATGTGACGGCATCGCGCCTCGAAGCCGCCGGCATCGAAGTTATGTTCGACAAGGGGGGACACATCCTCGTACGACCGGGCGCGAAGACATACAAGGTGCTGCGGTTCCGCTCATCCGACGGTTTCGATATCCTCTGCGGAGGCAACCAGAAAGCCAACGACTACCTGACGCAACGCCTTGCCGACCCCAACGACACATGGCTTCACGCGCAAAATATGCCCGGAAGCCATGTCGTCATCAGGACGCGCAGGAAGGAAGTCCCGCACTCGACACTCATCGACGCGGCTCACATCGCGGCATGGCATTCCGACGGCCGTGAGGGAAGCAAGGTGCCGGTCGATTATACGAAGGTGAAGTATGTTCGCAAGCCTCCCGGAGCCAAAGCCGGCTATGTCACTTATAAAAAACAGCGCACTATCCGCGTCGATCCCGACGAATCCCGCATAAACCGACTCTCAGTTACGGAGTAATTTCAATGCACGAATCCCATTTCCATTAAAAAATGTGGCACATGGATCCCATTTCGTGCGTTATAATCCGTATATCCCCCCGGTGGGAAAATCGGGGATAAAAAACCTGGGAGGAAACCGGGTACCGCAGGCTTCAGCCTGCGATGGAAAAAATTATGAAACACATAGCTATCCTCAACGGCGTAAACCTCAATCTCCTCGGGAAGCGCGAACCCGACATCTACGGAACCGACAGCCTCGATGACATCCGCCGATGGGTCGAAGACAACCTCAAGAATTACGACCCCGATATCGACATCAGCGAGTGGCACCAGTTCAACAACGAAGGCGACATGATCGATGCCATCCACCGGTTCGGATTCGAGCTCGACGGCATCGTCATCAATCCCGGCGCATGGACTCACTATTCCTATGCCCTGCGCGACGCGCTCGCGTCGGTACCGATTCCCGTGATCGAAGTCCACCTTTCCAACCCGCACGCGCGCGAGGAGTTCAGGGACAAGTCGGTCATCGCGGGTGTATGCACCGGACGCATCACCGGCCTTGGAAAATTGGGATACCTGCTCGCATGCCTTGCGTTGAGCAGGTGTTGATGCAACAATTGACCGTTATCTGAGTCATCATTCTTGTTCGCGCTGTAAGGGAGGCCGGACATGAAGAAAATCTTAAAACTTGCGATTATCATTCTCGCACTCGGCTTATGCATTCCTTCATGCAAGCAGCCGCAATCGAAGACGAAGAGCGAATACTGGACTTTCTACAACAAGGAATACCGGCACCTCTGCCAGGTGAACGGGCTGCCGTACTGGGATGACATGCTCAAGGAATGTTTCCCCCAGAAGGTCGGTGAAAAGGAACTCGACAGGATGAAGCTCCAGAGCTACCCCGACAGCGTTCCCATAAACTACTTCGACGAAGAAAACGAGGCGTTTGAAACCGAGGACTATGCCATCCCCGAAATATTCACCGGCTAGGCAATACTCCTCGACTACAGAGAGAAACCCGAATATGAAATCACCGCGGATGAAGATATCTGGCCCCTCGAACTTATGCTCCTCTATTCCAGGTCCGAAGTGCGAAAGTGGCTGCAGGACTGCCGCAGCGGGCAGCTTATGAAACATTATCCCGTAGGCGATTTCACCGTCTACCAGGGACGCATACGCCGCGGGCAGATTGAAAACAAGTGGGCGTTCTTCGACGACAGGCTGTGCATTTTCCATCAGATCAAAGACCGGCCATACCAGGTCGCAAACGCCGAGCTGTTTGACGATGTGGTTTCGCGGATCGACGGCGAATGCATATTGAGCCAGGTACCCGATTGATTCCGAGGGAGAGGATGTTGCGATGCTCAAATCGATGCTCCGCCTGATTCCCGTTCTTATCATTGCCGCCTTGCTCGCCTCGTGCAGCGGCCCCGGGGGATGCTATTCCCCTGTCGACAGGGCCGCCGCTCTCAACAAC
>CAZSPL010000065.1:0-17141 GCA_964608735.1 uncultured Planctomycetota bacterium | reverse complement strand
ATTCTTCCCCCGTAATCTTCCTTATCGCCTCGCGGAAATACCACCGCATTTCGTCGTCTGTTTCGGCGGTGGCAAGGGCCTTCAGCGTGCTCAGCGCGGATGATGCTTTGGAGCCGTATGCGCCAAGCGCCGTCGCGACATCCTTCACCAGTTCGTCGTCGTCATCGCCGAGTAGATTGGTTAGCATCGTCACCGGGGCGACATTGCCGAAATCTATCTGGGTTATCCCGTTCAATCCGAGGCTGTTCAGCCCGTACTTCGCGCCGTCCGAAACATCCTTCTCCTTGTCCCCGAGCGCATCGATAAGCGCCGGCACGACCCCGTCCGCCAGTCCCATCTGGCCGAGCGCGACAGCCGCATTGTGACGCGCCGCCGTGCTGTCATCGTTTTCAAGCACATAAATGAGCTCGTCCACGGCATCGACCGCGAGCTTGCCGATGCGCGCGAGCGCGTCCGCCGATGCCGCGCGTACCCATTCGTTATCATCGCCAAGCGCATCTATCAATTCCGGCACCGCGGTCACGGCCTTGTCTTTCATCATTCCCAGCGAATCGGCGGCTATCGAACGCACGCCCTGGTCGCTGTCGCCGAGGAGGTCGATCAGGGTGGGGATGGCATCGGATGCATCCGGCCCAATGAGCCCGATGGCATAAACCGCGTGCCACTTCACAACCGCGTCCCCTTCATCTATCGCATCGAGCAATGTCGGCACCGCATCAGCGCCGAACCCCGCAAGCCCGTATGACGCCCTGTCTCGCACCCACCACGCTTCATCCCCGAGAGCTTTCTCGAGCCGTTTAAAAACCTCGTCGGATTTATAACCTATCTCGCCGAGCGCCCATGCCGCGGCGCCACGCACCCCGCTCTCGGTATCATCGAACGCGACGAGCAGTTCCGGCACCGTATCTTCGGCATATGCCGCCAGCCCGACAAGCGCCTTCGCCGCGGCGGCGCGTACCCTCGACTGCTCATCGGCAAGCAGCCCGGCGATATCATCGACCGAGTCCTCGGCCAATGCCCCGAATTCCCCCAGCGCTTCGCACGCACCCTTGCGTATCCGCCAGTCCTCGTCTTCGAGAGCGGTTACGAGATAGGGCACCGCGTCCGCGCCGATATCGAGCAGCCCTTCGATGGCCTTCCCCCGTACATCGTAATCCTTGCTTCCGAGGTCGTTGATGAACGCGATGATTTCGGCTTCATTCGATTCCGCCGTGGCAAATGCGGTTGATGCACCGCCCAGCATGAGAAAACAGAATAGCAGCGATACGAAAATTCGGTTCATTATCTCCTCCGTGTTTAACCCCCCTTCAATTCATCGACGTGCTTCCTGACATCCTCCCTGTCGTTATCTTTCAGATATTTCTCATAATATTCAATCGCCTTCGTCTTATCCCCCTTGTCCTCATATGTGCGCGCCATTTCGAGAAGCGAGTCGGCATCGCTCGGATTCAGGTTTAATGCCTTGTTGAGATAATCGATGGCGGTGACATAACTCCCCTTGCCATGATATGCCTTGCCCAGCAGCGTATTCACCTGCGCGTAATTCGGCTCGATAGCGTATGCCTCTTCGAAGCTGTCTATCGCATCGTCATAATTCTTCTGCGCGAGCGCCCACTGGCCGGTCTCGATCCAGCCGTAATAGCTGGCCATGTCGCCGGCGGCGGGTTTTTCTGTCGCCGCGGGCTTCTCTTCCGGTGCGGGTGTGGCGGGAGCCGGAGCAGGGGACGGCTGTGCGGGAGGCGCGGTCGGAGCCGCTGCCGGAGCGGGCGATGGCGCGATCTTGCTCACATCGATGCTGCCCGGAAGCGTAAATGCAAGAGTTGTGGGATATCCCGCGCCCTCGCCGTAAACCTTGCGGTTGTCGAGGTAAACCGATGCATTCTTCGGCTTGCCGAGGACGATGTCATAGTTCTTGCGAGGGCCGAGGGTCTTCGAATCCCCCTTCTGCATCAGGCCCTGGTACACAACCTCGTCCCCGTCGGTAACCTTCACCCAGCATTCGTCGGTGATATCGATACGAAGGGTATATCCATCGGGCGATGCCGGTTTCGCGGGAGCGCTCGGCGTCGGCGTTTTAACCGGAGCGGGAGCGGGGGTCGCGGGGACCGCGGGCGTCACGGGCTTGGCTTCGGGAGGTGGAATTTTGCTCTCCGCTTCGGGGGGAAGTACGAAATAAAGCTTTTTGATCGCCGGTTTGTCTCCTCCATAAAGAGGCTGGCGGTCGAAAAATATATTCGCGGCATCGGGCTTGCCGATTGTTACCATAAAGTACTTCTCGGGACCCCACGACTTGCTGTCCCCGGCCTTCATAAGCCCCGCGAAAATATCATCGTTCGGACCCGACACCTTGACCCAGCATTCGCCGGTGAAATCGATGCGCAACACATGTTCATCCGTAGCCGTTGCCGGCATAACTTGTGGCGTCGGGTTCACTACCGCGGGCGGCGACGCAGGCGGTGGTGGCGGAAGCTGCCCCGCAACGACCGTATCGTCGCCCGGCACCGGTTGTGTCGATGAGTCGACCAACGCATCGTTCGCGGGCTCCGGCGGCAAGGGGAGTTGCTCGTCGTATGAAAATACCTGCTTGTCAGGCTGCCTGAACGGCCCGAGGTCTTCTTTCTGCTTCTGGCAGGACACCATCGCGGCGGCCAGAAGAAGTATCAAAATTACGCTTGCTAACCTGCCCATCTGTTTACCCTCGAAATGAATTCTTCCTGCCCTTATCATAATTATTTAATTTCCAATCAGACCTTCAACGTCGCCAAAAACGCACCAAGCTCGGGATCCTTGGTCTTCATTATCTCTTCCGGCGTGCCCATCACTGTTATCTCCCCTTTGAAAAGCCCTGCTATCTTGTCGGACGACCTGAGCACGCTGCGTATGTCGTGGCTGATGATAACACTCGTTATCCCGTATTTCTCGCGCGTCTTCAATATAAGGTTATTGATGTTCTCGGTAATCACGGGATCCAGCCCCGTGGTCGGCTCGTCATAAAGGATTATTTGCGGCCTCGATGCCAGCGCCCTCGCAAGACCGACGCGCTTCTGCATGCCGCCCGAAAGCTCCGCGGGCATCAGTTCCGACGTGCCCTCCATCTCCACGGCATCGAGAACTTCCTCGACCCGCTGCCGAATCTCCTTCTCCTTCATTTTCGTGTTGTACCTGAGCCCGAACGCCACATTGTGATACACGTTGAGATAATCCAGCAACGCGCCGCGCTGGAATACCATGCCCATCTTGTGACGCATGCGGTTGAGCTTCCGTTCAGACATCGGCACTATATCCTCGCCGTCGACGAGTATCTTCCCGCTGTACGGCTTGATGAATCCGATAAGGCATTTCAGCAGGGTCGATTTACCCGAGCCGGAACGTCCCACGATGGAGAATATCTCGCCTTCCGCTATGGAAAGACTCACCTCGCGCAATATCACGCGCTCGCCGTATCCCGCTGTAAGATTTTCAACTTTTATCATATCAACATATCAGCATTTCAATGCGCCGCCGACCATCGGATGCGCCAATATCAATACGGGCTGATTTTCGTGATTATCAGGTCCGACAGAAAAATAAGCACCATCGAGATGACCACCGACCTCGTGACGCTGACCCCCACTCCTTCAGCCCCGCCCTTCGCATCGAATCCCTCGATGCAGCTCACGAGTGCGACTATTATTCCGAAGATGAAAGCCTTGGTAAATAGCGTATCCACGAGATCGTTCTTCAGGCCGTTCTGCACGGCGTCGAAATATGTGGTGCTCGAAACGTGAAGTACGGGATCAATGTTTATCGGCAGGAACCCGAGCATCACTCCCACGAATGTTCCGATGAAAACCACGACCGGTACCATTACCGCCATCGCGATCAAGCGGGGCACCACGAGATAGCGAATCGGGTTTACCGCCATCGCTTTCAGCGCGTCTATCTGCTCGGTAACCTGCATCGACCCTATCTGGCTCGTGATACCCGCACCCGCGCGCCCGGCCATGACCAGTCCGCCAAGCACCGGCCCGAGGTCCTTGCACATGGTGTATACGACCGCCACACCGATGTATTCCTTGCCGAAATTGAGATCCGCCGCCTGCTGCCCGATTACGAGCGCGAAGATCATCCCCGTAAAGCTCAAGCACAGCGTCACGATGAGCAGTGAATCCGCCCCGAGCTGTGACGCCTGTACCAGTATGTCACGCAGGCTCAGGCGCAGCGTGATTATCTGGAGCAGCGATTGGAAGGCCATCACGAGGATGCGCCCGGTGTAATCGAAGAACGAATGCAACGCGCGGGCGGTCGTAAGTATGACGATGCCGACGATGCTCAACGGCGCCGAGACTATCTCCGCCGCTTCATCCACGACATCATGATGATTCTGCTTGCCTGTCAACTATTTCGCATTCTCCTTGAATCCCGCGACCGTCTCTTTTAATACGTCGATATCCTCGAATCCTGTCAGCAGCCGCATCAGGCGCCCGTCCCGAAACCCGGCGAAGTAATGATCATCCTCGTTCACGGCGTAAACAGCATGCATCGAATCGACCACGTTCAGCCGCCTGACATAATTGAAATCGTCGGCCCAATCGCCAAACGCCTTGTATGCTTCCTGCGCCGACCGCTCATCCGGATATTCCACCACTATCTGCTCGTAAATCGTGCCCGGCGCAATCCGGTATTCCGCCATGATGCACCGCGTGTCATCATCCTCAAGCAGAAGCGGGTCGAGCCTTCCCACGGGAAAATAGAGCCCGAGCGCGTGGTATCCGCCGATAAGCCTCTCCGAGCCGAACACCTTGTTGTCGCTGTCGAGCGCCGCGCTGTCAACCAGCGAGCCTCCGATGATATCGAATTTGCCCTGTATCTTCGACGCAAATTTCAGCAGCGTCAACTTGTCCGTATTCTCGTCCGCTATCAACTGGATGAAATAATGATCCCCGAGCAGTTCGAGTTCCTCATCGCCGTTCCAGCGCATCTCCGGATTTACCGTTCGTGACGGCTCGATCTCCGGATCGTTGTAGACAACCTCACCCTCCCCGGCTTCCGACTCGATGTCGGCAAAGACTGAGTACAGCCCGAATGCATCCTGCCTGGTTTCCATCTCGTAAACCCGGACCTCCAACTGGTTCAGGTCATACATGTAGAACTGGCTCAGGACGCTGATGATGCCGTAGTCATTCGCGATGTCCGCGGCGAAGGCTCCGAGCAGGCCGTCAAGATTACGGGGGTAATAGTAAAGATCATCTCCCTGCTTGACCCAGCCGCTTACCGAATTATCCTTCGGTAGAAGGTCGTATGGGTCTTCCACCAGCGCCATCGACGGCGTCATTAAAAAAGCCGCCACTATAACCGATAACATTGTTCGGGCAAGGCTCAGGTTCATTAAATCCTCCGGCTCAATTTTACCCCAGCCCACCATCAGTGTAAATGAAACCGTTCCCCCGGCGACTCCACGCCCCCTGCGATTGCCGGGGCTCTTATGGTAGTATATGTCCCCACGTCGGCGACTGTCACAGTCGCGTGTAATTCATGACGGGTGACGTCGGGGTGAAGTCTCATAGGATTCTTGAGGAAATTCGGAGCTTATATCGCGCTGCTGGTATTCCTTCTCGCGGCTTTCTATTACAGCTGGGGACGAAAGCCCGAGATCGACGACCTCAACGCGAGCATATTTTCATCCAAACGCTCGGGCTACATGATGTTCAACGACCTCGCCGGACGTATCGGGGCCGATGTCAAAGCCCTCCAGCGTCCGCTCACACACAAGGACACACCCATCAATGAAGCTGTCCAGTTGTGGCTCATAGCTCCCGCCACTCCCGCCGCGACGATCTTCAACATAGATGTCCCCGCCACGGATGAAGAGACCGGCAATACGCCCGACGAAAATGAGGAGAGCATACAACTCCTGGCGCAATGGGTTTCCACGGGCGGTACGCTTGTCGTATCACCGCACTACATCTTCAACACCATGCTCGACCCGCTGCTCGACCGGCTGGGATATTCCATCGTCGCCGACGCCATCGCTGCCCCCGGCAATGAAAAAATCCGGTTCATACTCAAGCCCGCGGGAAAGGACGCGCTGCTCGAAAATATCAACGATGTCGAATCCTATATGTGGGTCGCGGATAATTCGGGCACGATCTTCCGCTTCGAAACGCCCCCCGATGGCACGGAAGTCCTGCTCTCGGACGAGCACGGCCCGGCGGTCATAAGCCATGCGCTCGGGCGAGGGCGGATAATCCTCATCTCCGACCAGTACATCTTCTCCAACTTCCTCCTTCCGTCGGCGGACAACGCGCAGTTCGCCGCGAATATCCTCGCCGATGCCGGCGGCGGGCTTATATTGTTCGATGAATACAACCATGGCTACGAGCGGCTTCGAGGCCTGTCCGATGTTTTCCGCACGAGGGCGGGCTATGGCCTCGCGTTCCTCATAATCGTAGCGGGCATCGCCCTCTACTCCGCCGCGCGACGCTTCGGGGCAATTCAGCCGCCGTCGCCGCCGGGAAGGCGTTCCCCGGCGCAATATGTCGTCTCGATGGGGTACCTCTTTCGGAGGGCCGCCGCGAGCGGGCTCGTGCTCGATGTCATGGAGCGCGATTTCTCCCGCTACCTCCAGGAGCGCTTCAGGCTCCCCACCCTCGAGCCCGAAGAGGTCGAAAAAAGACTGAGGCTTATAGGGCATGAAAATACCGATGAAATAATGAAGGTGCTCGAGGAATTTGGTAAGCTCAAGGATAATCCAAGACCCCACGTAAGGCGGCTTATGAAACTCAGCCAGCGCGTCGATGCACTGAAAGGAGCATGAAATATGTCGAAAACCGAAGACCTGTTTAACCGTATTTCCGAGCAGTTGCACAAGGTTGTCGTCGGACAGCAGGATGTCGTCTGGCTGATACTCGTGGCGCTGATGTCGAAGGGGCATGTGCTGCTCGAAGGGGTCCCCGGCATCGCAAAGACCCTCATCGGACGCTCCATCGCCGCGACCCTCGACATGGAGTTCCGGAGGATTCAATTCACCCTCGACCTGATGCCTTCCGATATCATCGGCACCAATGTCTTCGAATCGTCGACCGGCAACTTCGTGCTCAGGCGCGGCCCGGTATTCACCGACATACTCCTCGCCGACGAGATAAACCGTACGCCGCCTAAAACCCAGTCGGCCCTCCTCGAAGCCATGGAAGAGAGACAAGTCACCATCGACGGCGAGCGCCATCAGCTCGGGGATTTCTTCACGGTGCTGGCGACGCAGAACCCCATCGAATACGAAGGCACCTATTCACTTCCCGAGGCCCAGGTCGACAGGTTCCTGTTCAAGCTCATCGTCGATTACCCCGAGGAATCCGACGAGATTGAAATATTGAGGCGCTACGATTCCGGACACGACCTGCACATCGTCGCCCGCGATGAGCTCCAGCCGGTTGCCTCGCGGCAGGATATCGCCGAAGCCCGCGCTGAGATCAACAAGGTGAAAGTCGAGCCGACCCTGCTGACCTACATCACGCATATAATCAAGGCTACGCGCCACAGTGATTCCCTCATCCTCGGCGGAAGCCCGCGCGCGGGTATCGCCCTGCTCCTCGCCTCGAAGGCGCTGGCCGCGTCGTACGGCCGCGACTATGTCATCCCCGACGATATAAAACATCTTTGCAAGCCGGCCCTGAGGCACCGTATAATTACCAGGCCCGAAGCTGAAGTGGAAGGTATAACACCGGATACGATCATCGACGGACTCATGCTTCGAACCGAGGCTCCGAAATAAATGGCCGAACCGACCAACATTTTTGATTACACTCATGACGAACTCGTTATCAGGATGCGCGAGCTGCGCGAGAAGGCATACCGCGCCCGCCAGGTTATGGACTGGCTTTATCACAAGCGCAAGACGAGTTTCGCCGAGATGAGCAACATCCCCGCGAAAGTGCAGAAGCGCCTGGCGGAAGATTTCACCTCCGCGCTGCCGGTCATCGTCGAGGAGCTTACCGGCGATGACGGCTCCCGGAAATTCCTCCTCGAACTTTCCGACGGCACGCGCATCGAAGCCGTGCTCATCCCCATGGATGAGCATTACACCCTCTGCATCTCGTCACAGGCGGGATGCAAGTTCCATTGTAAATTCTGCCGAACCGGACTGATGGGCTTCACGCGCGACCTCTCGCCGGGGGAAATCACCGGGCAGCTTCTCGCCGTCGAACGCCAGACAGGGCTCACATGCGACAATATCGTTTTCATGGGGATGGGCGAGCCGTTGGATAATTTCGATAACCTGCTCAAGGCGCTGAATATTTTTACGCATCCCGAAGGACTCGCCCTCAGCCCGAGAAGGATCACCATAAGTACCGCCGGGATTGCCGAAAAAATGATGGATCTGAAGAAAGCCTACCCGAGGATCGGGCTTTCGCTCAGCCTCAACGCGCCGCACCCCGCACTCAGGGCGGAACTCATGCCCATCGAGGAAACGCATCCCCTCGAAAAACTCGTCTCCGTGCTGAAGGCGATAAACCCCGGGCGGCAGGACCCGGTCACCGTCGAGTATGTTCTCCTCGCGAAGGTGAACGATTCCGTCGCCGATGCATCCGCGCTCGCCAGGCTGTTCGAGGGAGTGGGGAATATTAAAGTAAACCTGATTGCGTTCAATCCAGCGCAGGAGCTTCCATATAAACGCCCCTCGCAGGAAAGCATCGACAGGTTCCAGATGGAGCTTCGGAGGAAAGGACTCGAATGCTTCGTGCGTAAAAGCGCCGGCCGCAATATATGCGCCGCCTGCGGTCAGCTCGCCGTTCATCCGGTTAAAAAGAAATAGGGAAGACCATCCTTGAGCGTATCACCGCTCGAGGCCTCCGTTGCGGTTCAGTGAAAGCGCGTCTCTCTATCCACCGATGAGATAAACCGAATCCCCCACACGTATATCCCCGGGCACCTTCACGCCTATGGATTGCCCGGCTACCGCTTCCTGTACCGGTTCGCGGTCGATCTGCATCGATTCGACAGTCATCTCCAGGTCGGTTGTCGAACCCTTGATGCGTATCCGGTCCCCTATCTTCACTTTTCCATCGGTGATATCAATGCCGGCCACCATTATCTTGTTGAAGAAATTTGTGACCTTGCCGACCTCTTTCTCCTCCATGGTATGCCTCCGCTAAATTGTTGAACAAATTATACCAGATTACATCGGCGTCCTATGAGTCACCCTTCGACATTTCAGCCGACTCTCCGTCCCATTTATCTTTGTCGAAATAATCCGTCGGTGGTTTCTTTCCCGACGTAAAATACCGGGCTTCCCTGAGGATGGCCTCGCGCTTGCGGGCGAGCCGTATCGAGTCGCCGCTCAACAGCGCAGCCGAGCCGGTGACGCTGAACAGCAATATGCTCCAGGTTATCCTGAGGTCGCGCAGGTAGAGCCAAGCGAGGCTTGCAAGGAAGAGGCATACGATGACGACTATGAAGACCTTGATGCCTTGAACCGATTCTTCATGGGATACACGGCTGAACGCGAATTCAAGCTCCCTTATCTTTTCCCGGTTCGGCCTTTCGAACGGACGGTAGAACTTCATCACAACCTTGTTACCCCGCGAATCTTCATAGTCGTCGAGTATCCACCCGAACGCCTCCATCATGCGAACCCGCGCGCGCATAGCTTTACGCTTCTCGGTAACATTGATTATTTCGCGTTTCCAGGCCAATCAACACCCCGACGACACGGCGCGGCCGCGTTCCATCCTATTGCTCGATTATTTCCAATAGACAATCCCCTGAAATCATCAGGGAGTGAATTTATCGATCGTGCGCGGGAACGGTATCGTCTCCCTGATATGATGAGTGCCGCATATCCATGAGACCAGCCTCTCTACCCCCAGCCCGAAACCCCCATGCGGGCAGGTGCCGTAGCGGCGAAGGTCAAGATACCATTCGTAATCTTCCATCCGCAGGCCTTCCTGCTTTATCTTCGCGATGAGGTAATCCACATCGTCCGCACGCTGGCCTCCGCCGATTATCTCGCCGTACCCCTCCGGCGCGAGGCAGTCCACCGAGAGGCTGCATCGCTCGTCATCAGGGTCGGGTGCCATGTAGAATGCTTTTATCGCCTTCGGGAAATGATGTACGAAGAACGGCCGGTCGAACTGCTCTGCGAGAAGCGTCTCGTCGGGCGCGCCGAAATCACCGCCCCATTCGAACTTCTGTCCCGACTTGTTCAATATCTCAACCGCCTCATTATAATGCAGCCTCGCGAAAGGCGGCTTGACCGCTTCGAGCTTCGATACATCCCGCTCCACATCCTTCAGGTCTTCCGGGCAGCGCGAGAGTATGCGGTCCACTACATAGCAGAGCATGTCTTCCTGGAGCTTCATGTTGTCTTCGAGATCGATGAACGCTATCTCCGGCTCGACATGCCAGTACTCGGTAAGATGCCGCCGCGTCTTCGACTTCTCCGCCCTGAACGACGGCCCGAATACAACGATCTTCCCGAACGCCATCGCCCCGGCTTCGCCATAAAGTTGCCCCGACTGCGAAAGGTATGCATCCTGCCCGAAATAATCCACAGTGAACAGCGTGCTCGTCCCCTCGCAGGGATTTGGCGTGATTATCGGCGCATCGAAGAGAACATATCCCTCGTTGTAGAAATACTCCCGCAACGCCTGGATCGCCTCGGAGCGAATCCGGAGTATCGCCGACGGCCCCCTGTGCCGGATGGAAAGATGCCGCATCTCCATCAGGAATCCGATCCCGTGCTCCTTCTTCCCGATCGGATAATCTTCGGTCACCTGGATTATTTCGAGATCGGTTATGGACAGCTCGAATCCGCTCGGCGCGCGCTCGTCCTTGTGAACGATGCCCTTTACCACCAGGCTCGACTCTATCGTCAGCACCCCCGCTTTGTCAAAGATCGCGTCGGTGACTTCCCCCTTCACTAAAACCCCCTGCACATAACCCGTGCCGTCGCGCAATTGAAGGAAATGTATCTTTCCGGACGAACGCTTGTTGAAGCACCATCCCTTGATGACGACTTCCTTGCCGACCTGCTGGGCCAAATCCGAAATATATGTATGTTTCATCGTTTCACACTCGCTTTAAATGCGCCTGTTATCGACAGGGAAACTCATTATATGGGATGGGATGTAAAACTCAAGACGCGAGGGCAATCCCCGCTGAATCGGAGCTTACCGTGACGTATGCCCATTCATTCGGTGAAACGTAAAATGTCGCCTTGCGGCCCTCGACGCGGAATGGCAATCCCGAATACCTAAGCTCGTTCGCGCGGTAAATCCGCCCCGGCATCTCCACCGAAAACGCGTATACCGCGGGCGGGATCAATGCCCCGGAGCACAGGGGAAGGTTGCGGGGGCTGAATATGTTGAATACCGGAAGGGTGATGAATGTCCAGTCACCGACGAGCGCATATTCAAGCGGACACTCGGCCGCGTTCACCTGCGCGATGTCGTCAAAATTTATGTTTATCCTGAAGACCAGTTTCGCCGGCGTTTCCTCCGTCTCAACCGACAACTCATAGGTGACTCCGGTTGGGACAAACGACTTTACGAGTCGTTCATACTGGCTTTTAATTTCATGCATTCCGTCCACGAGCCCCACGCTTGCCCCGCTACACATCCGGCGGAAATCATCCTTGTCTAAATTCATCACCGCGTTGATTGAGGCGCTGCGGTCATCACGCAGGACGACCTCTATTCTGTTTACCGGGTCGGGGAATGCATCGCGGTTGATGCCGCACACGAGTACCACCGGCGTGTATTCATCCGGATGAATTATAAATGCCGCGCTGTATGCCGTCGCCGAGAGAAAGCCGTCGATATCCCCGAGTTCCTGCCGCGGGTTGGAGATCGGATACGGCAGCACCACGATATACTGCATCGCTTCCGGCGCCAGCTCAAATGTCGAGATTCCCTTCCCCAGCGGGATGTCGGCATACGGGAAGTGCAGCATCATTGAAACGGTCATCCGCCCATTATCCTCGGTATACGAGAATGTCGGGTCGACCTGGTTCATGTAGCGGCGCGATGTCAGTTCCATCCTGTACCTAAGCCTGTAGCTGCCGCCGTCGCTCCGCCCGCTGATGTCATAATCCTCGATGTCCGCGATATCGGCGAGATTCAGCGGGTACCCCGCATACGCCTTCAGCTTCGATTTCTCCTCCTCGAAGCTCCGGGCGAGCATCGTCTCGAACATCCGCTCCGCCTCGCCGATATCCATCCCCTCGAGCCCGAGGCGGAAGATGAAATCCGCGAGACGTCGTTCCGGTATCAGCAGGTTCGCCGTGATATTCATCTTCCCCCCGGCGGTGAATTCGACCATGAATGAATTCGGCGGCTCGGACGGCACGCCGTATGCCGGCCCGTGAGCCAGCGCGGGGATGAGAAGCATGAATAATATAAACGTTGCCCTTTTCACTCAAGCACGTAACCGTCGCGCGGTATCGTTATCCCCTCGGGGATGACTATCCACGCGGCATATGGCTCATCGTATGTCGCCGTCTCGCTTATGTTCAGCCTGTTCTCGGCGTTGATATCCGTCACCATTATATCCCAATAGTCGAACGCTATGTCATGATACCGCACGAGGAGGAAATCCCCGTCCGGCGAAAGATGCTCTATGCCGGTGGTCGCGAAAAGCTCGATATCTTCGTCATCCCCGGTTATCAACCTGACCTCTCCAGTAGCGATATCCCCGACCGCGACGTAGCGCTTCTGGTATTCCACTATGTGGTAGCTCAGCAGCGCGAGCCCGGCATCCGGCACGAAGCCGCCGAGATACAACACATATTCCTCCTCGAACACCGTCTCGTCATCGCCACCCTCGAGCGGGATGCGCTTCACTATCCGGTGCGTCGACCAGTCGGCGTGAGTGTATTCGTAATAAATGTATTTTTTTTCGGGACCGATATACGGCACGCCCAGCCGGACATCCTTGTCATATTCAACCAGCACCCTCAACGAATCATCCTCCACGCTATATGCTATCAGCTCGCGTGTGAAATCCCCGATGTAGCCGGTCGGTCCTTCCACCTTCGTCGTACACAATATCTCTTTCCCGTCCGGCGTGAACCTCGGCCCGTTCTCATCGAGCGTCCTGCCCTTGCTGACGGCGGACGGGGCGCTGAGCACATCATCCTCTATCGAGTAGATGTATAGCCTCACCTGTCGCGACGGCCATTCCTCGGCGCCGAATGCGATCAGCCTGCCGTCCGGCGAGAACGACGGGGGCTTGAATGTGCGATGTGCTTTCTCCTCCCTCGATGATATGTCGATTATCTTGCCATCGGCGAGCGACATCAGATAAATGACCGCCGGGGCGGGTTCCTTGCCCGTCTGCATCAACCTGTCGAACGCTATGTATTTCCCGTCGGGAGACTGGACGAAATTCGAGATGCCGCCGTCCCCCTGGAACAGGAGCGTCTTCGCGCCGGTGCGCGGGTCGGCGATGATCACCCTCGATTTGATGATGCCGCTCTCACCGAATGCAAGCGGTGTTGTTTCATTGAACGGATAAATGAGGGCGACTCCCGCCGGAAGCGGCCTCCTCTCCACGGAATCCGCCGCCCGCGGCTCGTCGTTGCAGCCGGGCGTGACGATGATTGTCACCGCCGCGAAGAACACCAATGTAACGAAACAGGTGAAGGGGCCGAAAGGGCCGGAGTCTTTTCCCCGGTGCTCTCTCATAGGTCCTCAAAATCGGGCTTGTCCGCCACCACTTCCCCTTGTTCCAGGATACTCCCGGGAGTTTTCTCGACCACCCGGGTCTCTATCATATCTTCGATCTGGGCGAGACGCTCCTCCGCCATGCGCAGGTATTCATCGTCGCCGACAGCTTCGAATCGCGCGAGCAGCATCTTGACGATGTCGTAATCGTTACTCTGTGAATCATAACTTATACGATAATGCCCCTTCGCCGACTCATCCCCCTTGCCCCAGAGGATATCGCCGATTTCCATCTCGTAATAAGGGCTGAGCGTGTCACGCTCCTTCGCGAATTCAACCGCCTTGAGCAGGTAATTGTAACGGGCTTCCGTATCCCCCTTCGCATCGGCGCAGAGCGACAACACGTAATAGCCGAGATCGGGCCATTCCTTCGTGGGGGATTTCCTGTCGAGCAATTCCATAGCCGAGTCATAATCCTTTTTCGAATACAGGTCGAATCCCTTCATCACCGGGTCCACGATCTCTACCGACCACCATGCGAGGATATCGTTGATCATCTCGCTCTTGACCCCGCTTTCATCGGGCAGGATTAGGATCCTCTGGGCATAGTACTTCTCCACGCCATCGGCGTCCGGCTCGATCCTGTCCAACCTGAAGATATCGTATCCCCACGCACTCGCTTGAGGTTCAAGCACTCCCCCGGGCGCAAGGTCGTAAAACGCCGAAGGCATCCCACTTCCCTCCTTCGCGAACGGCGGAAGCCATCCGCCCTTGGCCTTGTCCTCGTATGCCGAATATTTCGCGCTCAGTTCGTCCCAGCTCTCTCCGGCCTTGAGGCGCTCGTAGATATCATTTACCAGCTCTTGCGCGCGTTTATCGGCTTCGCGCTTGATCTCCCCCTTGTCGAGCGTACTCGCCGGTTGAACCAGCGCCGTCTGCTGGATGAGGTATGCCAGGTTGCCGCGCATCAGCACGAGTTCCTTGAATGGCGAGAAGCCGTAGAAATCGTTCCCCTCCCTGTGCCTGACCACCCCCTTGCTCTTCATGACTTCGCGCTCGAGAGATGTGTCATAAACATAATCCGCGCCGATCTTGGCGACCGGCGACTCTTTCACGACGACGCCATGCGTCAAGCATCCCGACGCGCTCAACAACCCCGTTATTGTCATAACCAGCAATGTGATGCGGAAATATAACTTCATCGTCTAATCACCCATAAAATATGATACCATCCCCCGGCCGCGCCGGAAGATGTATCTAAAACCATACGGAAATATTACATTTCAATTGCCGCCGCTATTTCTCCGGCCTGACTATACGTTTTATCAGTTTCCTTACGCTGCCCGGCTCGGCGGACGGATTCATCCCGCCAAGCGCGACGGTGAAAAACTCCCCGCCCCTTGCGCCGGACAGCGAATACGGCTCCCTCAGAAAATCGATCGCCGGCCGCGCGACCACTGGCCACCGGTACCGCGCTTTCAACGTCGCGAATAGTTCGTGAATATCCGGCTGTCTGCCCGCCTTATCGAGCCACCGCCCGACGGCATCGGCTATGATTTCCGGGCTGTTATCGGCGACCGCCTCCCCCAATCCCGCGGACACGAACTCCTTACCGATGTCATCCCCCGATGAAACGACCATCGGAAGCTCCGCCCAGAGATAGTCCATCAACCTCGTGCGGAAACTGTATCTCGTCTCGAAACCGGTGCGGTGAAAACTTACGCCGAGGTCGGCATCGCTGAGATATTTCCCCCGCTCCGATGCCTCCACCCATTCCCCGAAGAACACATGCTTGTCCTTCAGGCCGAGTTTCTCAGCGAGCGCAATGGCTTCCCGCGCCTTCTTCGGGAAGGGGATATGCCGGTTGGGGTGCTTCACCCCGAGAAAATGAAGCCGTATGTTCGGCCGTGTTTCTTTCAGTATATGAACCGCATTGATGATGCCGAGCGGGTCGAACCAGTCCCAGATACCGCCGCCCCATATCAGCACTTCATCATCGACGCCATACCCCGGGGCCTTCCCCCTGAGCGACCCCCGCGCCGGAGGTTCATTCTCCTCAATCCCGAACGGCACTATCCTTATAAACTCCCTCTCCCCCAGAACCGCCTGCGCCCCGGGATTCAGCCTGTTCAGGGCCATCGACGCGCCGGTGAATAAATCCTTCTGCCGCTCCGACGCGCACAGGATGACATCTGCCCTGAGCAGCGCTTCAATCTGCGCCTTCAGATGACGCTCATGCTGAAACGCCGCTTCACCCGGCGGCAGTGACGCATAGAGGAAAAGATTCTCAAGCACATATGGGTCGTAGCAATCCACCGCAAGCGGAATCTCGCTCCGCATTAGCCACGGATGCGTGAGCGGAAATGTCGACGATGCGAGGCACGCCGTATATCCCGACAGGAATTTCTCCTCCGAGCTTTCGGTGGGACCGGCGACAAAACCGGCGGTGGAGCCTTCGACGGCCGATGACTCGGGGCCTATGAGGAGATCGACGGGCATCGATGCAGCCACCGCTTCCGCAAGCCTGAGGCTGCGAAGTCCCGGCCCCGCCATATGCGGGCCGATGACATCATATGCCGCTATCAGTGCCCTTCCGTTGCTCATAAGCTTAGCCTCGACCGTGAAATACCGCCTTGCATTATATTTCAACCCCCGTAGCCGGTCAAACAGGGGGAAAACAGGCTGAAAGAAAATCCCGGAAAAATCTCCCCTTACCTCTTGACAAACCCTATATGCATAGGATATTATTGTATTAGTTAATTAGTACTATACAGAGTTAGCTAAGTAAGGCAATTTGTGATATAATAAAGGAGACTGAGATGACCGTAAAGACGACCAAAGAGATTTTCAGGAGGGTATGTGAGCTGATGCCGGACAGGCAGCTCATAGAATTGACTCTCGACGGCGAGCCCGTGCCCTATGACGTGCTGGTCGAGCGATATCGCCCGCGCGTGAACGCCGTAGCCTGCCAGTTTCTCGGCCCCTCCGACAGGGAAGACTGCGTGCAGGAAACTTTTCTCAAGGCGCTGGCAAGCCTTGGCTCGCTCAGGGACCCGGACAAATTCTGCTCCTGGCTTTGCGTTATAGCGCGCAACATATGCCTCGACGTCATCAAGAAATCCTCCCAGGTTTCTTCCATCGATGACGACCGCCCGTGGGAATCCGCTCGCGGCATGCAGCTCTCATCGCCGCGCCCGTCGCCACTCGGCGAAATGCTGCGGGAGGATGAGCACGCCCGCCTGCACGAAAACATCGCACTGCTCGGCGAGAAATACCGCAGGGCCCTCAGCATGCGCTACTTCGAGGACTGCGACTATTCGACCATCGCCGAGACGCTTCACAAGCCGCTCGGCACCGTGAAGTCGCTCATCCACCGGGGCCACGAGAAGCTGAGGGACCTCCTTGCCGAAGGGGCTATACAGGGCAAAGGGGCTGTGGTAAATTGAACCGGGAGGTAATGCGCCTTGAATGATTCCGGCATCAAGCTTGAGCTCGATCTGA
>CAZSPL010000064.1:1013-17146 GCA_964608735.1 uncultured Planctomycetota bacterium | reverse complement strand
TCATCGAGGATGCGTACATCGGGCCGAATACATCGATAGGCGACAAGTGCGTCATACGTAACGCGAGGATTGAGAACAGCATATTGCTTGGGGAAACCCGTATCACCGATCTCGGTTTGAAGCTTATCAACAGCCTGACAGGGAAGAGGGCGCAGGTTATCAAGGGAGCGGAGCAGCCCGATTCAATAAGCGTGATGCTCGGTGATGCATCAAGTATTTGGGTATGAACTTAGACAAACCTATACATTTGACCATATGATTTCTCTTGGTCGAAAGGAAGCAGGGACAAGCAATGAAATGCGGATCGCATAAGAAAAGCGGAAAGCCGGAATTCCCGGAAGGCGTACAGGATGTCGAGCGGAACAATCCCGGCGAGATGGACGGGGAACCCGTCCGCGACGAGGAAGAGTACTTCGATGCCGGCGGCGCCAAGAAAGTGCTCGTAACCGGCTCCAAGGGCCAGCTCGGGTTAAAGCTGCTCGAAATACTGCCGCCGGACTTTGAGGTGGCCGGGGTCGACATCGAGGAGATGGATGTAACGAATCCGGACGATGTCCTCTCATGTTTTTACCTGCATCGGCCGGATATCGTGATTCACACGGCGGCGATGACGGATGTCGAGGGATGCGAAGTGACGCCCGAGACGGCGTTCCGGGTCAACGGTATCGGCACGCAGAACATCGTCGCGGCGGCGCGGGAATTCGACGCAGTGATGCTCTACCTTAGCAGCGACTACGTGTTCGACGGCGAGAAGTCGACGCCGTACCTCGAATTCGACCAGCCCAGGCCCATCAATGTCTACGGGAAGAGCAAGCTGATGGGGGAGATGTCGGTAAGGGAAGTACTCAACAAGTTCTTCGTGGTGCGGACATCGTGGCTAATCGGTCCGGGCAAGAATTTCGTGCGCACGATCCTCAACCTCGCGAGGGAGCGCGATGAGCTTCGCGTGGTCGACGACCAGATAGGCAAGCCGACATTCGCCCATGACCTCGCGCGAGCGATAAAGGCGCTTGTGAACACACCGTTCTTCGGCACATACCACGTGACCAACTCGGGGGAGACGACATGGTACAAGCTCGCGGTGAAGGCGATCGAGTTCGCGGGGCTGAAGACCAAGGTCGTGCCGATCATGACGCAGGAATACCCCACCAAGGCGCGAAGGCCGAGGAATTCGAGCCTGGCGAATGTCGCATTCGAAGTAAGGAACCTGGTTGTGATGCCACATTGGGAGGATTCTTTGAAGGCATATTTGAAGGCAGAGCAGTTCAATGTTGATGACCTAAAGTTGTAAAAAGTATGACAAATTTCGCAATCAGGTGTTGTGGATAACTTCTATCGCTTGACAAAAGCTTCCAAATTTGCTACTTTATGTCTGACCGCAAGTCGGTCATTTTTTTTTATGCGGACCATTTTGCGCGAAATGGTCCGCAAGTAAGGGAAGACTGGGAGAAAGCATGAAGAGAAGAAAGAAATTCACAGGCGCAGGCGTAATCGTCGGTGCCGTTGTTGCAGTTTATATCGCATTCGGGATAGCGAAACTCGTCACCCCCGCGGAGATAGTCCTTCCTGACGGTAATTCAATCAATGTCCCCGGCTGTATAGCCGGGAGTAAAGAGCTGATCGAGGCTCGCGGGGTTGATATTTCGCGGATGGACCTGCTCGCGGCGGGAACCACCCCGGGGCAATACATATATGAAAGGCCCCGGCCGGTGCTTTTCCGCGGTCCGGATGGATTTGCGAGGCGAACATTCACGCATGCGCGTACGGTCGGCGAATTCCTCGCTTCGGCGGGGATTGAACTCGGCGAGCATGATATCGTCGAGCCATCGGTGGACAGCCGGATCCCGCTGAGCGGCGAGATACGATTGAGCCGGGGGTGCGTCGAACGTATCACGGTGGAGGAAGAGATTCCCTGTGAGGTGATACTCGAAGCGCAGGCGGACCTTCCGTGCGGCGAAGAGCAGATAGTCAACCAGGGCTATCCCGGAAGAAAGCTCGTCACTTATGACGTCATCAGCGAGAACAACAAGGAGGTCGAGCGGGTAGTGGTTCGCGAGAATGTTCTCATCCAGCCGGTGGCCCAGCATTCGCTGGTCGGTACAAGGGTTGAGAAACTGGATGATGTCAAGCTTCGCGCGAGAGACATCATGTGGATGGATGCAACCGCCTACGACCCGGGTCCGGAATCCAACGGCATATGGACAGGCAAGCCCACGGCCTACGGGCTCACTGTAGGTTACGGCGTCGTGGCCGTCGACCCGAGGATAATCCCGCTCGGAACGAGGCTTTATATCGAGGGATACGGTTATGCCATCGCCGGGGATACCGGTGGAGCCATTAAGAATTTCAGGATCGACCTCGGATACAATTCACGCTCCGAAGCGATGAAATTCGGGCGCAGGGAAGTCAAGGTCTATATTCTTGACGATAGTTCCAAGGTCTGATTATTACATTTGAGTATAAGTTAGGGATGCTATACTTGTACAATCTATAACATCTTCAGCAGCCATTGCCCTTTCTGAAATACTTCGGATGTGAAGTCCAATGGGGGCCGGGACGTATACCCGGATGGCTCTCTTTCAACTTCGGGCAACAGCGGCCCTTCGAAACCTGTATCACCGATTACTCCCATTATTGTTTTCCAGTCGATTTCGCCCATACCCGGGAGGATGTGATCATCGTGTTCGCCGCGATTATCGCTGATGTGAGTGATAAACAGCCTGCGGCCGTATGCAGCCAGGAATTCGAGGGGATTGCCGGAGAGATTGGCGTGGGATGAGTCATAGCAGAGGCCGAGCATCGGATGGTCGAATTCGTCGAGGATCTCCCGCAGGATTTCATTCGATGCAACGGTGAAAAGGTTTTCGCAGGCTATTTTCACGCCGGCTTTTTCCGCGGGGGGAAGGATCTCGGTCATGGATTTCCGCGCGGAAACGAGCCTGCTGTTGTATTCAGCGGGACCGGCCCTGTGCGAAAGGTGCACCACGATCATCCCACAATCCAGTTCCCCGCACGCTTCGATCGCATCAAGGACTTCGCGCACACCCGCCGTACGCTGCTCCTCATCGGCCGATGAAATCCGCTGTTCATCCGCGAGGGGAGTGTGGATATTCTGAATCCTCAGGTTCAGTTTCGCACAGAGCTTCTTAAGAATTTTCCTTCCGTCTTTCGTGTGATAGTTGCTGTGATCCCTTTGCGCGCCGAGTGTGACTATCCTGAAACCGGCATCGGAAACGGCCTTCAGATTATCCCCTAACGGGAGCGTGTAATCATAGGCATGCGCCATGGCGATTTGCATTTTTTTATCCTTCTCCGCGTTTATGATATCGCGATATTATCACACTCCAAACCGGGATGAAAAAATGGTAGCATCAGGGCATGCCGGAACCGAGCGGAAATGCCGTCCTTATCGCGATAGACCCCGGTACGCACAAATGCGGGGTGGCGCATCTCGACGCCGGGGGAGGCGCGCTTTTCCGGGATATTGTTGGAAGGGATGAGCTGCTGGAACTCCTTCGCGACTGGCTGGAACGTTGTGGGGGATGCGCGATAGTCGTGGGCGGCGCCACGCAGGGCAGGGCCGTGGCGTCGGAGATAGAGAAACATCTCGGAGTCGCGGCGGAAGTCGTGGATGAAACGAACACGACCGATGAGGCGCGCATCCTTTTCTGGGAAGAGAACAAGCCCGGATGCTTCTGGGGGATTTTTCCGGCAACTTTTCGTCCGATGCCGAGACCTGTGGATGACTATGCGGCAGTAATAATCGGGAGAAGATTTCTTGAGTCCCGGGAAGGGCGGATTTGACGGAAACATAGCAATAAAAGGAGTTACAGGAAACCGAAGGTGTTAAGGTTTTTTAATAATTCTTAATCGTTCTGGAAAATACTTGATTTACACGTTCGATACTATATAATGATTGTCCGTAGGGGTATGAGATTGAGGGGGGGAATTGCACATGGAAAATTCGCGCTGATTCGGAAGCAGGCCGAAAGGAGGTGAAACTTACTTGGTTGCCTGCACTTTCGTTCGTGCGCGTTTTAAGCCCACATGGGCTACGCATTGATTCTTCGATCAGGCAGAGTCCGCGGGGCACGATGCATTGAGAACCCGCAGGGAAGCGAGACAGGAAGGAGAGGAAACGTGGATACTCGCCCGGAAGGTTTCAAATCCCGAAAACGGTTTTACATTGCATTAAGCCTCTTGGTTCCCTGATAGGAGGAGATTTCTATTTACGCAAAAACCAAGGAGGAGAAGAATGCGTAAAATCTGGATCCCCGTAGTGGTAGTTGCCGTATTACTGGCATTTGCCGCTCCCGCCTTTGCTGGACCGTTCAGCGACGTACCGGCCGATCACTGGGCCTACCGCGCCGTGAATCATCTCCAGCAGGAAGGCATCATCATCGGTTATCCCGATGGGACTTTCAAGGGCGATAATCTGTTTACCCGCTACGAGATGGCGATGGTAATTGCCCGCATCTACGATGCTCTTATGGATGCGATCACGAATGTTTCTACGGAACTTCCGACGGATCTCGTTTATCAGTCAGACCTTGACGATGCGATGGCTACAGTCAACGACCTGATCGACGAGTTCGCCCAGGAGCTCGAGATGATCGGGTACGACATCGACGACATGAAGGACTGGATGTGGAACATCGAGGACCGTGTCTCCGCATTGGAGAAGATGGGCCAGGCAGTTCACGTCAGCGGAGTCCTTCGCTTCAAGGTCGAGGACATCATCACCAACGAGTATGTCGGCCCTTATGGCACACCGTTCATCGGCGGAACACCGGGAACGACCCCGCCCCAGAGCTTCGAGGTCGAGGAAATGATCAAGCTGGCCTTCAAGGCTCAGCCTGCTCCTTTCATCAAGACCTACATTGATCTCTGGCAGATCCGAAGCTTCATCGGCGGCGGCGTCGGCGGCGCCGTAACAGCGACCGACAACAGCTATCTCGCTGTTGATCAGGCCTATGTTATGACCGATGTATTCGACATTCTCGGCTGGGAGCCGGGCGCGTGGTTTAATCACCTCGACGTCGGCGCCGGCCGCATGTACGCGGTATTTGGCCAGTACGGAATGATTTTCGACAATCATTTCCGCACCCGCCCGGGTATTTCATTCAGCACCGGCGGCGATCGCCTCGACATCCAGGCGTTCATGGCCAGGAATCTCCGCAACGATATCCAGGAAGGTCTCGGCATCGGCCGTGTCGCTTATGAATTCGGCGAGCCGAAGGGCGATATGAACAAGACCGATTACTTCGCCAAGGTAGGCGTCAACTGGCTGGTTGAAGGCTACGGCGACGAGGACGGCCTCGGTTTCGATGTCGACACCGAAATCCTCCCGGGTGAATTCCTTAACCGCGCCAAGATCGAGTATGTATTCATGCAGAAAGATCAGAATGGCTTCAGCGTTGAGGACACTTATGGAACGGATTACGCCAACAGCTTCATCGTTGGTGTTGACCTCTACAACGACGGCAACACCAAGGTGAACGTGCAGTATGCCGACGTCGGCCTGCTGCCGGGATTCACCAGCGCCGACCTGAACCCGTTCGAGGTCTGCGATTCCTACACCGGCCTTATCGGTGGGAACTCGACCCTCACATGGGAGACCGGGATAAACATCTTCCCGATCAACTTCGTCGGTGCCGGTGCCATCATTCAGCATACCTGGTTCGACACCCTGTTCACCAAGTTGGTATTCTATGACGGCACCACCCAGAGCAATACAGATTTGCCCGCGCTCGTACGGCTGCACCTCAAGTACCCCTTGAGCGACAAGGCCGATATCATGCTGGATTACATCCACAGTGGTATCGATGCCCCGACACTGGCCAAACTGCGCGGTACATATCTCGTATCGTTCTAAGGCTGAACCTCAGCATTACGAAGGGCTCCGGATTTCCGGGGCCCTTTTTTTATGCGGCGCGGGATTCTCGCCCTCATCCGGGCCGGGGGAGCGATATCCTTAAAGGATAATAGGGTATAATGGCGGCATCATATGAAGAGGTGATTGCTTGCGGGATTTCATCGCGAGGCTGATTTTCTTCTTCGTTGCGTCCTTCGCGGCGCTTTTCTGCATGCCCCTGGCTTCTCATGCCGCGCAGGAGGACGAAGGCAAGGGTATCGAGACCCTCTCGCAAATGGATGAAATATGCGTATGCATCACCGGCGAAAGTTTCAGTTACGTCCGCGATGAAGGCCTGCTCACGATCAAGGGTGGCGTACGGGTTTCCTACAGCGACTTCGTGCTCGAATGCGACACTCTCGAGCTGATTTCCGACGGCCGCGAGAAGCCGGTCATCAGGGCGTATCCCGATGTATCGATGGATTTCGCCAACGGGCTTGCGGAGTTCACGGGTAGCGAGTTTCGTTATGATTTCAACACGCGCGAGGGTGGCTTCGGAAGCACTACGGGGATATTCCACATCGACCCCGATAAGATAGAGATGGGGATCGATATGGACGTTCCCATCGACGTGCGCTTCAAGGCCGACTCGTTGGCGCTTTCCCCGGACCGCATCGTTCTCGACGGCCCGCGGTGGAGCGCTGGGAGCCGGGAGAGCGGAGAGCTGGAGTTTCATTCGGATGAGATAGTGGCTGAAATAGATGAAGAGGGTCGGATCGTGGCGGCCTCGATGGACCACTTCGACATAAGGCTTTTCGGCGTAAAGGTAACGCTGCTTCCCATGAGGTTGCGCCAGGGGTTCATCAAGAGGAACGACGTCGGTTTCACGGGGTTCCTTCCCACGATGACCTATGACGCCAGCGACGGCCTGGGGATAGACCAGAAATTCTTCTACACGTTCTCAGCGTCCGAGGAAAGCGAATCCTTCATATCTATAAGGCTGAACCCGTACATCCCGGACCGCTTCTACTGGCAGGTTGGCTTGAATCAAGCTTTCCCGGGCGGACGCGCGAGCCTTCTGTATGGTCCAGAAAGGTTAGAGGATCCGCTCAACGAGGGGCAGGTGGTGTGGAGTGAGCCCGATTTCAGGCTGAGATACAGCCTCCCGCGAATCGGTGATTATTCACATGGCATCACCGGTTTCTATGGCGATATCAGGGAAGCATCGAGGAATGTCGAGCGGGAGCGAGGGGGCTTCGACTATGAATTCGCTCTGAAGGCGGTGGAATTCGGCAACTGGGCGGTTAAGTTCAACGGTGCATACGTATGGTCCTTCTATGAGGGCGGGCAGGATTACGCGGTATTCAAGAGCACGACATCGCTAATATACGACGGGGGGAGCGATTTCGACTGGAAATTAAGCTATATTAACAACAATGATGAGGGCGAAAGCCCATTCATGTATGACAGGGTGGAGGTTAGCGAGGGGCTGCATTACAAGGGGCAGGTGTTTCCCGGGAAGAGGTGGGGGATTGCGTCGGACCTGCTTTACGACCTTGACAGGGATAACTTCAAACGCCTCGGGTTCGGCGGTATATATGTCTTCGATACGATGGAGATAGGGGTCCTGTGGGATTTCGAGCAGAAGACGGTAAGATTGCTCATAGGTTTACCAAAGCAGTTCGTATAGGTATTGAACATGGATTACGCACGTCTGTCGAAAGCGAAGGAAGAGTTCATAAAGGAGGCAGGGCAGTTTCTCAAGTCGGATCTGGCGGTGCTTTCGCTCGCGCTGGTCGGCTCTCATGCAGAGGGCACGCAGAAGCCGTTGAGCGACATCGACCTGATCGCGGTGATAACCGACGATGCGGCGGAAGCGTATCGCTCCAACGACACATGGCTCATCGGCGAGAGGGAAGTACTGGCGCGTCATTCACCTGGACGCGTAGTTCTGGACAACCTTATCTGCATCGATGCGACAATCATCAAGCAATCCGAGCTTGCCGAGGGGAGCCTGAATCCGATAACGCGCCGGGCGATACGCAAGGCTATACGGCCGCTGTTTGACCCGGGGAAGCTTTTCCAGAACCTGAGGTTCGAGATCGGGGATACCGAAGACTCGTTATACACCTTCGATGAAGGGCTCGACAAGTTCTGCTACTACGCGCTGGTGGCCGCGTTTCGCATCAAGCGCGACGAGCTCTGGCTGGCGCACGATAATATCTTTTTCGATATGAAACAGATACTCATACTGCTTTTAAAAGCGCACCTCGGTCATGCCAACGTGAGCTGGGTAAAGGGGGCGCTCGACATCGACCATCCGCTCGCCGAAGCGATATGGAGCGTATTTCCGGCCACCGGTGACGCGGCGGATTTACAGGGGGCGCTGGAGGAGATAGTGAGGGTCGGCGGTGAGCTTGTGAGCGAGATAGATCCCGAGGGCAAGAGTATCTGGCCGGAGAAATTCGAAAACATTTATAAAAGAGTGCAGGATGTTTTAAAACCCATGAATTAGCGGGGACAAATGCGATGGCTGGATCCGAGTTTCCTGATTTCAATGTGAATTACGATGCCGAGTTTTACGACCTGGTGTGCGAGCATATCGGTCCCGGCGAAGTGGACGTGCTGTTCCTTCGCGAATTATGCGGCACATATGGCGGGCCGGTGATGGAGATATGCGTCGGCACCGGGAGGATCGCCATCCCGCTGGCGTTCGACGGGTTGAAAGTCACGGGTATCGATCGCGACGAGGGGATGCTTCAGCGATGCCGCGACAAGCTGAGCGTCGCGCCGCCCGATGTGCGGAAACGTGTAGAGCTTGTAAAGGCCGACATGCGGACGTTCGAACTGGGGCGGAAATTCCGGACTATTTTCATCCCGTTCAATTCTTTTCTCGCCCTTATCACACGTGAAGACCAGGTGAAATGCCTCGAGAGAGTGAGGGAGCATCTTCAGGCGGGGCGCGGGAGGTTTATACTCGATGTGTTCAATCCCAGCCTGGAACACCTTACGCGCGACATCAAGCTGAAGTGCCAGGAATATATTTTCCGTGACCCGGAGACCGGGATCACCCACGAGCAGTTGACGACGGTTGATTACAACGACGCAACGCAAGTATCGAGAATCACGTGCGATGTCACCCATGTACATCCTGATGGCTCGGTGAAGCGCGATGTGAAAGAATTGATGCTTAAGATGATCTTTCCCGATGAGTTGCTGCTTCTGCTCGAATATTGCGGATTCAAGGCGCTTCACCGCTGGGGGGATTATGAGAAGGGCGATTTCGCGCCCGGCTCAATGAAGCAGCTTATCGTCGCGAAAAAAGCATAGTTACGCGAAATGAATATCCTCGTAATATCCGACGGCAAGCCCGGGCATCAGAACCAGTCTCTCGGAATAGCGGAGCGGCTTCCGGGGGCCAATGTGCTTCTGTTCAAACATGGGCTTCACGAGAATCTCAGCGAAGCCCGCTTCCGATGGGGGATAGGGCGTACCCACGGGAATATCAAGCTGAATACCGCCAAAGCGCGGCTCGCCGAGATCGCATCGCCGGCGGAACTCGAAGAAATCGCGAAATTCAAACCTTACCTTATAATTTCCGCGGGGACCACATCGGCGTCGGTCAACCTGCTATTCAAGCGGGTATTCGGGATACCATCGATATGCATAATGCGCCCGTCGCTGATACCAATGGATTCGTTCGACCTCGTTATCCTTCCCGCGCACGATGCCGCGCCCGAGTTGCCGAACATCCAGCGGCTCGTCATCACGCCGAACCGTGCGTATCCGGAAATGTCGAAGAAGGAAGCAGAGGATTTCGCCGCGAGAACCGGGAACAGCCCCGAGAGGAAGTATCTCGGGATAGTCATCGGCGGCAAAGCGAAGGGGCTTGGGTTCGATGAGGCGGCGTGTCTCGATATGCTCGGAACCTGTTATAGATGGGCATCCGAACATGATATAATCCTATTGATGACCACATCGCGGCGTACCGGCGGCCCGCTCGAGGAGGCAATCGAGAAGCGATGGGGCGGAGACCCGCGCGTTGGTTACATGCTGCTTGCCGGGCGGGATCCGGAGAATCCGACATATGCGTTTTACGGGCTCGCCGGGAGGACGCTGATAACATCGGACAGTATGTCGATGGTCAGCGAGGCGATTTACGCGGGCCTGAGGCCGATTGTTGTCGATCTATCCGGTGGGGCCATCGGTAAAGGCAAGCGGGGCAGGTTTTATGACGGATTGGTCGGCGGACGTTTCATCGATCTCGTGAGTAGCCCGGACGACCTGCCGCGGGTTTTGAGTTACTCGAAACCGTTTGCGGGAACCGGCGTGCCCAATGAATTGAAGCGCTGCCTGCAACGTATCGTAAGTCTTGTGGCGGAACGGGTTGACTGATGTATCTCCGGCTCTATCCCAATTCATACGGGAGCATTCATTATGGCTGACGAGAGGTTTCTTCTTACAAGCCTTGAAAAACACCTGCTGGATATCGGCGCGATTAAGCCGCAGGAGCTTCGCGAATTGCAGCGACGCGCCGCCGAGCGCGGGGTGAGTGTCGAGCAGGAACTGCTTGCCGCGTCGAATGTGCCGGACAGCATCATCGTCAAGTTCAACGCCCAGAAGCTGAATGTGCCGTTCGTCGATCTCGAAGAGCGAGAGCCGAGCCCTGAAGTTGTCATTCTCATTCCGCAGGAATACGCGCAGAATAATCATGTATTTCCCATCGGCATAGAGGAGGGGTCGCTGCAGGTCGCGATGGCGGATCCCAAGGACATGGTGGTACGGGAGGAAGTCAGGGCGATGACCGGGCGGAATATCAAGCCGTTCATAGCATCGCCGGGGGCCATCGAGAAGAAAATATTCGAATATCTTTTCTATTACCGGAAGCGCACCATCGACGAGCTTCTCGAATCGGTCGGCGGCAGGCACGAGAAACTTACCCCCAAGCTCGGCATCGAGATCGGCTCGATAAAGGATATACAGGTGCAATCGGAGACGGTGCGCCTGATGAATACGCTTATAGTTCACGCGCTGCAGTACCGCGCGAGCGATATACACATCGAGCCGACCAGTAAGAATGTGCGGGTGCGATTCCGCGTAGACGGCGTGCTGCAGGAGCTTTCCCAGCCGCTGAGCCTCGATGTGGTGGATACCCTTATTTCGCGCATCAAGATAATGTGCGAACTCGATATCACCGAGCGGCGCATGCCGCAGGATGGCCATTTCCGGGTCATCCTCGAAGGGAACGAGATAGATTTCCGCGTGGTGGTGACCCCGACAATATCCGGCGAGAAGGCGGTGCTGAGGATCCTCGATCGCGGGCAGGTCATACTGGATATGAAATACCTCGGTTTCGAACCGGATACAATCGAAAAGTTCCGGAAGTACATCAGGAAGCCGCACGGTATCATCGTGATGGTCGGTCCGACCGGATGCGGGAAAACCACGACCCTTTATTCTGCGCTCAAAACGTTGAACTACCGTGAGAAGAACATCACCACGGTGGAGAATCCTATCGAATACCGGATGGATGAGATTACGCAGATACAGGTGCATCCCGAAATCGGGCTGACATTTGCCCACTCGCTTCGGAGCATCCTTCGCCAGGACCCCGATATAATCCTCATCGGCGAGATACGCGACCTCGAAACCAGTGAGATAGCGATACGCGCATCGCTTACCGGACATCTCGTGTTCGCGACGCTGCACACCAACGATGCAGCGGGCGCGATTACGCGTCTTCTCGATATCGGGGTAGAGCCGTTTCTGCTCGCCAGCACGCTTCGGTGCATACTCAGCCAGCGTCTCGTGCGCAAGGTGTGCCGCCACTGCAAGGAAGAATATAATCCCGGGATAGAATTCCTGCGCGAAATCGGCGCGGTAATCCCGGGCGAAGGCATCAAGGGGGCGTACGGGAAGGGATGCGAGCACTGTTTCCACACGGGATTCGCGGGGCGTACGGCCATCGGCGAACTGCTCGAGGTGAACGACGACATCAGGTCGCTCATCGTCGAGAGGTCGCACACATCGCGGCTCAGGGATGCAGCCATCGGTAGTGGGATGATCTCGATGCGCGAGGATGGTTTGAACAAAGCGTTCCGGGGCATCACGACGTTTGAGGAAGTTGTAAATCAGACCGAGGAGTTGTAGTTTGCTCCGCCAGATATATGAGAAATATCTTCCCGTGGTTTTCTGGCCGCTGTTCCTCATTTTGATTACATGGGGTACGTGGCATATCGTTACGTTGCCCGAGAATCTGCCGTCACCTGATGCGAAAGGGGCCGGCAACGGCTCGACGGAGCCGCTCAAGGTAAGGTCGCGGCATCCGCGTCTCAGCGAGAGCAGTTCGGACGGCAGCGTACGATGGGTGCTGTGGAGCGAGACGCTGGTCGGGACGATCGGGCAGGGGGGGGAGCTTACGGAGATTCTCGTGCAGTTCACGCTTACGGACGGCTCCGTGCTGACGATAGAGGCCGACAGGGGTTCATACGACGAGACGGAGAAGCATCTCGAAGTATCCGGCGATGTGCACGGTGAATATCTCTCGGCATCGATGGAGTTCACCTGCAATTCCGTGGATTATTTTCATCGTGATAGACAGCTTGCCCTTACGGGCGATGTCAATCTTCACGCGAAGAAGGAAGGTATCAAGCTTGCGTGCCCGGAAGTCGTCGCCGACTTGACGGAGCGGTTCGAGCGGGTGGAGTTCAGGGGCGGGGTGGATATCGATTTGTATAAGCTGCGATGAGGGATATGGGGACAGGCCGTTTCAAGATTGTAGTTTTAGGAATGAGGGGAATGCATTTACGGAGTTTCGTCCCTTCGTGCTTTGGGGCCTGTCCCCGAATTTACTTCATGCTTTGGGGAATGTTCTGAATGGTAATTTTTTAAGCTGATATCGCGTTGTTTGGCCGTCGCCCGGGGTAGGAGCCCATTGATTTGATAGGTGGCAGGAGAGCTCCAACCCCGGGCTACCCGGGGTTTCAGGTGACCAATCAGCGCGAAAGAAAAGATGAAACCTTAAGAAGCAGCAATCGGGCTTGTCCCTATTTTTCTGGTGTTGAGTTATAATTCACCATTATGCCGAGTAAGTATGAAAGGCTGAAACCCGAGGGATTGGATTACGTCTCCATCCGGGACAGGACAAGCAAGGTCGATGTCACCGACCTCGGGGGGACGGCATCGTTCGACAGCGGATGGGCGGATAAATTTCTCGCGACGATTCCCCCGATACTCGCGGGGGAAGATATCCGCGAAGTGGTCAAGGCGGTGGCGGATGCGCGTCGCGACGGTATGCCCATCATCGTCACCATGGGCGCGCATGTCGTCAAGGTCGGGCTCGGGCCGCTCATCATAGAAATGATGCGCCGCGGATACATCACGCATATCGGGTTGAACGGCGCGGGAATAATCCACGATGCGGAACTCGCGCTGTTCGGGCGGACATCCGAAGATGTATCCGCCGGGATAACGGTCGGCAAATTCGCGGTCACAAGGGAGACGAGCGAGTTCCTCAATCCCGCGATAAATGCGGGTGTCGCCGATGGACTTGGGATAGGGGAAGCCGTCGGGAAGGCGCTCATCGACGCGAAGCCGGAGTACAGCGATGTATCTATCGTCGGGCAGGCATACGCGCTCGATGTGCCGCTCAGCGTTCATCTTGCAATCGGGACCGACTTCATACATATGCATGAAAACGCCGACGGAGCGGCATACGGCGAGGGGACGCTTCGCGATTTCTACCTCATCGCCAATGCCGTCAGCCGCCTGAAAGGGGGCGGCGTGGTCTGGAATATCGGCAGCGCGGTGGTGCTTCCTGTGATAATCGAGAAGGCGATTGCGCTGTGTCAGAACATCGGTTGCCAGTTGAACCGCTTCACGGGGATAAATTACGATTTCATCCAGCATTACCGCCCCAATCTGAATCCCGTGAAACGCGCGCGGGAAGTCGGTGGGAAGGGTATAGCGATAACGGGGCATCACGAGATACTGGTGCCTCTTACGGCGGCGCTTCTTTTCAGCATGGAGGATTCGAATGCCTGATATACGGGACGCATTGAAGAAACTGAGCCGCGGACGCGTGCTGGTGATGGGCGATGCGATACTCGACGAGTATATCTTCGGCGGCTCGGCGCGGCTTAGTCCCGAGGCGCCGGTGCCGGTGGTGAGACGCGAGCGCGATGAGCTTCGTCCCGGCGGCGCGGCGAATGTCGCGAGAAACCTTATAACACTCTGCGCCCGTATGGCGGTCATATGCGCGGTGGGTGATGACGAGACCGGGCTGGCGCTTTCACACCTGCTCGATGAAATCGGCTGCACGTCGGAAGGGGTTATCGTCGATTCGAGGATCAAGACCCCGCGGAAGAGCCGTATAATCGCGGGCGGACAGCAGGTTGTAAGGATCGATGATGAAGACCCGCTGCCGCTTCCGGACGGCCTCGCGGACAGGGCGATAGAGAGCCTCGATTCGATGGCGGGGGATTTCGACGTGATACTCATCAGCGATTACAACAAGGGATTCGTTACGCCGAAGCTGATGAAGGGCGTGCTCGACATCGCCGCGGCGAAACGCAAATTCGTGATGGTCGACCCGAAGCCCGCGAATATAAATTATTATCGCGGCGTGGGGCTTATCAAGCCGAACCGCAGGGAAACGGCGGAGATGACCGGCATCAAATTCACCGACGCGGCGAGCCTTGTCGAGGCGGGGAGGATGCTTCACGAGATGCTGTATCCAGAATATATGCTTATCACCGCCGGCGAGATGGGCATGTTCCTGATCGGCCCGGAAGATGCAGCTTACCGGATCCCGTCCCTCGAACGGAGGGTGTTCGATGTGAGCGGCGCGGGGGATACGGTTATCGCGACGGTAGCGGCGGCGTTCGCCGGGGGCGCGTCGATGCTCGACGCCGTGATGCTCGCGAATGTCGCGGCGGCGGGAGTGGTCACGAAGCTCGGAACAAGCACGGTCGCGACCGAGGAACTTGGGCGGCTTATCGCGGAATACGAAGCCGACGAAGTCGAGTCGATGTAGGATGAAATATCTTCGAATCACAATAATACTTCTCATCGTGCTGGTAGTCTTCATACTCGTTCTACTCGGTCCATGCAAGGCGCGCGGAATCGGCATCTCGGGAGTAATCGAGGCGCACGGCCTCGCCCCGACATGGGTTTCGGCGAGCCGGGAGAGGATATTCATAAGCAACACCGGGTCGTCAAATATCGCCATGTACGACATCGAATCCGGGGAGTTCAAGGGAACCATCAAAGACCTGACGAACGTCGGGTTCACGTTGTATGCTCCACTTAGCGGGCGGCTTTTCGCGGCGATGGGTGTCAAGAGCAAGGGCAGCCTTATCGACATCAACCCGGGGACATACCAGGTCGACCAGCAGTTGAACATGGGCCTGGAATGTCGCGGGATGGCGGAATGTCCGGACGGGAAATCGGTGATGTCAATCTGGGGCGGTCTCGAGGAAGGCCCCGGCTGGATAAACAAGGCGTCGATAGCGAATTTCGAAGACCTCCAAGCAGTGGGGAGTACGCGCGAGTCGCCCACGGCTATCGTGCTCAGCGCGGACGGCACGAAGGCGTATGTATCGAGCCATTACGCCCAGCGGAACATGGCGGCGTGGCTCGGTGAAGTCGAGGGCGAGCCCGAGATGTACTCGGTCGTCGAAGTGTTCGACATCTCGGAGGGCGATTATATCTCCCTCATCAAGGAGATACACGTGGGCCTGAAGCCGCAGTCGATGGCGGTATTCGGCGAGGGGCGTTATATCATCGTGGCGTCGAGCGCGTTCGAAAATGAATTCTACGGCTGGCCGGGATTCAGTATTATAGATACGGAAACGGACGAAGTGGTGCAGGGGATCGATACCAAGGAAGTAGCCCCATTCATGGTTACCGCGAGCGACGGGTTGGGGATGGCATTTTCGACATTCATCTACAAGGTGCCGATGGAGATGGATGAGACTGAGGCGGATACAAAGAAGAATGTCGAGCCGGCGGAAAGCGTGATCGATATCAAGAAACCGGGCGGAGATGAAATCGAAGGCGCACCCGATGCCGGTGGCGATGCCGCGATAGAAACGGAGAAGGTGAATTACGCCGCCATGTACGGCAGGGGTTTCCTTGCGATAAGCCTCAAGGATTTCAGCGTGAATGTATACGATGACCAGCGCGGCCTGCCACTGGCATCGCTGTGCATCATCGAGGACAGGAAACTCATCGGCGTGAGTCCTGTCGCCAACAAGCTTATCGTACATGAGATAGATAG
>CAZSPL010000064.1:0-1003 GCA_964608735.1 uncultured Planctomycetota bacterium | reverse complement strand
AGTGTATGCCTGTTAATGTATAATTACCGGCTATGACGGCAGCGGAACGTAACAAGCAGCTTGGCACATTTCTCGGAGTATATACGCCGACGATACTCACGATACTTGGCGTTATCATGTATCTCCGCGTGGGCTGGCTGGTCGGGCACATAGGACTGACGCAGTTACTATTGGTCGTCGTCATCGCGAACGCCATCACGATCATCACCACTCTGTCATTTTCATCCGTCGCCACGAATATCAAGGTCGGAGTCGGGGGGGCATACTACATAATATCGAGAAGCCTCGGCCTTGAGATCGGCGGGGCTATCGGGCTTCCGCTTTTCCTTGCCCAGACATTTTCGGTGACTCTTTATGCATTCGGCCTTGCGGAATCGCTCAGGATAATCTGGGCGGGCATACCGGTTCAGGCGGCGGCATTCGTCATTGTTATCCTTGTCGCGGTGCTCTCGTTCCTGGGCGCAAAACTGGCGCTCAAGACGCAGGTTCCCCTTATGGCGCTGGTCGGGGTTTCGATCATAGCTTTTGCTATAGGTGCTCTCATGAAATCCGGCGGTTCGATCCCGGCGGTGCAGCCATCGGGGGATGTGAGCTTCTGGCTTGGCTTCGCGGTATTCTTCCCCGCGGTGACCGGTGTAATGGCCGGGCTCGGTTTATCGGGCGACCTTCGCGACCCGGGACGCTCAATCCCGGTGGGCTCGATACTCGCGGTATTAACCGGATTCGCGATATACCTCGTGATACCGGTGCTTCTTGCAATCGGCGCCACCGGTGAAGACCTGCGTGGCAACTCAATGATATGGCTGAAAATCGCACCGCTCGGGGCGCTGGTAATCCTGCCGGGGTTGTGGGGGGCGATATTTTCATCGGCGGTAGGCTCGATGCTCGGCGCGCCTCGCACACTACAGGCGCTTGCGATGGACCGCCTTATGCCGAAGATGATGGGTGTCAAGCCCGCGAGCGACCCAATGGCGCTGCTTCCCGGTTTCATCACCGCGCTGGC
>CAZSPL010000063.1:0-17193 GCA_964608735.1 uncultured Planctomycetota bacterium | reverse complement strand
AGCATCGTGCCACGGGCACGCGAGTCTTCGAGCTTGCCCGTGTCTTCGTCCTGTAAAACTCCGATTCCGGGTGGCACGGACAAGCGTCTTCCACTATCATCATACTGACAAACCATACGAAGCTTGTCCGTGTCGTCCTACCCCCACATACACTACTCAGGAACACCCACATCATCAAACGCGAGCTTCATCTTGTGTTTCGCGATTTCGCCGTCGAATCCATATGCGCCCTTCACCGCCGACGCCTCAAACGATTCGAGCTTCACCGCAAGGGTTTCGCGCATGATGTAATCGCCAAATGCTTCCACGGCCTTACCCATCTCATCGTCCGTATCATATCGAACCTCGATTCGCGCCTGGTAATTCAAATCGGCATCGCGACGCATGTTCTGAACCTGGTGCACGAACTCGCGTGCGAGCCCTTCAAGGATAAGAGCATCCGTAAGCTCGGTCGTAAGTATAAGCACGAACCTCTTGTCATTGCCCGCGGCATAGCCGGATTTCGGCGTGATGCTGACGAAAATCTCATCGCAGTTGATCTCGATTTCCTCGCCGTCGATGTTATAGGTCACTTTGCCGTCGCTCTCAAGCGATGCGATCATCGAAACCGCATTCGCCGATGCGATCGCCGCCTTGACTTTCGGCATGAGCTTGCCGAACTTCGGGCCGAGTTTGGCGAAGTCCGGCCGCAGAACGAATTCCACGAAGTCTTCGGCGCGCTCGGCATATTCTATCTCCTTGATGTTCAGCTCTTCGAGTATGACTTCGCGGTACCTCTCGACCTTCTCCCGGTCGGATGGGTCGTTCATTACCAGCAACAGCTTGCTCAAAGGCTGCCGGACTTTCATCTTCGCCTCGGCTCGCGCTGAACGTCCGAGCGTCGTGATATCCATCGCAAGGCCCATTTCATATTCCAACTCTTCATCGAGAAGCGACTCGTCGGCTTTCGGGAAATCGCACAAATGAACACTCGACGAACCGTTGGACAAAAACGGCTTCTCCATTGACTGGTACATCTCCTCGGCGATGAACGGGCAGAACGGCGCGAGGATCTTGGAGAATGTGGTCAGTACTTCGTAAAGCGTCCAGTATGCCGACATCTTTTCCTCGTCCCGCTCGGGCTTCCAGAACCTGTTACGGCTCCGGCGGACATACCAGTTTGAAAGATGGTCGACGAATTTCTCCATCGCCTTGGCGGCGGTGAGGATATCGTATGAGTCGAGCCCGGATGTCACTTCGCCGATAAGGTGATTCATGCGGGAGATTATCCACCTGTCGAGGCGCGAGCGACGCGCGACCGGTATCGGCGGGCCGGCGGATGGGTCGAAGTTGTCGATATTAGCGTAGATGACGAAGAACGAGATGACGTTGCGAAGCGTCAGCAGGAAGCGTTTCTGGGCTTCCTTGATGCTGTCGGCGACAAAACGCACTTCCACCCACGGGTCGGTGGACGAAAAGAAACTCCACCGCATGGCATCGGCGCCCTGGTCCTTGAGGATATCCCACGGGTCGTCGTAATTCTTCGTGCGTTTTGACATCTTCAGCCCGTCGCGGCCGAGAACCAGCCCGATAACGACGCAGTTGCGGTAGCACAAATTATCGAACAGGAGGCAAGCGATGGCGTGCAATGTGTAGAACCATCCACGGGTCTGGTCGATGGCCTCGGAGATGAAATCGCAAGGGAACCATTTGTCGAATGTATCGGCGTTCTCGAACGGGTAGTGATATTGCGCAATCGGCATGGCCCCGGAATCGAACCAGCAGTCGCAGACCTCGGGGATGCGTTTCGCCTTCCCGCCGCAGGATGGGCAGGTGATGAATATCTCGTCGACTTCCGGGCGATGCGGCTCGAATTCCTCGGGGAAGTTGACGGCTTTCTCCCGGAGTTCGCTGAATGAGCCGATGACATCAATCTCGCCGCAGGTTTCGCATATCCAGATGGGCATGGGAGTACCCCAGAACCGCGAGCGGCTGATGGCCCAGTCGATGTTGTTCTCCAGATAATTGCCGAAGCGCCCGTCGCGGATATGCTCCGGCTTCCAGTTTATGTTCTTGTTGTTGTTGACAAGGCTGTCCTTGATGGCGGTGGTACGGATGAACCACGATCCTATTGCAAAATAGATGAGCGGCGACTCGCATCGCCAGCAGAACGGGTATGAGTGGCTGTATGTCTCGCGCTTGAACAGCAGCTTGCGATGCTTCAAATCATCGAAGACACATTTGTCGACTTCCTTGAACTGCTTGCCGCTCCATGGAAATCCCGGCTTGCATGTGCCGTCGGTACCTATCATCTGAATCTTCGGCAGCCCGTACTGAACGCCCATGTTATAGTCGTCCTCGCCGTAACCCGGGGCGATATGGACGATGCCGGTGCCGTCCTCGACACTGACAAAATCCCCGTGGATGATGACGAATTTCGCATCCGCGTTGTTATATTCGGCCTTGACATCGGCGGACATGCCCTCCTCGGCAGGCCAATAGAGCGGCTCGTATTCCATCCCGACAATCTCCGCGCCTTTCATCCGTTTGATGATCTTGGACTCATCGAATGCATCCCCAAGCGCTTTCTCCCCGAGCAGGCCGAGGAAAATCATGGTGCCTTCGCCTGTGTCATATTCAACATATTCATGGTCGCGATGCACCGCCAGCGCGACATTGCTCAGAAGCGTCCACGGTGTCGTGGTCCATGCGAGGAAATAGCGCTCGCCTTCGCCCTTTATCTTGAATAGGACATATGCCGATGGGTCCTGGACATCCTGGTAATTCTGTGCCACCTCGTGCGATGACAATGCCGTGCCGCAACGCGTGCAGTATGGAACCACTTTGTGGCCCTTATACAAAAGCCCCTTCTTGTGGATTTCCTTGAATATCCACCAAAGGGTCTGGATATACTCGGGCTGATAGGTGATGTATGGGTTGTCGAGATCCAGCCAGAAACCGATGCGGCGGGTGATTTCTTCCCATTCTTCGAGATATTTGAACACCGATTCCCGGCATTTCTTGATGAAGTTTGCGACGCCGTACGCCTCGATATCTTCCTTCGAGTTAAGCCCGAGTTCCTTCTCGACCTCGATCTCTACCGGGAGCCCGTGCGTATCCCACCCGGCCTTGCGCTTCACGAGATAGCCGCGCATGGTCTTGTAGCGCGGGAAGAGGTCCTTCACGATTCTCGTGAGGATATGCCCGGGATGCGGTCGTCCGTTGGCGGTCGGAGGGCCTTCGTAGAAGATGAATTCCTCGCATCCTTCACGGATGTCGATAGACTTCTGAAAAGAGCTGTCTTCTTTCCAGAATTCGAGTATCTTCAGTTCTTTATCGGGAATCGATTCTTTCCCTGGCACTTGAAACGGCATTATCAGACCTCAGTTTATCCCTCTACGGGGTTTTTATTGAAATATGCCAAAGGGCACATTTATACCACTATCAAACTGCTATATCAAAAAACCCGGCTTTTACCGGGCTTTTCTTATGAGTGGCTCAATCGCCTGTCCGCCCGGCTTCCTATGTAGAAACCAATAATTCCTATGATGATGGCGCAGTGTATCAGAGCCCAGTCGAAGAAAAGCCCGTCCTGGAACGAGAACAGGGTCAGGTCGTAGTTTCTGACATAGTACATACCGCCGGCGCACGCGATGATAAGTCCGAAGAACATCGCCGTAACACCATAACGCAGTCTATTTGAATATCCGTCGACCATCATCAGCCCATTATACAGAAGCCCGCCGAAAAATGCACCGAGAATCGAATATTCGAAAATATCTATCTGCCTCGCGAAATACCATCCGTTCGATGCGAGGCACAGCACATATCCCGCGAGCCATCCCGCGAATCCGCCGAAGAACAAATATTTGAACCTGTAGTTCAACATTATCTTTATTATCATTAATAATGGACGCCCTTGTGCGCCATGCAGTTCAAAGCGAATATTCGCATCCGCAATATTTCTGCCTGTACAACCCCATCTCCTTGCTGAGGCGTACCGATTCCTGGAAACCGCCGCCCTTCTTGAAATCGATGAATATGAACTCCGTGCTCCCTTCATCGGCGTTCTTCATCCCGAAATATCTTATGAGCGATGCCGATTTGTGCGGGGACACGGTAAGCGTCGATGTATAGGCGTCGAACCCGTGCTCCTTTGTATAAAGCGCCGTATTACCCAAACGAAGGTCGAAGCATCGCGCGCAGCGGTATCCCCCCTCCAACTCGTTCTCGTGACCGGCGATAAACTCGGTGAACTTCCCGGGCTCGTAGTCGCCTTCCACCAGTGGTACACCAAGCTCCCGGGCGACCCGTACCATGTCGCCGAGGCGTTTCCGATATTCGTCTTCAGGGTAAATATTGGGATTGTAGAAATATGCCGAAGGGTCGTAATTCCCTTCGTCGAGAAGCTTCTTCAGGCAGTAAAGGGCATCGGGCGCGCAGCAGCAATGTACCAGTACCTTATCCATGTCAATTCGGCCTGTGCTCGGCCCTCTCTTTCAGCGCGGCGAGCATGGAATCGCAATTCTCCCTCATCAGTTTGTCGAGAAGCTTGTTGATGAGCGCCCCGACCAGCGGAAGCCCCAAATCGAAATCGACCTTCAGCGTGACGCGAGAGCCGCCATCGGAAGGCTCGATCCTCCATTCCCCAGAGTAGCTCTTGTAATCGCCCTTCGTCTGGTTGAAGGCGCATGTCATATCGCCGGAATTCCAGTGCTCTTCTTCTTCCCATCGTACGACCTTGTTTATGCTCTGAATGCTGACGACTGCTTCCCAGTATGTCCGGCTATAGCCGTCGTCGCGGCGCTCGCGAAGTTCGACGGTCTTCACGTCGGGCATGAAGGCGGGGAAATCCTCGACCCGCTGGGCAAGCCCGAAGACATCCTTCACCGGAGCCTTGATTTCTATCGTCGACATAACAACGCCCATGTATCGCTCCTCATGTGTTTGCGGGAATTCTATCATGCGAACGCTCGAAGAGCATATTAATTGATAATCCGACTTACGAAAACAGTCTCGCTCTATGCTATACTCCGGCAAAGTGCCCTGGTGAAGGGAAGGTTTTCGGAGCATTCAAACCAGCCGGTGATGACATGAACGATGATGTGAAAAGCGATTCGACGAAATCCGACGAGAAACTGGTAAGGGAGATCGCGGCATTGGCGAGGATCGAGTTCCTCCCCGATGAAGTGCCCGATTATGCCGCCAAGATGCGGGCTATACTCGACCATTTCGATGATTTGACGGAAGTCGACCTCGAAGGGATCACGCCTACCGTGCAGATCAACCCGGTGAAACTTCCGCTGCAAGCCGATGAGATACTCGCGGGCCTGAAAAAGAGCGACATCCTCGGCATCAGCAATAGGCGCCGGGGGGATTTCATCAGCGTACCGCGCATCGTCAACCCGGATGACGCAGGGGGGGATATTTAAATGATAACCGGCAACCTTGGTTTCCAGACGATACACGAGTTGGTCGACACGATGAACGACATGATGCTCGACCCCAACGACATCCTCAACGCCTGCCGCGAAAATTCCACGCAGTGGGAGCCGGCGGTACACGCGTTCCGTGAATGCTATCTCCACGACATCGAAACACTCCGCGCGCTCGACCTCCTACCGAGCGGATTTCTCGGGGGGATTCCCTTCGCGCACAAGGACAACATCTCCATCAAAGGATTGAACACATTCTGCTGCTCGAAGATCCTCGACGGATATAAACCGCCCTACGATGCGAACGCCACCGAGAGGCTTATCGCGGCGGGGGGGATGATTGCCGGGCGCGCCAACATGGATGAATTCGCCATGGGTTCGAGTACCGAATATTCGGCCTACGGGCCGACGCGGAATCCGTGGGATTTGTCCCGTGTCCCCGGCGGGTCGTCGGGCGGAAGCGCCGCCGCGGTCGCATCGGGACAGGCAGTCTTCGCCACCGGGAGCGACACCGGCGGTTCGGTCAGGCTTCCCGCGTCATTCTGCAACCTCGTGGGGATGCGTCCGACTTACGGGCGCGTGAGCCGCTATGGCCTCGTCGCGTTCGCTTCATCGCTCGATCAGATAGGGCCGATCACCCGCGATGTCCGCGATTGCGCCATTGTCTTTTCGATCCTCGCCGGACACGACGAGCGCGACTCCACCAGCATCCCCGACATCCTCGAAGACCCGCTGTTCACGCTCGAAGATGGCATCGCCGATATGCGCATCGGATTTCTCGATGATGGCCTCGGCGACGCGGTGGATGCCCAGGTTCGCCGGAAGATGGATGAGTGGAGCGCATTCTTCAAGGCGAAAGCGGCGGAGCTCATCCCCGTGAAACTCGATTCGTTGAAATATATGCTTTCGAGTTACTACATCATCGCCCCGTCGGAAGCTTCTTCCAACCTCGCGCGCTATGACGGAGTCCGCTACGGCCCGACAATCGAAACGGACGACATCATCACGCTGTTCACTCGTAACCGCGCGAACGGATTCGGCCCCGAAGTCAAACGACGCATAATGATAGGAACCTTCGCGCTGTCCACCGGATATTACGAGGCGTATTACCTGAAGGCGCAGAAACTGAGGACACGGATACGGCAGGAACTGGACGAGGCATTCAAGGAAGTGGACGTCATCATCTCGCCGTCGTCGCCGGGATTGCCATTCGAACTCGGCGCGCGCGTGGATGACCCGTTGGCGATGTACGCCACCGATGTGTTCCAGCTTCCCCAGGCTCTCGCGGGAACGCCCGCCGTGTCGGTTCCGGGCGGATTTTCCGATGACGGCCTGCCAATCGGTTTGCAAATTTGGGGACGTTATCTCGGTGAAAGCACCATCCTGCGGGCGGCAAGGGCATTCGAGCGGGAGCATGATTTCGTGAAGCGAATTCCATCCCGGCGCGAAGAGGGGTGTGAATGATGAGCGAAATCTATAAAACATCCGACGGAAGGGAATACGAACCGGTAATCGGTATGGAAGTCCATGCCGAGCTTAAAACGGCGAGCAAGATGTACTGCCGCTGCAAGGCTCTATTCGGGGACCCGCCGAATACTAATGTCTGCGAAGTATGCATGGGGCTTCCGGGGAGCCTTCCCGTCGTCAATGAGCATGCCGTCATCCTTGGCACCCGGGCCGCGTTGGCGCTTCATTGTTCGTTTGACGACAAGCGGTTCGCGCAGTTCGCGAGGAAGCATTACTACTATCCGGATTTGCCGAAGGGATACCAGGTAACGATGTACCAATGGCCGGTCGCATCGAACGGCTATCTCGAAATGTGGTCGGATGATGTCGAGGTCAAAGTCGGCATCGAGCGCGTCCATCTCGAAGAAGACACGGCGAAGCTTTTCCATGAACCGGATTTGACATCATCGGTGGACTACAACCGGGCGGGGATTCCGCTTCTTGAAATCGTCAGCAAGCCCGAGATCGGGACCCCTTCCGAAGCGAAACTCTATCTGAAGGAGTTGCGGGATATCCTCAGGCGATGCGGCATCAGCGACGGCAACATGGAAGAAGGAAGTTTCCGGTGCGAGGCGAATATCAGTTTGAAGAAAGCGGGAAGCGCCACTCTCGGCGTGAAGAGTGAGATTAAAAACCTCAACTCGTTCACTTCCGTCGAGAAGGCGCTCCGTTATGAAATCGAACGGCATCTCGCGATATATGACAGGGGCGAAGCGGTGCGCCCGGATACGCGCGGATGGGATGAATCGAAGAATGAAACATTTCACATGCGGTTCAAGGAACGCGCGGATGAATATCGCTACTTCCCCGAGCCTGATTTACCGGACTTGTATTTGTCCAATGACATCGTCGGGAAAGCGAAAACGGGGCTCGCGATGTCGCCATTCGACGAGAAGAAACAGTTGATTGCGAAATACGGGCTGGATCATCGAACGGCGAATCTCATATCCGGCAGGGAAGGCGGGATGGAGTTATACATGGGCGCGGTTGAATCGGGAGCAGATGGCCGCGATGCCGCAAACTGGATGACCGGTGATTTTTATGCGTTCCTCAACGAGGAGAACAGGGGGATTGAATCCACGAAAATCAGCGGCGCGATATTCGCCGAGTTTCTGCAACTCGTACGGGATGGTGTCGTCTCGGGGCCGGTTGCCAAGGAACTGATACGTGAAATTTCACAAACCGGTGAAAATCCGCGCTCGATTGTGAAAAGCAAAGGGCTTATGCAGGTATCGGATGACGACGAGTTGCTTCCGCTGATCAAGGGTATCATCGACGCGAATCCCCGCATCGTGGCATCCTTCAAAGCCGGTAAGACAAGGGCTTCGAGAGCGATAGTAGGAAAGGTTATGGAGGCGACAGGGGGCAAGGCGAATCCCGCGCGGGTGGGGGAACTGGTCGATGAGCTGCTTCGTCGCGAATAAACCATCCTGATTTTTCATGCTTGAATTTATGCAAAAAAGTGGTTGATTGTGATATTATGTGTAATAATTCACAAAGTATTCAAGGCCGTGAGAACTTGTCACGAGGAGAGCAATAGTGGCAGGGAAAACAATCAGGAAACACCGAGCGAAGGATAACAACGGGAACAAGCGCATCCCCGGGATAACAATCAAGCGCCTGAGCAAGTACCTCAGGTCGGTCGAAGGCTTGAGAGACATGGGGCAGGAAACCGTATCCAGCGAGGAACTCGCAGGGCTTCTCAACATCAAGCCGAGCCAGCTTCGCAAGGACCTCGCTTACTTCGGCGAGTTCGGCACGCGGGGTATGGGATATAACATCAACAAACTGGTGGGGCATCTGAGGGAGATACTCGGCCTCGACAGGGACTGGAACATCGCCATCATCGGAGTTGGAAATATCGGATCAGCGCTGCTTCATTACCGCGGATTCAACGAAAGCGGCTTCCGTACCGTATGCCTCATCGACGACGACCCCGGCAAAGTGGGCAAGAAAGTGCGAGGGCTCACGGTGCATCACGTGGATAACATCGAGGAAGTCGTCAAGGAATTCGGCGTCAATATCGCCGTGATAACCGTGCCGGCGGCGTTCGCCCAGAGGATCCTCGACCGCTGCGTCGATGCCGGCATCCAGGGCATACTCAACTTCGCGCCGACAACTCTCAAAGCCCCGGAGAAGGTCCATTTGATTACCGTGGACATTTCGGCCGACCTTAAATCGTTGTGCCATTTTATGACAAAGCAGGCTTAATTAATTCAGTGTGTTTGATATAATTGCTCTTTTGCATTAAATTGAGTTTGAGTGAGTATGACAGAAAAGCGTGGGGGAAAACCCGAAAGTCCCGAATTGAGCGCCCTTGGCTATGCCCGTGGGGGTACAGGCCTGCTGTTCAAGGATGACGAGTGGGTCGCCAGGTATCTCCCCGCTGTCGAAGCAAGGCTCGAGAAGCTCACGGATAGCCCCATAGACCAGGTAACCGAGATTTCCCGGCACATGATCTTCGGCTCCGGCAAGCGCCTGAGACCCGCATTCGGACTCGCCGGCTACCTGCTTACCGCGCAGGGCCTTTCACCCCAGGCTGTCGACCTTGCGGCGTCGAGTGAAATACTCCACTGCGCCGCCTTGTTCCACGATGACGTCATCGATTCATCCCTCACGCGCAAGGGCCGGCCGAGCGCCAATGCCATCTGGGGAAATCATACCGCCGTCGTGATCGGCGACTACCTGTTCGGGATTTCCTTCGATGTCATCGGCAGGCTCAAGCGGCAGGATATCTTCGATGAATTCTCGCAGGTGGCGCTGCGTCTCGCCGAGGGCGTAATCCTCGAGATCGGGCGGAAATCCAATCCTGCGATACAGGAATCGGAATACCTCGATATCATCTCCCGCAAGACAGCCATCTTCTTCAGGGCGATAACGAGAACCGGCGCGATGCTCGCCGGTTCATCGAAGGAGCTTGTCGATGCCGCGGGAAGATTCGCCTTCGATTTCGGAATGGCGTTCCAGATCACAGATGATATCCTGGACCTCTTCAGCGAAGAGCATCGCACCGGCAAGCCACGGGGCCTCGATGTCAGGGAAGGCATCTATACGCTTCCGCTCATCTACGCGATGCGCAACGACGATGGCGAGCTGCTCGAACGCCTTGAGAACGGCGGCGGGATATTCGACGCGGATATCGACTATATCGCCGAGAAGGTAGAGGCGTCGGGCGGACTTAAATACGCGATTGACAGGGCGAAGGATTACTACAGGCGATGCATCGAAGCCCTCGAGGAACTTCCCGAATGCGAGAGCCGAGATTTCCTCGAACGCACCGCCGACGCAATGATCTCCCGGCAATTTTAATTACCCCATATACACAACCTCAATGATTGCACCGCCATTTCTTGGTACAATGGCGTTATCAAGTATCGTTTGAAAGGATGGTCAAAATGATAGCAAAGCGAATGGTTTCCATTGTCATATTGTGTTCCCTCCTGCTCGCGATGACCTTTACCCTGTACTCCTGCTATAACGTCTCGACCGGCTCATATACCGGGGGACGGGACAGGATAGCCGTGCTCAGGGTCGAGGGGGTTATCTCCTCGGGACAGGGCGCGGGAAGCATGTTCGGCATGACCGGCGCGTATGCCGACAAGATAGTATCCGACCTGCGCAAAACCGTCGAGGATAACGGCATAAAAGCTGTCGTGGTGCGGATTAATTCCCCGGGAGGCTCGGCGGCCGGCAGCGAGGAAGTATTCAACGCCCTGATGGAAGTCCGGGACGCCGGCAAACCGGTGATAGCATCGATGGCCGATGTCGCAGCGAGCGGCGGGTATTTTATCGCATCGGCGGCGGACCAGATATACGCCGATGCCACAACGCTGACGGGAAGTATCGGCGTGATAATGGAAGTGCCTTCCTTCGAAGGGCTGTTCGAAAAATTGGGCCTCGGGATGAACACGCTGAAGGCGGGCGCACTAAAGGATATCGGCTCGCCATACCGCGAGATGACCCCGCAGGAACGGAAGCTGCTCGAAGGTATGCTCGCTGAGTCGCACGAAGTGTTCATCGAGAGTGTGGCTAAAGGCAGGGGCGTGCCGGTCGAGCAGATTCGTCCACTCGCCACAGGCATGATTTATACCGGCAAGGGGGCCAAGGAGAACGGCCTCATCGATGAAATCGGCGGAATGCGGGATGCCATCCTGAAGGCCGCTGAATTGGCGGGGATTTCAGGCGAGCCGGTCATAGAGGAACTCGGCAAGGAGAACATTCTCGATCAGCTTCTTGGCATCGAACAGCAGTCGCCCCTTCCCATGCCGATGAGCGGACTCGAGCTGCTTTCGAAATACATGTTTCTCCAGCCGCTGCTGACGGATGAGCGGCTCTACCAGGTTTACCGTTAGGAGAGTGAATTTGCCCGACAAACTGATACTTGCGTCGAACAGCCCGCGCAGGCGGGAACTGATTAAGCTGCTCGGGGTTCCATTTAAAATAATCGATTCCGTCGATTTCGACGAGACCGAATACATATGCACCTCGGGACGAGAGGCGAAGGACATACCTCTCGCGCTTTCGATGATTAAAGCGGAGCATGTGATAGACAGCGTGGAGGATGGTTTCCTTGTCTGCGCGGACACCGATGTCATCCACAATAACTGCACACTTGGGAAGCCCGCGGATAAGAAGGATGCCGAGCGGATGCTGAAGGAACTTTCCGGTGACTGGCACGAAGTCATAACCGGCGTTACGGTGGTATTGGTCAAGAACCGGACATTCGATTCCGAAGCCGCCGTAACACGCGTGAAATTCGCCGAGCTTTCCGATGAAGAGATCGCGCGCTATATCAAGACCGGCGAGCCGATGGACAAGGCCGGGGCGTACGGCATCCAGGGCTTCGCCGCGCCGTTCATCGAGCGGGTCGAGGGATGTTACTTCAACGTGGTGGGGCTTCCGATTAACTTGCTGTATTCAATGCTGCGCAGGGAAGGGTTCAATTTTAAATAATGCGCAACTGGTTCCCCGATATCCTCAGCAGTAAGATCGTCAGCGGTTCATGGGCGCCGGGAAACATCGTGCGGCTCGAACCGGACATCATCGTCGCCCACGACATAGCTTTCCCCTCCGCCGCGGGAACTTTTGAACGCCTCGGCGGCAAGCGCGTGAGGAACCGCGAGAAGGTCTTCGTTGTCTTCGACCATCTTCAACCCGCGAAAGACATCGCCAGCGCCGACATCGCGGAAAAAACAAGGACATTCGCTCGCGAACAGGACATCATCAATGTGTTTCACCCCGGGCGCGCGGGGATACTTACGGTGGCCCTCGATGAATTCACCCAATTGCGCCCCGGGATGCTCATCGCCGGGACCGACACGCACATGACATCGTATGGCGCGTTCGGGATACTTTCCGTGTGCATAGGGCCGTCCGATTTCGCGGATGTGATGCATTCGGGCTCGTTCTGGTTTGAGGCGCCGCGTACCGTGCTGGTCACCGTCGAGGGGAAATTATCATCCTACGTCGGCGGGCGCGATGTCGGGTTGAGGCTCCTGAAGGAAATAGGGCTCGACGGCGCGCTCGGGGAATTCATACTTGTCCAGGGACCGGTTGTCGATGAGATGAGCATATGCGGGCGGCGCCAGTTATGTAACCTCATTAACGAGGCGGGAGCGGTCGGCGCGTTGATGAATCCCGATGAGAAGGTAGCTTCATATCTCGGCATGAGCGTCACCGAACTTCCGGATTTTGGAAACCTCGAATGCGACCGCACCTATGTCCTGGACATGACCAACATCGGCCCGCAGGTGGCCCATCCGGGAAGACAGGACGATGTCAACGCCGTCAACGTAATCGCGGACACGCCGATAGATGTCGTTTTCATCGGCTCATGCGCGGGCGGTTCCATCGAAGACCTCGAAGCGGTGGACAAGGTGCTCGCGGAGAATGAGATAAGCGCGAATGTCAGGATGATAGTCGTGCCGCAATCCGCGGGAACCTACAGGAAGGCCGAGGAAGAGGGGATACTGGGAAGGATTGTCGCGAAGGGAGCATATGTCGCGGGGCCGGGATGCGGGCCGTGCATGGGAGCGCATCTCGGTGTACTCGGAAGAAATGAAGTTTGCGTCAGCACCTCTCCAAGGAATTTCGCGGGACGCATGGGCAGCAGGAAAGCGCAGATATATCTCGCAAATGCGTGGGTCGCCGCGTCATCGGCCGTCGCGGGGAAGATAGTGCATCCGGGCGAAGTACTCACCGAAGGCTGATTACACTTATAACATCACCCGAAATCTGATACCATTCAAATAACTATGGAAATGAATAACCTGCCGCGGTGGTATCCGCGCGGAAGGAGCTTGTTTTGGAGATAAAGCAGGTCGGTGTGCTTGGATTGGGCACCATGGGAGCGGGGATTGCCCAGGTATGCGGGCAGGCGGGGCTGAATACCGTGGCTCTCGAACTTGTGGCGAAAGGCATGAAGACTATCCGGAAGTTCCTAAAGATAGGCGCGCGCATGAAACAGGTCACCCCGGCGCAAGAAGATGCCGCACTCGCCAACATCGTGGGGACGACCGATATCCATGACTTGATCGATTGCGACATCGTTATCGAGGCCGTCATCGAAGATATGAAAATTAAACATGACCTCTTCTCGAAACTTGACTCGGTATGCAAGCCCGAAACGATTTTCACGTCGAATACATCATCCCTCTCGATTACACAGATAAGCATCGCGACCAAACGCCAGGACCGCGTGTTCGGGCTCCATTTCTTCAACCCGGTACCGATGATGAAGCTCGTGGAGATAGCATCCACGATGCTCACCGACCCTGATAGAGTCGACACGCTGTACACTTTCTGCGAGCGCATCGGCAAGATTCCCATCAAGACAATGGACAGCCCCGGGTTTGTCGTGAATCGCCTGCTCGTACCGTTTCTCAATGACGCCGCGAAGGCGTTCGAGTCGGGCATAGCTTCCGCCGAGGATATCGACAAGGCGATGGTTCACGGGCTGGGGCATCCGATGGGCCCGCTGCGACTGCTTGACACCATCGGGCTGGATGTAGCGGTGATGGTGGGCGAAATAATGTACAACGCATTCAAGGACCCGAAATATGCCGCGCCGCCGGTATTGGTGAACATGGTGCGGGGAGGGCTTCTCGGGAAGAAATCCGGGCGCGGGTTCTATACATATTCGAAGGGTAAGAAGGAATGATCTGAAACAGCCATGGAATTCCACGGGCATGAATATCTTCGGCAGGACACCATCTGCGCGCCGTTCACGCCGCCGGGACGCGGCGCTATGTCGGCGATACGTCTAAGCGGCCCGGATTCATTCAATATTGCCGAGAAAATAATCGGTAAAGCCGTGCTCGATGAACGGAAACTGCATGTCGCTTATTTCATCGACGCCGGTGAATTGATCGACAGGCCGCTCGTCGCGAAATTTCCATCGCCGAACAGCTTTACCGGCGAGGATGTGGTCGAATTCCATGTCCACGGGTCGCCTTATGTAGTCCAACGCGTGATGCGGGTTCTCGTCGACGGCGGCGCGCGCGAAGCATTGCCCGGCGAATTCAGCTTCCGCGCGTATCTCAACGGACGGATGGACCTGACCCAGGCTGAAGGCCTCGCCGAGCTTATCGATTCACGAACAAGGGAGCAGCATCGCGCCGCCATAAATCATCTCGCCGGCGGACTGAGGGAGCGCATAGTAGACCTGCGCGAGCGGCTTTTAAGACTTCTTGCCGCGATTGAAGTCACGTTCGATCATCCCGGTGAGATTGTCGAAGCGGAATCGGTGACGCCCATTCCGGAGATTGAGGCATTCATCACGGAACTTCGAGCGCTCGCCGACACATATGAGCGCGGACGCCTCGTGCGCGAGGGTTTCAGGCTCGGGATTTTCGGACGCCCGAACGTGGGGAAATCCAGCCTGCTGAACCGGCTCGTGGGAAGGCGTCGCGCGATTGTCGATGACGCCCCCGGTACAACGCGGGATGTCATCGAAGCGCCGGTGGAAATCGGCGGCATCGAGATGAAGGTCGTAGATACCGCGGGGCTTCGCAAAGGCGCACAAGGGGTCGAAGCGATGGGACAGGAACTCGCGCGCGAGGAAATACTCGGCTCGGATATCAGGCTGATAATGCTCGATGGAAGCGAGCCGCTTACCGACGACGATATGGAAATGTTCGGGATGCCGTCCAATGAAAACGCGCTTGTGTTGATTAACAAGATCGACCTTCCAGCCGCAATCGATACATCATCCTTGAAATCACTTGCCCGGGACATTCCCATAGTCCGTATCAGTTGCAAGACCGGCGAATGTATCGATGAATTGATAACCGCCATATGCGAAATGCTTCCCGGCGGGGAGGGGACTTCGGCGGATATCGTCATCACGAGTTCACGGCATCATTCGGCCCTCAAAGGCGCGATGGAACGCCTCGAATCCACGCTCGATATATTGAAGACCGGGCTTCCGGAAGATGTTGCGGCGCTTGAGATACGGGCGGCTGTCGAGAAGCTGCAGGGGATTACCGGGGGGGATTTTTCCGAGGATTTATACACCGCCATTTTCGCGGAATTCTGCATAGGAAAATAATGCCCATCGATTCATTCGACATAGTCATCGTCGGGGCGGGGCATGCGGGTATCGAAGCTGCCCGTGCGGCATCGGCGCTCGGATGCACCATCGGACTTATGGTCATCGACTCTGACAGGATCGGGGCGATGGCATGCAACCCGTCGGTTGGCGGGCCCGCGAAAGGGCACCTTACCCGCGAGATCGACGCCCTCGGCGGACTTATGGGCATCGTCGCCGACCGGTGCGCGACGCATCGCCGTATGCTCAACACGTCGAAAGGCCCGGCAGTCCGCGCTCTGCGTGTGCAGGTCGATACAGCGGAATATCAGCGACGTATGAAATCGATTATCGGTTCGATGCCCGGCGTAACTTTGATACCGGAAGAAGCAATCGAATTATTGATAGATGATAATGGAATCCGGGGCGTCGCGTCGGCGAGTCAACGCTACGATTGCAAAGCGGTGATACTTGCCACGGGAACCTTCCTCCGAGGCGAGATTCATATCGGCAGCAAGCGGATCGCATCGGGACGCATGGGCGAGCCGGGCGCATGGAAACTTTCCGAATCGATAAGCAAGGCGGGAATCAAGCTCGAACGTCTGAAAACCGGCACGACGCCGAGGGTTCACATTGATTCGATCGACGTTTCGCAATGCACCCTCCAGCCCGATGAAGCGGAGCATCGATTCTCGCAACTCCCCGCTGACTATCAGCCGCTTGCGCATTTACCGTGCTACATCACGCATACCACCGAAGCGACGAAATCGGTGATCCAGGCGAACCTCGACAAATCGGCGCTATTCTCCGGGCAAATCGAAGGTATCGGCCCGCGATACTGCCCATCAATTGAAGATAAATACCGGAAATTCCCCGACAGGATTCAGCATCCCGTTTTCCTCGAATTCGAGGGTATCGATGTGCCGGATGTCTACCTGCAGGGATTGTCGACATCGCTGCCCGAGGATGTTCAGGAGCTATACGTTCGCACCATCCCCGGGCTTGAGAATGCGCGGATACTTCGACCGGGATACGCCATCGAGTATGACTACATCGAGCCGCTCGGCATGCCGCCGACGATGGAGAGGCCGGAAGTCGCGCGGCTGTATGTCGCCGGACAGATAAACGGCACGTCCGGCTATGAGGAAGCCGCCGCGCAGGGTATCGTCGCGGGAGCGAATGCCGCGCTGAAAATTCGTGGCAAAGCGCCGCTGATATTCGGACGCGATGAAGCATACATAGGTGTGCTCGTTGACGACCTCATAACCCGCGGCACGCGGGAGCCGTACAGGATGTTCACATCGAGGTGCGAGTTCCGTCTGCTCTTGCGCTATGACAACGCCGACATGCGATTGACCCCCATCGGCAGGGAATTCGGACTTGTCGATGATGAAAGGGCGCGGGTTTACGACGATAGGATGGCTCGACTTGCCGATGCGAGGAATATTCTGAATAAAACCGCCGTCGATAATGAAACGATCGGCATAGAGCTCGAAGAGAAAACCGCGCGGAAGCTTTCCGAATGGCTCAGGCAACCCCGGCTTCGAATCGATGACTTCACGCGGTTCCATCTCATTGATATAAAGCTGAATGAAGAGGACAAGGTATCCATTGAGTCGGAGATAAAATATTCGGGCTACATTAAAAGGCAGGTGGATGAAATCGAGCGGTTGAAGCGAATGGAGAATATATGCATCCCGGATGATTATAATTACGATGGCATCCCCGGTTTCAGCTTCGAGGGGC
>CAZSPL010000062.1:0-17206 GCA_964608735.1 uncultured Planctomycetota bacterium | reverse complement strand
CAGAGAAAGTGCTTCAGCAGATGGGGCTGGACCCGCTTGAAATCGAGATAGGGATCGGTTTGATACCGCTTGTCGATGCCGAGGCGGAGGGGGATCTCCTCGACAGGATAACGATAATACGCAAGCAGCTGGCGCGCGAGATGGGATTCGTCATACCGTCGGTGCGCATACGCGATAATATACACCTCAAGCCCCAGGAGTACCGGATAAAGCTCAAGGGGAACGTGGTCGCCGACAACGAACTGATGGTGGAGCGGCTGCTTGCCATCAATCCCGGTGACATCGACGAGGAACTGGCGGGCATCGAAACAATCGACCCGTCGTTCAACCTGAAGGCATACTGGATTACGACTGCCGAGAAATCGCGCGCCGACATGCTTGGCTACACGGTGGTCGACCCGGTGAGCGTGCTTTCGACGCACCTCCAGGAAGTCATCAGGCGCGACGCGGCTGATCTCCTTGGGCGGCAGAGCCTGCAGGCGCTGATAGACAGGATCAAGGAGGATTACCCGGTCGTCGTCGATGACCTGATTCCCGACCGGATGGGGCTTGGTGAAGTATTGAAAGTGTTGAAGAACCTGCTGAGCGAAGGGGTAAGCATCAGGGATCTGGTGACGATATTCGAGACCCTCGCCGATTACTGCGATCAGACGAAAGATGTCGACGTGCTTTCGGAGTATGTCCGCAATGCGCTGGGGCGGCAGATCACGCAGGCGATGAAGCTTGTCGACGGCAAGCTAAAGGTGCTGACATTCGACGCCGCGCTCGAATCGGCCCTCGAAACGGCTGTGCAGTCGAGCGCCCAGTGGTCGCATCCCCTCATCGATTCGGGCCTGCATTCGACATTGATTTCCGCCATAAATGATCTGAAGAAGAGGCTTCTGGAGCAGGGGATCAAACCGATAATATTGACATCGCCGAAGATACGCCTGCCACTGAGACGGCTTATCATGGGCGCGCATCCCGATGTTGTAATACTTTCGATGAATGAGATCACACCCGGCCTGACCGTTGAATCGGCCGGAGTGTTGAAGGTGGTGACGGCTGGTGCGAATCAAACGGTATGAAGCCGAGGAGGGGAAACTTCCCCTCATCCTGCGACAGGTTCGCATCGATCTCGGCGAGGACGCCGTGGTTAAGACACGGCGTTACCGCAAGGGTGGCGTGCTCGGTTTGGGCTCGAAGAGCTACGTGGAGGTAGTCGCCGGCGTGGATGACTCTCCCGTGGGCCGCGCGATGACCGCCGTACGCGAGCCGGTCGCGCCGCCGGTGAGCATCATACCGCCGAAGACGGTCTCGAAGCCGCGAATCGAAAGGCAGCGCGGGTTCCCGATGGACGCGGCGCAATCCCCGGAGATGGCGAAGCTCAAGCGCGAAGTCGAGTTGCTGAAGGATATGCTGGCGTCGGAAGGCGGAAAAGCGGCGAGCGAGTCGGTGGAGAATTTCCCGGTCATCACGAGGGCAGTCGAGCCGGACGGGCTTATCAGTTGCAAGGATTTGCGTAACCGCCTCGGGGAGAACGAGGTCGCCGACGAAGTGATGACCGAAATCCTCGAGAGCGTCGTCGCGCGTCTCAAGGAGAACGAGCCCGAAGCCGCGCTGGTGCCTACGGCGCGGGAAGAAGCGGTTGAGCATATCGCGAGGATCGTCAAGGAAAGGTCGAAGCAGTGCGGGCGCATCGACAAGCGCGTGATAGCATTCGTAGGCCCTACCGGCGTCGGCAAGACGACCACGCTCGCGAAACTCGCCGCGAACTACGGCATGCTCGATGAGAAGAGCTTCGCGATAGTCACCGCGGACACATACCGCGTCGCGGCGGTCGACCAGCTCAGGGCATACGCGCAGATAATGGGAGTGCCGTTCGAAGTCGTTCACAGCTCCGACGAGATGTCCGACGCCATCGCGAGTTTCGACGACCGCGATTTCGTTTTCGTCGACACGGCTGGACGGTCGCCATCGAATGGGACGCACCTCGAAGACCTGCGGAAGATACTTTCATCGCGCGACGATATTTCATCCTACCTTCTTCTGAGCGCGACGACCCGGTTTCGCGATATGTTGCATATCAAGCGCGCGTTCGATCATCCGTCGATGAGGGGGATCATTTTCACCAAGCTCGATGAGACCACCACATACGGCCCGATGCTCAGCCTGCTTTACACATCAGGCCTGCCTGTATGTTTCCTCACCAACGGGCAGGAGGTACCTGAAGATATCATCCTTGCCGATGAAGACGACCTTCTGAGGCTTGTAACCAAGAGGTGCCTGGCATGATGAACCAGCAGATGGATAAACTCAGGCAGCTCGCGGATACTCCACGCGCGAGAGCGCGTATAAGGTCAAGGCCGCGGAGTATCGTGATCGCGTCAGGCAAGGGCGGGGTAGGGAAGACCTCCATCACTGTGAACCTCTCGGTTGCCCTTAGCGACCTCGGGAACAAATGCGGGCTTATCGACGCCGACCTCGGGCTTGCGGATGCCCATGTGTTGTTCGGGCACAGGCCGTCATCCAACATTTCGAATATCCTCAGGGACGGCAAAGACCCGGCGAAGGCTTTCAATCGCCTTCCCGACGGCCCGTGGCTGCTTCCTGGGCTTAACGGCGACCGTGGAATGGCAGAGCTTGGCGGAGCGGAACGCGACAAGCTGATAAGATCATTTTCGCGGATCAATCCACCGATGGATATAATCCTTCTCGATGCGGCTGCCGGGGCGGGACCCGAGATAACTGATTTCGCTGTATGGGCCGACGAAATGATACTCGTGGTTGTGCCGGACCCGACATCGATACTCGATTGCTACGGCTTGCTCAAGGTGTACAAAAGCAGGGGCGGCGTTGGCCCCGTGAGCGTCATAGTGAATTGTGTCGAGCGCGAAGAGAGCTATGCGAGCATAATCGGGGCATTGCGTTCAACTGCTAACGGTTTTTTAGGAATGGAGCTGGAAGATTTAGGGTCGATACCGCTGGATCCTTACTTCGCGACCGCCATTTCCATGAGACGCCCCCTGGTGCGTTTCAAGCCGCTGTCACCCGCATCGCGCGCCCTGCGTGCCATAGCGGCGAAGCTGCATAAGCGCATACCGCATCGCATTTCATAAAACCACATTGAACCGGATTAATTCCGCGATGAATTTTTACGGCCGGAGGCCCGTCATGGGCACATATCGCACTATTTTCCGGGAGAATATATAATAGATAGATATAGCGGCTGCACCCACGCGGTGGGAATGCGGCTACGTTTCTCCGCACGCGGGGAATGGTGTCGTGCATACCGTCGTGCGGGGGACGTCGCGAGGATGGTTCGAGGAGGCATATGAGTCCGATTGCACAGAAGGCATCGGGATTAGGAGCAATTATCGGTTTTGCCCTGACCTTCGTACTCGGGTCGCCGGTTTCCGGCGAAGGGGCGATGAGCCTTGTGCTGCATTCGGTTCTCGCCGGGATGATATTCGGCGCTCTTGGGTTCGTTATGGGAGACCTGTTCCACCGGTTCATCTCCGAAAAACTGACAATGCGGATCGATGCGATCATCCTCGAGAAGGAGATGAAACGCCAGGAGAAATTGCGTAGAGCCCAGGAGCAACTTGAGAAGCTTAAAGCCGCTGGTATGACTCCGCCCGACGTTGAATTCCGGTCGGATATGAATATAGAATCCACGGTCGTCGGGGAGGAATCGCCGGCGGGGATATAAATACAGCGGATTTCTGAACGTAAAGGTGATTGGCGCATTTGTCCGATGAAGAGGAAATAGACGACAAGCAGCTACTGGTAGAACAGCTTGCATCGGAGCTCGCAATCCCGGCGGGCACCGCGGAAGCCTGCCTTGTCGCGGCGGGATGGGACCTCGAAACCGCAATGCGCCTCGCGAAGCTGAACAAGGTCGAGTACCTGCTCATCAACCTGAGGTATAAAGGCAAGAACCCTCTTCCCCACGGCGGCCTCGTGTCAATTCTGCTAAAGGAGAATTCCGAAGAGCCCGAGCATATGGTCGGACTTGCGCTTGACGGTTACGAGTATATCGAAGACATCAGCCCGCATCTCCCGGCGTCCGATTTCATCAAGGCTGTCGTGAAACCGGCCAAGCTCCAGCGCGAAAACTCCCCGTGGCTGTCGCTGAAGCAGACGATTCTGATATACCTCACGAAGGAAGCCGTCACGGAACTTTTCAGCCTTGGCAGCGGGAGGACCGTGGGGGTCGATCCCGACGGCAAGGTCGCGGACCGGACCCCCTTGAAGGACGCTGTTATCAGCTTCATCCGCTCGCCCATCGACGAGTTGTTCATGGAATCGACCAAGCTCGATGTCTCGGTCGAGTTTCTGAACGGCTTCCAGTATGACAACCTGAGGGACATATATAAAAAGGAAGACCCGGTGCAGGAGGAAGAAGAGCGGAAGCTGGTTTCCGAGAAGAAAGCTGACAATTTCCAGGTGCAACTGAAGGGAAGGCTTGTGATAGACGCGCATCACGGCGTGGTTGTTGAAGACCTGGTGGTTGGCGATATCATTATCTGCGATATTGTCGACCCATCGGTCGTGGCGGTCGAGGTGGGGAAGATGCTCGGGGTATACAGGAACAACGTGTGGTTCCCGGCGCGGGGGAAGATAGTGTCGATCGAAGACAGCCTGTCGGGTACTAAGAGGATCACCATGCGCGCGGGCCACGGGATCTATATAGTCGCTACTGCGCTCAGCTCGGTACGCATCAAGGCCAGCGAAACATCGCTGGACAGTATCATGCGGAGGATCGAGATTCAGCGGGATGAGTCGGTGCGCTCGGCACTGGGACTTCTCCCACTGGCGCTGGTGATACTCGGGGTCGCTCTCGCATTGACAATTCTTCTGCAGAAGGGTTAAATGGTAGCAATGAGAACCGCTTCAGCGGTAATGGCTGACATCGAACTACAAAAAGTCTGGGAAACATTCTTAGGCAAATCGGACGAGACCGCCCGCAAGGATTTGGCAACCCATTATCTCAAGATGGTAAGCTTCATCATCGGGCGCCTCGCGATACATCTCCCACCCCACATAGACCGCCAGGATCTCGAAAATATCGGCGTCATCGGCCTGTTGAACGCGCTGGATAACTTCGACCCGAAGAAAGAAGTGAAGTTCGAGACATACGCCTCGATCCGCATAAAGGGCTCGATAATCGACTATCTGCGCAAGGAGGACTGGCTCTCGCGTCCCCTGCGCAAGAAAGCGCTCGATATCGAGAAGGCGTCGGAAGAGCTTCGCGGGAAGCTGAAACGCACGCCCAGCCTCGCCGAGATCGCCAAATCTATCGGCGAGAGCGAGGATGACGTCAGCACGGTCATCTCCAAGGCGACGGCATCGCATCTCATCAGCCTCGAGAAGGAATTGTACGATGACGAAGAGGGCGTGGGGCGAAGCCTCGGTGAATTCCTCGCGGATACGGTGTCGCTGAACCCGCACGACGAAACAGAGAAGAAACAGCTCATAGTTTTAATGGTGAAAGCGATAGATGAACTGCCCGAGAAAGAGCGCCAGGTTATCACCCTGTACTACTTCGAAGAGCTCACCCTCAAGGAAATCGGCGCGATACTCAAGGTCAGCGAATCGCGTGTATGCCAGATACATTCGAGGGCCGTCTTCCTCCTCAGAGAAATGATGAAGTTGTAAAACTCATCGTGGACCCGCAATACTACATCGAAAAACTCGGCCTGAAACCCCTTCCAACTGAGGGCGGGTATTTCCGTGAAACTTATCGTTCTTCGGAATTTATAGATAGTAAGGCGCTGCCGGTGAGGTATACAGCAGACAAGCCGTTTTGTACGGCGATTTATTATTTGCTGACGGCGGGGACATTCTCGGCGATGCACCGGCTTCCCACGGATGAAATCTACCATTTCTACCTCGGCGCCCCGGTGATAATGCTCCTTCTTTATCCGAACGGTAAAGGCGATGTGGTTGCGCTCGGGCAGGATATCGAGGCCGGCGAGAAGGTGCAGCAGGTCGTACCGGCGGGAACGTGGCAGGGAGCGTCCCTGAGGGAGGATGGCAATTTCGCGCTGATGGGTACGACGATGTCGCCGGGGTATGACCATGATGATTTTGAGCTTGGTGTCGCGGATAATCTTGTGAAGGGATTTCCGGAGTATACGGATTTGATTAGACGTCTTACGCGATAGCGAGAGGAATTCAGGGTCGCGGCTTGTCCGTATCGATTCTTACCCCTTCATCAACCTTGATTATATATGCCTTCCCGCCTGCATCTTCTATCGCACGCGCGACCTGCTCGGCGTTCTCCGGAGCATATGCGAACATCGCGCCGCCTTCGCCGGAGCCATTGATCTTGGCACCGAGCGCGCCGGCTTTACGCGAGGCATCGATCATCTTCTCGAGCTTCGGTGTGGAGATGCGCAGCTTGTCGCGAAGTATTTCCTGCTGCATGTTCAATAGCTGTCCGAGGCGGGAATCCTCGATGTTCGTGTAGCTGAACATGTGCATCGTGATGTGCGTAACGTTGCGCGTGGTCATCATGCCTTCGAAGAGCAGGCGCTCGTCCTCTGTGAGGATGGAGAAATAATCGGATGGGTCGGCATATTCGTTGCCGCTTGCGTTGTGTTCGGCGATGTGGTGTTCAAGCTTCTGAATCGCGCTCAGGGTGCCGGTCTTGATGCGGGTAAGTGTTTTGACTGTATCCTTCAGTTCGAGCGAGTCGCCGAGTACGAACGCGCCGAGTTTAACCGGCAGGGATGTTATCAGGAATTCGGGCTTGAATTCGGCGAAGATAACACCGCCGACCGCTGACGCGCAGTGGTCCATCATGCCGCCGGGCTCGCCGAATTCCTCGACTTCGGAGAGATATGCGAGGCGCGCTATCTGCATGGGATCGTCGCGGCGCTTGTCCCCGGCGATGTGCAGTAGGAATTTAACCCACGCGACACACAGGGCTGAGGAACTGGATGTACCGGAGTTGATGGGGATGTTTCCTCGTACGACGCAGTCGTAACCGTGCTCGATCTTCACCCCGTTGCGCCTCAGGACATTGACGGCGCCGCGGAGGTAGTCGCGTTCGAGGATGTAGGGGACATCGGCCTCGGCATTCGAGCCACCGACATCGAATTCGTCGGCGCCGCCGATGTCGGGCATATCGATGTGGAAGATGTTGTCGAGGCGACGGTTTCCGATGATGCTGATTCTCAGGTTGACGGCGGCGGGAATTACGGGCAGGCCGAAGTAATCCTGGTGCTCACCGCAGAGGACAATGCGTCCGGGCGCTGAGACGGAAATGCTATCCGGGAAGGAGCTAGACATAAGCGAGATTATAACAAAATGCCGGTAAATATTAATTGGGGCCAGGCCCTCTACGGGGCCTGTCCCTAATCTTGTACTTACTTGTCTGGTGCGCCGCGGGGTTTGGGCATGAGATCGGAACCGTATTTGTTGCTCAATTCTGCATATCCAACGGCGGAAGCATAAGGAAGTCCCCGACTAAGGTAGAATTGGATCACGCTCTCATCTTCGCTGTCCACGAGGTTATCAGCGAGTTGCCGAAGCTGCGACCGATCAAGGTATTTTTCGATTCGCACGCCGTTCTTCCGTCCGAGTAGCATTGCCCGTGCACTGGACCATTCGTAATCGCAAGGATGTGCAGCGATACCGGCTCTGACCGGATTCATGAATATGTACTGGAACGCCTTGAAGAGATACGCATCTTCGCAAATCACCGAAGAAAAGTAGCGGTGATCCCACACCGCGCCGGTGCTTCTTTCGGTGAGGTTGTAATGCATTGCATATCGGAATCCCAGTCCATGATTCAATTTGATCAGGGATTCTCTGTTCTTGGGCAGCACGAGCAAGTGGACATGGTTTTGCATCAGGCAATAGGCAAGCAGCTTGCATCCATGCCTGGCGGAATATTCAGCCATGTAGCTGATATATGTCTCCCGGTCGCCGGCGTTCCTGAACACGGTTTGCTTGTTATGTCCTCTCTGGACAACATGGTGGGGGAATCCCGGGATGATAATTCTTGGCTTTCGTGGCATACTTTCACCTCTGTCAGCATTTACTATTAGGCGAAAGTTTTGGGCGAAATCTTACAGCGTTTTAATAATATTACAGAAAAAATTATTCGGGGACAGGCCCTGTAGAGGGACAGGCCCCGTAGAGGGCCTGTCCCTCAAATATGGTAGAATTTGGGGGCTTGGAGGTTTGATGCTGAAGCTTGACGAGATAAAGTTGGAGCTCGAGTGTGAGAAGGTTCTGCCGCTTCTCACGCAGTTCATATATGATGAGACCAGCAAGATCGGGCTCGGACGCGTCGTGGTCGGGCTGTCCGGCGGCATCGATAGCGCATTATCGACATACCTCGCCGTCAAGGCCCTCGGACCCGACAACGTGATCGTTATCCTGATGCCCTACAAATCATCCCACCCCAGTTCGGTTTCCGATGCAATGCTCATCGTGGAAGACCTCGGCGTCAAGCATTACAAGTTCGACATAACACCGCAGATCGATGCATACTTCGGGCTGTTCCCCGATGCATCCGCCAATCGCCGCGGTAATAAAATGGCCCGCGAACGCATGACAATCCTCTACGATATCTCGGCGGTCGAAAACGCTCTCGTTCTCGGCACAAGCAACAAGAGCGAACTGCTACTGGGATATTCGACACTGTGGGGCGACATGGCAAGCGCCCTCAATCCAATCGGCGACCTTTACAAAACCCACGTCTACCAACTCTCGAAATTCCTCGACATCCCCGAAGCGATAGCCAGCAAGAAGCCCAGCGCCGATTTGTGGGAAGGCCAGACCGATGAGAGCGAACTCGGATTCACATACTTCGACGTGGACAAGCTGCTCTATGTTTTTTTTGACCTGAGATATTCCCCCGATGATGCCATCGCCGTGGGTTTCGATGAGGCGTTCGTCGAGAGGGTCTACGAGATGGTGCGGCGCAGCCAGTTCAAGCGAATGTCGCCGCTTATATGCAAGATAAGCCACCGGACGGTGGGCAAGGATTTCCGATACCTGCGCGACTGGGGCGTATGAGGTGAAGTGATGAAAGAACTCAGCGTGAAGACATCGAGGCAGGCTCAATTCATCGATATCACCGACGAGGTGCAGGCATTCGTCAGGGACAGCGGGCTCGATGACGGCCTTGTCGCCATATTCGTCCCGCATACGACGGCGGGCGTCACGATTAACGAGCACGCCGACCCGTCGGTGGTGGATGATATCCTGATGGAGCTCGACAAGAATATCCCTCACCGCGACAACTACAAGCATCTCGAAGGCAATTCCTCGGCGCATATCAAATCGAGCATGATGGGGCCGTCGCTCACGGTAATCGTCGAATCCGGGCGGCTTTTACTCGGCACATGGCAGGGGATATTCTTCTGCGAATTCGACGGTCCGCGCAACAGGAAATGTTTTTTAAAGGCCGTTCAATCCGGAGGATAGAGGCGTGGATTCATCACTCAGGCTCGGGATAGATGTGGGGGCGACGGGTACCAAGGGTGGCATCGTCGATGCCGGCGGCAATATACTCGCATACGCCGACTGGCCGTCGGAGGGGGATTCCGGCCCGGCGCAGTTTATCATTCATTTGATTGATTCAATCGAAGCATTCCTCGAGGAGAACGGCGAATTATCCCCGCGGGTCGATTTCCTCGGGGTTGCCATCGCCGGATGGCTCGACCCGGTAAAGGGTACGGTATATCATTCGCCCAACCTGAAGGATTTCCGGGATGTCGAACTGGGCGACGCGCTCAGGGAGCATTTCCCATATGAAGTTATCATCGATAACGACACCACATCGGCGACATGGGGTGAATACCTCTTCGGCATCGCCCCCCGTCCCGACAGCCTTTTCGGCGTATTTCTCGGCACCGGTGTAGGCGGCGGGCTGGTGCTCGGAGGCAAGCCGTGGCGCGGGCCGAACGGTTCCGCCGGGGAGATAGGGCATACCACCATAGAGCCGGACGGGCGCAAGTGCCTGTGCGGGTCGCAGGGATGTCTCGAGGTTTACATAGGAGCGCGGGGGATCGTGGACATCTATGAAGCCCTGCTCTGTGAGCTGGAAGGATGTGTTCCACCGGGGATCGAGATAAGCCCGAAATTCATCTATGACGCGGGCAAACGCGGCGATCCCAATGCCCTCGCGACATACTCGCGCGTCGGGCGCTATCTCGGGATCGCCCTGGCGAATGTCGTCGACCTGCTTTCCATAGATGCATGCGTCGTCGGCGGCAAGATAAGCACAGCCGCGGACCTCTTCTGGACGCCGATGATGAAGGGATTCGAGCGCAACATCATCGACCCGCCTAACGGTGCATGCAGGATACACCGCTCGAAACTCGTCGACCGAAGCGGTATACTCGGTGCGGCATTCCTGCGGGAATCTTTCCCCCATACATAGAAAAAAAACGCACCCTTCCGGGTGCGTTGAGATTTCAAACCCCGTGGTCCTATGCATAAGTCTGCGTGAAAACCCAGTAGGCCTGCTCTCCAGCTTGATCCATCCTTGAGACCACGATTATCGAGAAAGTCGTGTCATTGACATCGAGGTAGCGGACATTCTCGAAGAGTGTCGGAGTCAGGGCATCGCCGAGCTGGTCGACCATTTCACCCGATTCCGCGTCATAGATAGCGACCCAGCCGCCCATCGATTCCCCGGTTTCCACTTTGAACAGGACGGCGATATTCGTTGTGTCGGGGTTGGGGAGATAATCCGGGTTTGGTCGAAGCAGTTCGAGGTCCCTCGGGATGCCCAATTCCTGGCCCAGTACTATCGTGCTCACATGCGTAATCACGGTGGTACTCGACCCATCTTCGGTGTATAGATTGAATATCTCTATCTCACCGCCGGTTTCATTTGTCTCGAGGACGTAGAGGCGGACATTTTCGTAAGGCTCGGCCTCTTCGACCTCATCCGCGTCGATGCCTGCGATCGCCGATGCATCATTCTGGATCTTGCCCGGGCCTTCGCCAACAAGCTCCGGCGGGAACAGTCCCCAGAGCACTTCGTGCTTTTTAATGTAAGTGGATTCAAATGCCTCTATCAGCGGCGGGCTCGAACCGGTTGTCTCGGCCCATAGTGTATAGAGGCGGTCGGTGAATCCATCGCAGATATCAGCCACGCCGAGTGTATCGGCATAGAGTGGATAATGCGCCTGGTGGTCGCCTAAAGTGTTATCCTTGAAAACGTAAGTGTTGTCGAGTGATACCACGACCTGCCGCGTGGGGACTTCGGTCAGGCCATCCTCGAATTTCCCTTCCGAGCTGTTGCTGAAGGCGATACCTCCACCGAGAGCGGAATCGAAGCGCTCGGGCGGGTAAGGCTGGAGGGTGTGATTAAAGGGGTTGATGTCAGGCAGGACGAAGGCTTGTTCCGGGAAGATGAAGAACATATCATATGCGTTGAACGCCGTCCCTTCAGATTCCGAATCGACGAGGAATCCCCCGAGATCAAATAAGCCGCCACTGATGCAAGCGACGTCGGCGGAGAAATCTCCGTAGGCCGGGACGAGCCCGAAGTTGGAAATCCAAGCAGGGTTGTGCTCAATTACATAGGTTTCGAACTGGTCTCTCAATATGTACGGGGAATCGTTATCCCACGCTTCGATTATAAGAATATATGGTTCGATCTGCGCGGGGGCCTGGTTTTCATTCACGAAAGTCAGGCTCCATTTGCCCGCTGCCTCGACCATGTTTTTCGTGCCGACAAAAATACTGGGACATGTAACTTCCACCTTATCCACGTCGTTATTGCGGTCCAGTGCCGTGAGAGTCAACGTGACGCTGTTTGTTCCATCGTTGAAGAGGAAGTTGTTAACCTGTTTGTTAATAATGGCATACGGTTCCCTGTCCTCGTTTTTCGGACTGAATGCGTCGACGGCGAATTTAATCTGGCTTAATTTCATCGGCATCGGGACGATCAGCCGGAATGTTTCCGTGAGCGTCGTGAGTTTCGGGAACTTGCCGTCAGGGTCGGTTTTGGCATACCGCATGAACGGGTTAAAGTAGGGAGGCGTGCCGTCGTCCCAGATCGTCACCCAGCCGTCGGGGTATTGAAGATTGTGGCCCGCATCGTTAAGTATCAGAATACCCCTGACATCAAAGCCGGCTACAGCGACCGGGTTGGTGAGAGAGACGGCAATCGTCATCACGCGATTGGCCGAGTCCCAGTGAAGGACTTCCGTCGAGATACAGTCGGGACATGCCGGCGGCGTAACATAGCTCGTGGCATTGATGTGCGGGTTCACCGCTCGGCACGGGACGGCATCCACGGTAAGGGCGTCCGTGTCAATATAGAACGTATACAATCCCCAGAGCATGTGCCCCGGCGCGGACATCGAATCATGGAGACCCGCGCTGCCGTCGAGATAATCGACTGGAGCGGCGGGATTCATTCCGCCCGATGAGCAGCCTATTAAGGCCGCAACACCGAGGATTGCGAACAGGGTGAGGATTTTACGGTGCATGTGCCGTAAACCTCCTTTAATTACTTCAATCATATAAGTATATCAGAAGCCACTTTGCGTCACAATAGACACAAGCCGGGCGATTGATAATGGCTCTTTATATTATTTGATGCGGCTCATGCCGTCTCGATATGGCTTTCCGCCACCAGGGGCGGCTGCTTCGCGCTAAACAACGGGCTCGAACCTTGTGGTATAATCATAATTCAATCTCCGAGGGCCGCTCGTAGAGGCCCCGGAAGGAGTATGAACAGGATGATTAAAATAACCCTCCCCGACGGAACCATCAGCGAATTCCCTGAAGGCATAACACCGATTGAAATCGCCCGGAGCATCTCCGAAGGCCTCGCGCGGGCCGCGGTGGGCGCGAAGAGCGGCGATTCATGGCTCAGGCTCGATGAACCGCTCCACGAGGACATGCCCCTGCGGCTCATAAAGGAGCGGGATGAAGAGGCGCTCGAACCGTTGAGGCATACAGCGGCGCATATTATGGCGCAAGCTGTGAAACGCCTGTACCCCGACGTAGTGCTCGGATTCGGGCCGGATATCGAGACGGGATTCTACTACGACTTTCTCGTCACCGACCCGTTCGCTCCCGATGACCTGGCGAAGATCGAAGCGGAGATGCGGAAAATCACCGCCGAGGATATTCCCATCACTTATACCGAGGCGGACAGGAATACCTGCATCGCGCGATTGAAGGATCTCGGGGAAACGCTCAAGGTCGACCATGTGCCGCTCATGGAGGACGAGATATTCGGCTTCTATTCCCACGGTGATTTCACCGACCTTTGCGCCGGACCGCATCTGCCGTCAACCGGGAGGCTGAAACATTTCCGCCTGCTGTCGACGGGCGGAGCTTACTGGAAGGGGGATGAGCGCAACCCGATGCTTCAACGCATCTATGGCACGGCGTTCTTCGACAAGAAGGCGCTCAACGAATTCCTGAAAGAACTTGAGGAAGTCAAGAAGCGGGATCATCGCATAGTCGGCAAGGAACTCGGCCTGTATGCCCTGTTCGAAGAGGGGGGAGCGGGCATGCCGATATACCTGCCGAAAGGAGCGATGATACGGCGGCTGCTCCTGGAATTCGAGGAAGCGGAACACCTGAGGCGCGGCTATGATATTCTCTCCACGCCGCATGTTTTCCCGGCGACGTTGTGGGAGACATCGGGGCATCTCGAAAATTACCGCGCGAATATGTTTTTATTCGAGATCGATGACAAACCATACGGCATCAAACCGATGAACTGCCCCGGGCATGTGCTCGTTTACAAGAACGCCCTGCGCTCATACCGGGATCTGCCGCAGAGGTATTTCGAATTCGGGCAGGTGTACCGCTACGAGCGTTCCGGTGCGCTGACCGGGCTTGCGCGCGTGCGAAGCTTCACTATCGATGACGGGCATATTTTCTGCACGCCGGAGCAAATGGTCGATGAGCTTGTGGGTGTAATCGATTTCTGTCTCTATTTCTGGGATACGCTCGGCTTCGAGCCGTTCGCCAAGCTCGCGACGCGTCCCGAAAAAGCGATGGGCGATGAAGCGCAGTGGGCGTTCGCTATCGAGAAGCTGAAGGAAGCCTGCGCCCGGAAGGGAATCGAGTACAAGCTCGACATCGGCGGCGGCGCGTTTTACGGGCCGAAGATAGACATGTTCATCAAGGATGCATTCAAGCGCGAATGGCAGGGAAGCACTATCCAACTCGATTTCAACCTGCCTGAGCGATTCGATTTGCATTACATCGACGAGCACGGCGAACGCGTGCGACCCGTCATGATCCACCGCGCGGTGATGGGTTCGTTCGAGCGATTCTTCGGGGTTTTCATCGAGCATACCGGCGGCAATTTCCCGCTATGGCTCGCGCCGGAACAGGCGAGGGTGCTTCCGATCACCGACCGGGTGCATGATTATTGCGATGAGGTCGCCGCGAAGCTCAGGGCCGCCGGAATGCGGGTTACAATCGACAAACGCAGCGAGAAGATAGGCTACAAAATCCGCGAGGGCGAGCTGCAGAAGATACCGTTCCTGCTTGTCGTCGGCGATAAGGAGCGCGAGGCGGGCAATGTGGCGCTGCGTGTGCGCAAGGAAGGGGATAAGGGAGCCATGAACATTGATGATTTCATCGAAAGCGTGCGGGAAGACATGATGATACCGGCATCCGACAAACCCAAGCGAAAGCAGGAGCCGGTTGTCTAACCAATGATATGCGGAATAATGTTCGGGATATTTTTCTGCCCACCATGCTTCTGATGGCGATATTTCCCTTGTTCGCGGGATGCGGGTCCGGCAGGCCGATGCCCACGCATGTGCTCGAAGGGGTGCTTCCCGATAAATTCACCGACTGGGCTCTGATGAGTGTGGTACGCAACGGCGGCGGGCCGCCGTACAGCGAAGTCATCGGGCATTACCGGGCAATCGACGAAAAAGTCCCGCAGGGACTCGGCGCCGGCGGGGAGATTCGCATAAGCGTACAGGACTGGGGGCAGACATCCGAATCGCCGCGGCTTCCGGTGACGGGGGGCGGCGAGAGCCTTGAATTCAGGGGATTGAAGTATGCGGCCTTATTCACGCCGGGGAACAGGTCGTATCAGCTCCGGATACCCGTCGGCGAACGGATTCATATCATGATCGAGTTCGATGATACCGGCGCGGACAACCAGATGGATGTCCTGGAAGCGATAAATTGGGATTACCTCGAGAAGATTCTTCCCTCATGGGAGGGTTTGGAATAATTTCACTTGTCATTTGAAGCCCGAGCCCCGACCGTCAGGGAGGGGACCAAGACACGGGCAAACTCGCGGACTCGCGTGCCCGTGGCACCAGAAGTTAATTTTCAATGAATGAACCAAGACACGCAAGGAAATCCGGGTGAGTATGTCAGTCCGTCATCCGGTGCACCAGTTCACGCGCATACCCCTTCACCTCTTCTCCCATCTCGTCCGGAGTTGTACAGAATGGAACAAGCATTTCGCCTGTTGGAACGGTCTTGGTGAATCGCATCATGCGGTGGTAGACGTGCGGGAGCAGATCGCAATTATCTTCGATCGGACCGCCGCAAGTCACAACCAGCGCGGTTAACTTGCCTTCGATAAGCGATTCATGCGCATCGGACATGTAGCCGGTGACGAGCGCGATGCATCGTTCGAGGAATTTCTGCAGCGGCGATGCCATGCTCCACATGTAGAGCGGCGTGGCTAAGATGATAGCATCGGCGTCAATGAGCTTGTCAAACAGCTCGCCGACGTCGTCGTCCTGGATGCAGACGGGTTCATCGGCGAATCCCCGGCAATGGAAGCAGGCTTTGCAGTGGTTTATATTTTTTTCGATCAGATTGACGCGTTCAACCGTGTGGCCGCGCTCGGTCAATTCATCCTCAACGAATCCGAGGGCTTTAGCGGTGTTGCCGTCGATGTTGGGGCTTCCAAGCAGACTTAGTACTTTCATTTCGATCTCCTTCTCATCATCGATGAGGTCGGGCTTGAAATCATTTTCAGGGAAGCATCATAAATGGAAAGGTATGAATTGGCAAGTATCAGCGCGTTGCGGGGCATGAAGACACGGGCAAGCTCGCGGACTCGCGTGCCCGTGGCACCAGGCTCGCGTGCCCGTGGCACCGGGCTCGCGTGCCCGTGGCACCGGGAACAGGCTACGGCATTGCGTATTTGTGATATCATTCCCCCGGAAACAGGCCGTTGGAATAACAGTTTGAGGTGTTGGATCTTGGCTAAACCGAAAGTCGCGGTCATACGTACGAAACCGGAAACAGTGCTCGATGATTACCGCCGGGCGATGAAGCTCGCCGATATCGATAAATTCATCGATAAAACGAAACCCACGATACTCAAGGAAAACATTTCGTGGCACTTCCCGTTCCCCGGCGCGAATACTACGCCGTGGCAGATGGAAGCATCCATCCTCGGCCTGAAGGATATGGGCAATGACGAGATAGTATGCGTCGGCAACAATACCGTCGTAACCAATCCGTTCAAGGGGGAGAAGCTTAACAAGCTCGACGTCATCCTCGAAAAATACGACATCCCGACCTATTACAATTTCCGCGAGGAAGACATCAAGTGGATCAAATACGAGCCGAAGGCGAAGATGCGCGCGCTCAACCATATTTTCCCCGACGGGTTCCGCATCCCGGAATTCTTCCCCGGCAAGAATATCCTTCATCAGCCCACCGTGAAATGCCACATCTACACGACGACCACCGGCGCGATGAAGAACGCATTCGGCGGGCTGCTTAACACACGGCGGCATTATACGCATTCGATGATTCATGAAACTCTCGTCGATTTGCTGCACGTCCAGCAGGAAATTCACTCCGGGTTGTTCGCTGTGATGGATGGCACCACCGCGGGTAACGGGCCGGGGCCGCGTACGATGATCCCCGTGGAAAAGGATGTGATACTGGCGTCGGGTGATATGGTGGCCATCGACGCGGTGGCGGCATCGATGATGGGATTCGACCCGATGTCGCTGAAGTACATCCGTCTCGCGCACGAGGACGGGCTGGGCGTCGGGATTGTCGACGAGATGGAAATCGTCGGCGATGTGGATGTCGCGAAAGAAAGATGGGGATTCCATGTGGGGGACAATGTCGCGAGCCGCGCGGGGGATATCTGCTGGTTCGGGCCGCTGAAGCCGATACAGAAGCTGTTCTTCCACACGCCGCTGGTCTATATGTTCGTGTTCGGTTCGTATTTTTATCACGACTTCATCCACTGGCCGGTCAAGGGGAGCGCGATTTATAAAAA
>CAZSPL010000061.1:0-17270 GCA_964608735.1 uncultured Planctomycetota bacterium | reverse complement strand
ATGTCCAGCGCATATTAAGCTTGCCCGTGTCCTGACTTCAAGCTTGCCCGTGTCTTTGTACCCCCCGACCCGTGTGGCACGGACAAGCGTCGACCGGGTCTTATCGCATGTCCAGCGCATATTAAGCTTGCCCGTGTCCTGACTTCAAGCTACGTGCGGTGTCCCCTCCCTCACGGTCGGGGCTCGGGTTTCTTCTCATGAAAAATATCGGTGTTCCGGCATTTTCCGCGATTATTTCACACTCGGCTGTGAAGCGATTACAATTCCCCCTGATGAATCGCTCGAACGGAATCAATCAGTTTCATGAGAACATCCTTCCCCTCGTTCTATTCATCCTGCTCGCGGTGCTCTACTTCCACGAATACATCTTCGGCGGGATGGCGCCGTTCGGACGCGACGATGCCATCACCTATCAGCCGATGCGGTGGTTTTTCCTCGACGCTATGCGCACCGGCGACAGCCCGCTGTGGAATCCATACATCGGCTTCGGGCATCCGATGGCAGCCGAGAGCCAGTGTACGGTGCTGCATCCGCTGACGTTCCTGTTCTTCATCCTGCCGTTTTACAAGGCGTATATTGCGTCGATCGTAATATGCTATCCGCTCTTCGCGTTCTTCCTCTACCGCCTTTGCCGCGCGTGGGGACTGCATCGCGAAGGGGCGCTCTTCGGCGCGACGGTGGTGACATACGGCGGCGCGTATCTCATCTGGCAGGGGCATTTTTCGATAATCTCAACGCTCGTATGGTTCCCGCTGATGCTCATGTATCTCGTCAAGGCATGCCGCGGCGGACGGGCGGGTTCGATGGCGGTGGCGTCGATGCTCTACGCGCTGATGATATTCTCCGGCGCGCCGCAGTTCACATACATGGGAACCGTGTTCGCGATTCTGTTCCTGCTAACCATCGGCGACGCCGGGAAACCGTTCCCGGTCAAAACCGTGGTTCGCAATTCACTCCCTGCCTTCCTCCTCGGCGCGATAATCGGCGCGGTGCAGTTGCTTCCGCTGTATGAACTTACGACGCTGTCGGAAAGGATGGGGCCATTTTTCGACCCGAAGGCCGGTACGATGAGCGACGACCTTCTTGCGACACTCCTGTCGCCGATATGGTACCGCCACGGCTGCATCGAGACGGCGCCGGGGGCGATATATGCATACATCGGCGCGCTCGGCGGAGCGCTCGCTATCACGGGGATCGCATCATCGAAGCGCAGGCTCCTCCCGGTTATTCTCATCGCGGTATTCATAGCGTTCTCGTTCGGCGGGATCACGACCCTCGGCATGTTCCGCGAAGCATGGCGCATGCTCTTCTTCGCGGCGGTCGTGCTCGGGATGTACGGCGCATACGGCCTCGACCGGCTGATATCACGCGGGGGGAATGCGGCGCGGTTCGATCCCCGGTGGGTCGCCGCGCTGATATCCATCCCGCTCGCGCTCGCCGCCGCGACATATTTTCATCCCGCCGATGCGCGCCAATATGCCGGGCTGCTGATACCGTCGCTCGCGGCTGTCGCGCTGCTGTTCATCATCCCGGTTATTTCAAGGCGGATGATGTCCCTCGCCATCGTGACCGCGATTATCGCCGGGCTTGCGATGTCGGTATACCCGCTGAACTGGGCGCACAAGGATGCGGCGGTTCCGCGCGCGGAGCTGGAGCGGATCCCGCCGGTGGCGGACGCGCTTGTCGATGTGGTCGACGAGGGTCGAGTGTGGATTTCAGTAGACGCCGACGAGCGCGACCCGCTGTATTTCCACGACGGCGTCGTCGGGCCAAGAGCCCTTATGTGGGATTTGGAAACGACCGACAACGAGACGCCGCTGTTCGTGCGCGGCGTGATGCGCTTCGAGCGGTACACGCTCAATACCTTCAGGCACCTTGCGGAAATGGAATCGCGCGGGTCGACGCCGCGCGCGGATGTTCTCGCCGCGCTGAAGTATATCGCGGTCGCGCCCGATGTGGGTGCGAAGCTGCCGTACGCGATGCTGCATGCCGACGGGGACTCGAGCCCGCCGTTCGTCATCATGGAAAATCCGGATTACATGGGAGAGGCATTTTTTATCTTCCCGCGGGACATCATCTATTTACCGGATGACGATGCGGGATGGGATATCGACGGGTTTGTGTTCGAGGAAGACGGCCGAGTCGAGTCGGTTGTCCTCAGCGGAACTCAGCGCGATATCAATCCGACGCCGGGGCGGTGGTCGGTTGATGTGATAGACCCCCGCGCGCGTAACGATGAATTCAAGGTCAGATATACCGCTCCGCCCGGAAGTTTTCTTTTCATCTCGAAAGTCTTCTATCCGGGATGGAAGGCATATGTGAACGGCAAGCCCACCGATCTGTACAGAGCCTACGGCATTTTTTGCGGGGTTGTGGTGGATGAACCGGAAGGCGTAGTCGAACTCGTCTATGAAGCGGGAATATGGAAGACTGGATTCATCATTTCATCGTTCGGGATAATCATCTGCCTGCTGATTCTCATTCCGCGGCGGAAACGAGTTTTCCTGGATAAATAGACGCCTTCCGTGTGGCACGGACAAGCGGCGACCAAGCCTCATCGAACTGCCATCGCGTTTTAAGCTTGTCCGTGTCTTTGGCCGCTCGCTGACGCTCGCGGTTCGGTTAACTCATTAAAACCGGATTCCGTGTGGCACGGACAAGCGGCGACCAAGCCTCATCGAACTGCCATCGCGTTTTAAGCTTGTCCGTGTCTTTGGCCGCTCGCTGACGCTCGCGGTTCGGTTATCAGGTCGCACACTAAAGTGCGCGGCACCCGCGCCCGGCGGTCGGCAAGGCAATAAATCACTCCTTCCATGTGTTCTTTTTCACCACGGATTTGAAGCGTTCTATCTTCTCTTCGCGGGTTGCAGCCGGATTGATACGGGTGTAATGATCGGAAATTATCTTCCACGCCAATACCGGCCCGCTATAGAGAAGAGAACCAAGCAATATGTAAAAGACGATATAAACAGCCCAAAGCGCAAGGAAGCTACCCGGATTCTTAACAAGAAGGCTGTTTGATTCACCGACGGGGCCAAGGGGAAAAAAGGGAAGACATATACCGGCTGTGATGAGCATGGTGATCAGGAGATAATAATGAGTCACGTTCGTATGATCCACCATTTCATTGTAAGCAGGATAATCTTCAGGAATATAAACATCGTAGGCGGTGTTGTGGACCTTCTGGAAATCCTTGGCTCGTTCATTGGAAACAACGAGGGAAAGGAAGAAAATCAGGATCGATAACGGCACAATATAGATCAGGAGTCCTCGCGAATCAGGACAGAAGAAAAAAGCTAATATCGGCCAGCCAACGGCGAGATTACCGTATGTCTGATACCTTACCAGCCAAGGCCTTTTCTTAAGCATCTGCATCATCCCTCATCCAATGCCTTCAAATTGTTCTTCGCTATCGCGCCCTCGTTGCTGTCGGGCGAAATCGCGACCACGCGCTCCCAGTATCCCCGCGCCCTGTCGTAATCCCCAAGCTGCGCGTATATCGTGCCGAGGTTCAGCATCGCCGGGACATAGTCCGCATCTATCGCGAGGCATCTTTCGAGATTCGCTGTCGCGTTGTCGGAATCACCGGCCGCGATGTAGATATTCCCGAGGTTGTAGTACGCCTGCACGTAATCCGGTTTCAGCGCGATGGCCTTGTTGAACGAATCGATCGCGGAAGCGGTATCGTTGAGATGTCCATATGCCAGCCCGAGGTTGTGATAAAGCTCATACGAATCCGGCTGGATTTCGATTCCCTTCAAGTATGTGGCCTTCGCATATTGGAACTCGCCCTTGAAGTAATATGCATCCCCGGTGGCGAGATAAAGCCCCGGATACGCGGGCTCGATTTTCAGCGCCTCGTTGAATATGCCGAGAGCTTCATCGTAATCCCCCTTCCCCACGAGCGACAATCCCATGCTGTAAAGCGTCGCGACATCATCCGGCTCGATTTCGAGCGCCTCGCGAAGCGATTTGAGCGATTCATCGAAATGCCCGGTCTCACGCTGGAGCGTGCCGAGGAGTTGCAGCACGGGAAGCCGCATCGATTCGTCGGGGACGATGCTCTCGGCGACGCGCATCGCATCATCCATGCGCGACTCCCTGTAATAAAGCTCCGCGATGCTCAGCAGTATTTCCGCATCGCCGGGGTCGAGTTCGTTCGCGCGAAGCAATGCATGCTCGGCGGCGGGAAAGTCCGCTTTTTCGGTGAGATATTTGCCATAGACATATTGTACGGCCGATGTATCGCCGCCGTATTTCAAGGCGAGGACGAATGATTCGGCGGCGGCATCGGCATCGCCGAGCTTCCATTGCGTATATCCAAGCCACGCATGGGATATCGCATGGGCGGGGTCGAGTTCGAGTTCCTTGAGGAATTCATCCTTCGCCCTGTCCAATCTATCATTGCTCAGATACTGTATGCCAAGGTTGTAATGCTCGCCGGAGAGGACTGTTCCCCTCGGAAGCCATGTCAGCGGGGCGAGGGAAACGGCGACGATGAGCGCCGCGACGATTATCCCCGCGGCGAAGCGCGCTTTATTCATCCCGCGCGTGAACACCGATGAAATACCGATTCCCGCGAAGAGGAGCTCGACCGCCACGATGGGGAGCCGGTAGCGGGTATTGACGAAGAACGCAAGGAGCACGATGAGGGCGGAGGCGATGTAGTAACCCGTCATGGATACGCGCGGATTCCTTCCCCACGACATGACGATGCCGAATCCCGCCAGCGCGACGATGACCGCGTAGGGGATGCTCAGCCATCGCAGCAGCGGAATGAGCTGTAGCGTCGATTCATAACCCCAGATATCGCTGATTTCCGCGTTGCTCAGTGCGAGGCGGAGTTTCCAGTAGAGATGCTTCATGAACAGGCCCGGATGCTTCGCGATAATCCTTAGCGTCTTCTTCGCGAACCACGCGGACACTTCGCTGTCCTTCATCGTCCTGCCTGTTTCCGATTCGCTCATGGCGCGGGAATCATCGAGCATCGTGCGGAGGTCGAGCCGCGAAAATCCGGGCGGGAGGTTGATGCCGCCGAATGAATCCTCGTGGTTCCCGATATAGAAATTCAATCCGGCTGTGGTTGTGATGGGCACGAAATCATGTCCGCCGATGAGATTCCCGAGGGTGACCGGAAGTATGGCGGGAATAATCCCGATGATGACGAACGCCGCGTGGCGCAGCCATGCCGATGCCGGTTTCGTGTTGCGGAAAAGCCAGATGAGATAGAACGGCACGAAAACAAGAAACGTCGGGCGCGCGATGGATGCGAGTCCCATCATCAGCCCGGCGATGATATAGTCGCGCGTCCTGTCACGCTCTTTCGCGAGAAGTCCCCAGTAGAGCGCGAGCAATGTAAAAGTGATAAAGAAGGTCGTCACCATCACTTTCATTTCGAGCATCATGAACGCGGGGTAGAAGCTGTATGCGGCGGCGGCGATGAGTCCCGCGGCGTTCGACCAGAGTTTGCGTCCGAGGAGGAACAGCAGGTAGATGTTGATAAGGGCGAGTAAGTGGTTGAAGTAATACGCGGCGGGGATTTTATCGCCGAAGATGTTGAAGATGACATTCCCGAGCACGAACGAATAGAACGGCGGCGCGGCGAAGGGAAGTTCGCGCGGCATCTCGCCATGGCTGAACGACAGCGCCCATCCGTGGTAGGTGATTTCATCCTGCTGGAGATTGCCGTATGACGGGTCGTTCTTCGCGGCTTGCATGTGCACTCCGACGCGGAACATTATCGCGACGATGAAAATGAACGTGAGCCAGGGGTAAACAGCCCCCGGGGAGTAATTCGACTGCGCGACTTCCCCCCCGTTTTGCCGCCTGTTGCCATGCCTGGTGCCACGGGTACGCGAGTCCGCGAGCTTACCCGTGTTCGACGTTTCAATCGTTTTTCGCTTCCTGCCGGGCATTAGTGGTATCCCGAAAACGCCAATTTTAGAGTATAATATATGAACAAACCACCTTCCCCACCATAGACTCGGCAATCTCCGTAAGGAGGATTTCGTGGTTGGCTCATCAAAACTATGCATTTTCCCAATCGCCCTTTCCGTCATGGCACTGCTACTCCTCGGATGCAGTGCCACCTCCACCATCCCGTCAACGCCTCCCTGCATCCCGGAACCGGACGAACTCACCGCCAACACTTATCCCGGCGAATACCTCTGGGGCGTGTGGGATATCTCCTTCGATGCCGCCGCATTGACCGCCCAAGCCGTCCCCGCCCGTAGATGCAACGAGTTATATGACATCACCGACATGCTCCTGCCGCCGGAATGCTCCAACTGCCTGATCATCGATGTCCTGGAATTCAAGCCGACGGAGAAATTCCTCAAGCTGAAATTATCATTGAGGAATCCAACCAACCTTAAAGCCTATGATGTAAGGGGTATCATCAAAGTCATGCATGATGAGTACTATCTTGCCAACGCCGATTCATACGTCAGGATAACTACCCTGTCCTGGGAGAAGTACCACCCCTTTAAAGCATTCGCGGTCGACCAGCCTAAACGGTTGTTTGCTCCAGGGACGGCCCACGCTCGAATATATGAGATATACGCCGATGATCTCGAAGCCTTCCTGAATATGGAATTAATCGTAGAAGCATCATGGCCGGGTAACTGCAAAGAGCCTTACGAGATACGCAACGCTCATGCTACCGGTGTTTTCCTCGACTACAAGAAAAACGATATCGTATGCGAAGTACTCACCTGGGCCGGCGGCGGCGACATCGAATATGTCAGCATGGACTTTACTTGTTTGGGGCAGCCTCACAATTACGGTGGCTATTCGCACAAGTCAATGGTTCATCAACATGATAATCTATGGATATATAAAGACGCATATTGGCATTTCGGAGGCGAGCCCGCGGGTACATATAAGGCATTGATCTGGGCTAAGGCGGAAGGCAGCAAGGATCCATTATTCAATTATGTTGACATTACCATCGATGCATCTCCTCCAACCGTCGGCGGGGCCCTCATCTGGGGTGGTTCAAACGGGGAATGCGAAGCCCTGGACACGGCGGTTGACGATCTCGGTAATGTCTATGTCCTCGGTGTGTTTGGGGGAACCGTAGACTTCGATCCCGGTCCCGGCGTTACAGAATACGCTGGAGGTGAAATCTATTTAAGCAAATTCGCGCCTACAGGAGTACTTACCTGGGTTGATATCTGGGAAAATGAGGATGGATTGTTGAGGGCTGGGGATGTAGTTGTTGATTCCAATGGCGGTGTGTATATTCTCGGAATATTCAGCGGGTCGTTCGACTGCGATCCGGGAGAAGGGACATTCAACCTGACGGAACTGGATTGGTGTTCCCTGACTGAGTTCATATGCAAGCTCTCGCCAGACGGGGGTTTCGACTGGGCTGCAGCAACCGGCCGGAAATCCTCAGCCCTCATTCTTCAAGGGCTTACCCTTGATGTTGCCGATAATGTCTACGTTACAGGTTCGTTTACCTATACTATGGATTTCGACCCCGGGTCCGGAGTGGATGAACATGAAGCAATCGACAAATGGGATGTGTATTTGACAAAATTCGATACCGATGGGAACCACATCTGGACAAGAACATGGGGAGGAGAAAGTTATGAGTGCGGCACGGATGTTGAAGTTTATAAAGACTCGGTTTATGTTGTCGGTTGGTTCGGGGAAGCCGCTGATTTTGACCCCGGCCCGGGAATAGATTTGCATGGAACTCCCGAGACCTGCTGCAAGCCGTTTGTTAGTAAGCTAAATACTGACGGAGAATATATTTGGGCACTCGACTGGAATGAAAGCGGCACTCTGTGTTTTCTGAATTGCGCCTATGATGTGGAGACGGACGCTGGTGGAAGGATATATATCACCGGGCTTGTCTGCGGTGGTTACGCTCCAGGCAATAGCTATGATTTAAAACCCGGTCCTGGTGAAGACCTGCATTATATCGCCGTATTTAGCGATATCTATTTAGTAAAGCTGGATCAAAGGGGCAATTACCTATGGGGATCAGTGATCAATACATTGGACGAGCACACGGGTGATGACGCCTACAACGCAAATGCTCCTCGTCTGGCTATTTCTAATTCACAAAACGTCTACCTTTCAAGCGAACTGGATCGGGCAGCCGAGTTCGACACCGGGCCGGGATTGGATTGCTTCATGACAAACCCGGAACATTCGACAAGCGCTACCCTTTGGTGCTGCGACCGGGATGGCCAATATAAATGGGCACGCGCATGGGGCCATACGGATGGGAGATTCCAGGGCCCTATGGATGTTGACAACCAAGGTTATATCTATGTCGTGGGTACGGTATTCGCTTCATCATATGAATCCCCAACTGTGGATCTTGACCCTGGCCCTTGGGTAGGTCTGGTTCATTGCCCGGGTACCGTAAACGCATTCCTATGCAAGCTCGATGAAAATGGGATGTGGTAATTCTCCTTGTCTTGATACCGCCGGGTGCCACGCCCACTACGAGTCTTCGAGGATGGGCGTGCCTTACCATTATCTACCAAACTCGTGTGCCACGAGTCCGCGAGCTTACCCGTGTCTTCTCTACCTATCCATCAACCATGCAAGTGTGCCACGGACAAGCGTCTCCCAATTCTTAACACGGCTCATCCCCCCTTGAAGCTTGTCCGTGTCTTCGTCCCATCACCCATTAGGGCAAGGATGCCCGCGCTCTATAAAAAAACCCCCGCTCTTCACGGGGGATTGTTTCTACTATTCTGCCTTCTTGCCAGCCTTCCTCTATTCGTCGCCGGGATTTTGTTTCTTGCTTCCCTCGACGACCCTGCTGTCGATCTCACCGTCGCTCGAAGTTTTCTCGCCGCGTAATTTTTTATCGGCGTCGACGATCTCCTTGATACCGAGCGGCTGGATGGTGGAATGCTTCATCTCCGAGGGATACTCGAACCGCACCCGCGCCTTCTTGTTGATTTCCCTCAGGCCGGGAAGTTCGAGCGTGCCATCGGACTGGATGTTCGGCTTAATCACCTGGCTCACGAAAACCTCGACGAGCTCGTCATCGAATTGCGAGCCCTTGTTCTTCTCGAGCTCGTTGATGGCGACTTCCATCGGAAGCCCCTTTCGGTACGGCCTGTCGCTGGTCATGGCATCGAACGCGTCGGCGATGGCGAGCATGCGCCCCAGAAGCGGTATCTTACCGCCGGGCAGGCCGAGGTAGCCGCGGCCGTCCATCCGCTCGTGATGCGTGATGAGCCCATCGCGCGCCGCGCCGAGGAATTTGATGGGCTTCAGGATTTCGCCCGACTTGCGGAGATGTTCCTTCATCTCCTTGAACTCGCGGTCGTTGAGACGTCCCGGCTTGCCGAGGATCATCTCGCTTACGCCGATCTTGCCGATATCGTGCAGGATGCCGGCGCGTTCGACCACTTCGAGCTCCTTCTCGTCGAACTCGAGCGCTTTGCCTATCTCTATCGCGTAAAGGGCCACGCGTTCGGAATGGCCGATGGTGTATTTATCTTTTGCGTCGATGGCGCTCGAAAGCGCGCGGATGGTGTCGGTGTATCCCTGTCCCAGTTCCTGGTAGAGCTTGAGGTTCTCCATGCTCACCGCGGCGAGTGGCGCGAGGGTGGTGATGATGCGGATGTTCGAGCGGTCGAATCCGCCGGGGTTGGTGGTGAACAGCTCGAGATAACCGAGCGCCCCCTTCGCGCTGTACAGCGGGATGCCGACGAGATATCCGGGGTCGGGGGGAATGGCATCATAATTAACGACCGGGATGCCGTTCTCGAAATCGCTCAACAGGCTTCGCGCGTATATCTTGTCGCGCTCTTTTTCGCGCCTTCGTCCCTTGCCGCCGCGGAGCGCGCGGCCGTAGAACATCTTCATCCTCTCGGTACCGGCGCCGAATTCGATAATCTCGCTCTCGGGGTCGACGTAGTAAATCGCGTACTCGGTGTTCGGCAGCAGCGTGTGTACGAGGTCGATGAGGATGGCGGCGATGTCGCTTATCTCGTGCGCGCGGTTGATGGCGGCCTCACCCTCGGCGATGAGGGTCAGTTCCATGATGCGTTCCTGCGCCTGGGCGTAGAGGGACGCATTCTCCAGCGCGATGCCCGCCTGGTTTGCGACGGTGATAAGAAGGGCGAGGTCGTCCTTGGTGAATTCCTTGTGCGTCGATTTATTGTTGACGTTGAGCACGCCGATGACGCCGTCGCGCGATTTCACCGGCACGCTTATGAGGCTGTTTGTCTCATATTTCTGCCCGCTCGCGGCGGCGCGTCCCTTGCCGAAACGCGGGTCGGTGTCTATATCCTGGATGAACAGCGGCTCGCCGGTGTAGGCGACATGGCCGGAGATATTGAGGTCCGGCTTGACCTTCACGCGCGCGACCTTGATGACCTCGGGCGGAAGCCCCAGCGCGGAGCGTATCCTCAGCTCGCCGTTCTCGATGAGCATGAGCGACGCTTTCTCGGCGCCGAATATGCCCGCGGCTTCCTCCACGACCTTATCCAGCAGCTTCTGGAGGTCCAACTCGCTCGAAATCGCCTCGGTGACCGACAGGAGGGTCTTAAGGTTGCGCACCATGCGCTGTACCCTCTGCGTCAGGCCGAAGATGTCGTCGCTGCCGCCGAACAGGGCGTCTTCATCGTCTTTCAGTTTTTCCAAATCGTCAGGACCCATACTTCGGTTCCTTTACCTCGTTCAAAACATTAAATTGTAGCAGATATTTTAAACATTAAAAATAGCCTGTTATCTTCGTTTCATCCCGCGCCGCAACCCGGCGATTACGCATCACATCGCATTTTCCGCGGGAATCGTATGGAAGGCCCCCCTGAGGTTACAAAAGATATTTACCACCCTATCGGCGTTTCGTCAAGGAACCATCCATACCGCCCGCAGATTAATCTCCGCGCGGGAAGGGGTGTTAGTCCATAACGGATTGAATCGGACTTGAATCATCATGCGGATTTTCATCCCCCGCCTTCCTGATTTTCCCTTTATCTATATAATAGCCCTCCTCGACGGCCCACGCGGGAAGGTGGGTGTCGCCGCGCAGATGCAGGTAATGCTGCGGAAGCTTGTCGGAATCATCCCACGCGCCGTCATACGGCCAGTCCTCGTAGTCCGCCCTGTTGAACGGGTTGCACCGTATCACGCGCCACGTTCCCTTGACGATGCCGACGAGGAATCCGTCGTGGAGAAGCGAGAGCCGCCCGTATTCGCTGCACGAGGGATAGAACCGGCATCTGACCGCACCCGAAGCGCTGAATGCCTTCGACGCGGTGGCCTGGTAGAGCCGTATGAACCCGAGGGCGATGTTGTTCGACAACTGGTATCTCGGCGGGACGAAGATGTTTTCGAGGATGATAAAGATGGCGATGTAGAGAAGCAGCCTGTTCTTTTTCCGCCGGCGGGAGAGGTAATCGTCGGGGATGTCGTCCGTGATGTCGAGGTCGTCATCGTCGAGTTCATCGTACGCAGCATCGTTTTTCGTGTTGTCATCCATTGATTATGCGGGAATCGGTAAGGTTTACGGGTCTGCCATTCTCCTTGCGTTTTGCGCGCCGCCGTTATTATTGTATCATTTTTGGTGGAACGGGATTCCGTGTACGAGCGGACCAAGACACGGGCGAGCTTAATGAGGTTGGCAGGACTATCATGATTGGTTGACGCTCGTCCGTGCCACCCGGAGTCCTGATGAGCGGGTGCAGCACATTTCAGTGTGCGGATGGAGAAAGCGAATGCTGGACTATGCAAAACTCGAAGCAGCGCTGAGGGAAGCCGGGTGGTATCTTCCATTCAAGCTGTACGACGAGGTCGACAGCACGAATGTCGAAGCGAAGCGGCTCATCCGTGAGGACGGCTTCGAGGAAGGCGGCCTCATCGCCGCCGACAAGCAGACCGCCGGGAAAGGCCGCCTCGGACGTTCGTGGTTCGCATCACCCGGCAAGGACCTGACATTCACCCTCGCGTTCAAGAATACCCTCAACCGGGTGGATATCCCGAAAACCGGGCTCGCGGCGGCGCTGGGGATATGCGATGCGCTCGAGAAGCAGCACGGCATCGAGACGCGGCTCAAGTGGCCGAACGATATACTTATCGGGGGCCATAAGATAGCGGGGATTTTATCGGAGTACGTCACACCGGAGGAATTCATCATCGTCGGCGTGGGGCTCAACGTCAATTCGACGAAATCGGACTGGAAATTCACCACGGTGACGCCTCCCACGAGTATAAAGACGGCGACCGGCAGGGAGTACGAGCGCGAATCGCTGATGGCATCGTGCGCGGTGGGCGTGCGCGATTTCCTGAGCTTCGCGCGGTGGGAGTATTTTCCGACATTCAAGACGCTGTATGAGACGCGGGCGTTCCTCGACAATATGCGCGTCGTGGTTTATCTCGACGCGTATGGTGACCGGGAAGCCGACAAGGATGTAGATATACGCGAGGCGCATCGCCTGGTGATAGAGGGCACGGCGCTGGCTATCGATCGTTACGGCGCGCTGATAGTACGGGACGACGATGGCTTCGACCACACCGTCCGCGCGGGGGATATGGTTCTGGCGGGGGGATAGGAATTCTGGCAGGGGGGTAGGGTGTTGACAAGGAATGGCTGGTTCCATTTGTGATCAATCTCTAATCGATCTATACTCTTTTCATATCAATTTGCCATGCGGGTGCCACGCCCAGTTCGAGTCTTCGAGAATGGGCGTGAAATATAAGAGTAAGGTGGTCAAAATGCAAATCCGAATAATAGACAACCAAGCGGCGAAAATGCACGAAATTCTGAGTGACGGACTCCGGGAATCCACGGATGTCCGTTTTGCGGTTGCTTTTGTCTCTATGCCGGGATTGAAATTAATAATGGAGCCTCTTCGTAAATGTATAGATTCCGGGGTAAGCTTTGAGATATTAGCAGGGCTGGATGGACGGATCACGGAATCGCGCGCGCTATCATATCTAAATGAGCTTTCCGAGAATAACGAGAATGTCAATCTGTATTGCTACACCGATATTGCCGGGATGGGAATTTATCATCCTAAGCTGTACATATTCGGCCAGGGGGATATGTTCACGGTAGTCACGGGTTCATCGAATTTGACAGATGGCGGGCTGCGCAATAATGTCGAAGTTAACGTAGCTGTCACAACTTCAGCGGATGGTGAATTTGCCTCCGATGTTCATGAGGTTTACACAAATCTCAAGTTTGACGATGAAAAGTTTAAGCCCGATGACGAGTATATAGACATGTATAAAGAACTAAGCTCTATCGAGAAAGCGCATTCGTCAAAACCAATTCATGATAAGTCGTTAGGAAATCTCCAGGAGAGATTTAGAGAGAAAACGGAATCTCTTAGAAAACCCAAACCGAGTAACAGGGACTTAGCCGGGTGGCTTGAACTTGTCTATAATTCATTACCTGATGGCGAATTTAATACATCGGATATCTATAAATATGGGAAGGAATTCAATAAATCTTATCCCGAGAATAAGAACGTTGATGAAAAAATACGTCAGCAGCTGCAAATCCTGGGGAAGATGGGCCTCATAAAACATGTTAAGAGGGGTTTTTGGAAGAAAGAACGATTTGAGTAGGACTTCGAATAGAGCGAGAAGAAGGATGAATAACCAAGCATGGCTAAAAGTATTTACGCACCTGCGGCTTCAGGAGCATAATTTCAAGGTAAAGCCTTTCTTCTTTACATCAAGACAGATTAAGGAAATCGCCAGGTCGTTCAAGCAACCGGTTAAGAATAGGTTGAGAATTCTACCGCAGCCGGATAAAAGAGAGAACAGGCCGGAAATATTCAGTAGAAACAACCTCTTTCTGCTTCCAGTGAAGCATGGTAAGTACGTCCTGCTTCAAGGTGAAGGCTATATAGATCTTCCGTATGCTTACAGCACAATAGACGTGCATCGTTCTGATTTAAATTTTGCTTTGGACACAATCGAAGTCGGCAACTCCGAGATGCAGCATGTGGATTATGCATATGCATCGAGCCTGATACGCTCCTTCCTGCAAGACGATTCGCTCGTGCTCACAATCAGGGGGCGAAAATACACTCCGAGGTTCACATTCAAGTTCGGCGGACATGAGATACTGGTCGAAAGCGTTCAAACAGAGGTGGATGCCGGGTATGAAGGGGAAGATAAAGTCGTCTTAATCGAGGCTAAGAACAGGAAAGATACGAATGTTATTATCAGGCAATTGTACTATCCATACCGGCAATGGCGTAGCTGGACTGAGAAGGAAGTCATCCCGGTGTTTTTCTCCAAGGTTGGTGATGAATATCACATATCGCAGTTTGAATTCGCGGAACCTGAATCATACGAAAGCATACGATTGGTGAAGTCGGGAAGATATAAAATCCTGAGTGGGCCAGGTCTCCGCTATCAGGAATGATCCGTGCGGTGTCCGCTCCCGCACGCTCGCGGCTCGGGATGGAGGGCGCCACTGAAGTGTGCGGTACTCCTTTCATATTACCCCCCCTGTTATCCATTGCTTTCCTCTGCCTTCGCCGCCTTCTTCTGCCTTCCTCCCCTCCCCATTTTCCCCGAAAATGCGTTAAAATGGGCGGGGGGGAGATTGTGAAAACAGGCACGAGGCGATAATGGATTTTGAACTCACACCCGAACAGGCGATGTACCGCGATGCCGCGCGCGATTTCGCGCAGGGCGAGCTCGCGCCCATCGCCGAGCGAATGGACAAGGAAGGCAAGATGGACCCCGGGGTGCTCAAGAAGCTCGGCGAACTCGGCTACCTCGGCATGCCCGCGCCGGAAGAATACGGCGGCGCCGACATGGACGTGCTGTCGTCGGCGATTACCATCGAGGAGATATCCCGCGCGTGCGCATCCACCGGCGTAGTGCTTTCGGTGCACAATTCGCTCGGGGTCGATATCCTCAACAAGCTCGCGCCGCCCGATGTAAAGGAGAGGCTTCTGCGCGATGCCGCCACCGGCCGCAAAATCTGCGCGTTCGCGCTCACCGAGCCGGAAGCCGGGTCCGATGCGGCATCGCTCAAATGCAAAGCCGTGCGCGACGGCGATAACTACATCGTCAACGGAACCAAGATATTCATCTCGCATTCGGAATACGCCGATATCTTCATCACCTTCGTGCGCACCGGGCCGGGGGAACGTCACAAGGGAATCACCGCGCTCGTGGTCGAGAAAGGCATGCCCGGATTTTCCATCGGCAAAATCGAGAAGAAAATGGGGCTGCGCGCGTCGAGCACCACCGAGCTTGTGTTCGAAGATGCCGTGGTGCCGGTGGCGAACCGCATACTCGGCGAGGGCGAGGGATTCAAGGTGGCGCTGTCGAATCTCGAAGGGGGACGCATCGGCATCGCGGCGCAAGCGCTCGGATTGGGGCAGGCCGCGCTGGATGAGTCGATCAAATACGCGAAAGAGCGCAAGCAGTTCGGCAAGACGCTCACCGAGTTCCAGGCGATTTCGTTCAAGCTCGCCGAGATGAAGATGGATGTCGATGCGGCGCGGCTTCTCGTCTACCGCGCGGCATGGATTTACGGCGGCGGAAAAAAATGCCCGCTGGAAGCGTCGATGGCCAAGCTCTACGCGTCGGAGATGGCCAACCGCGTCACCGCCCGGGCCGTGCAGATACACGGGGGGTATGGATACATCGAGGATTTCCCGGTGGAGCGCTATTACCGCGACGCGCGGGTACTGACGATTTACGAGGGGACGTCGGAAGTGCAGAAAATGGTGATGCTGAGAGAGATGTTGAAGTGAGAAAAAGTAGGTGACTGTCCCTACTTTTTCCAGGAGTATCGACATGCAGAGTGCTTTGTACACGAACATATTGTTCATCCCCGGATGGTTGTTATTCGTACTGATAACCCTCGCCGCGGCCGCGACATTCCTATACGTCCTCTGGCGCAGGCTGCTCATTGTCCGCATGGGCAGGTCGGTGAAGCGCACCGACAACCCGTGGATGCGCTTCTGGAAAACCGTCGGGCTCGTGTTCGGGCAGTTGAATGTGCTTCGTGAAGGCTACACCGGGCTTACGCACGTGCTCATATTCTACGGTTTCGTCGTGCTTCTCATCGGCAACGTGTTCCTCCTGAGCGAAGCGTTTGTCCCGGTCATCGGCCACAGCCTCGAAAACTCGGTCGCGTTCGGTATCCTGCAGCTTTTCATCGAGCTTTTCATATTGTTCGTATTCATCGGCCTCGCGATGGCGTCCTACAGGCGCTTCGTCATCAAGCCCGAGAGGCTGGACTGGAGTCCCGACGCGAATAACGTCCTGCTGCTGATTTTCGGCATCATCGTATTCGCGCTCCTGATGGATGTGTTCAAGTATGCGATGGTCGATTCGCCGCTGGAGAAATGGGCGTTCATCGGCGCGCCCCTCGGCAACGCGCTCGCCGGTGTGCCGCATGCCACGTTGTTCACATTGTATGTCATCTCGTTCTGGGTGCACATGACGCTCATACTGTGTTTCCTCGTGTATCTCCCGCTGTCGAAGCACATGCATCTTTTCATATGCCCGTTCAACGAGTTCTTCCAGAAGCTGACGCCGCGCGGAGTGGCATCGTATGTGAACATGGACGAAGCGGAGGAATTCGGCGCGGAGAAGCTGGAGCAGTTCCACTGGAAGCATCTGCTCGATCTGCTGTGCTGCGTGGAATGCGGGCGATGCCACGAGGGATGCCCCGCGCGTCTCAGCGAGAAGCCGCTATCGCCCAAGAAACTGGTCACCGGGCTTCGGGATTATATGTTCGGCATTCAGAACAAGATGATCGCCGCCGGGAAGACGCCTGACGATGCCGCGCCGATGGTGGGGGAAATCATCGCGGAGGATGTCATCTGGACATGCACTACGTGCGGATATTGCGAGGAGCACTGCCCGTTCGGCATCGAGCACGTGGAGAAGATAAGTGAGATGCGACGCTACATGGTGCTCATGTCGAACCAGTATCCGCCGGAGCTCAATAAATTCTTCAAGAACCTCGAAGTCCACGGCAACCCGTGGGAGATAAACTGGCAGAAGCGCGCCGACTGGGCGAAGGAACTCGATGTGCCGATAGCGGCGGAGAAGGGGGAGTTCGACCTGCTGTACTGGGTGGGATGCGTAGGCGCGCTCGACGATACCGGCAAGAAGATAAGCCGCGCGATGGCGTCGCTGCTGAACAAGGCCGGGGTGAACTGGGCGATACTCGGCAACGAGGAGAAGTGCACCGGTGATTCGGCGCGCCGCATCGGCAACGAGATGCTTTTCCAGGTACTGGCGGAGACGAATATCGAGACGATGAAGGCATACGGTGTGAAGAAAATCGTCACCCACTGCCC
>CAZSPL010000060.1:0-17566 GCA_964608735.1 uncultured Planctomycetota bacterium | reverse complement strand
CCCGGCTCGAAGTCCTTCTTGAGTATATGCTCGCTCAGCGGGTCCTCGATTTTATTCATTATCAGCCTTCTCAGAGGACGCGCGCCCTGTGTTTTCGAATAGCCCTTCTCAGACAGGTGATCGTAAAGCTTGTCGCTGAATTTGAGATAGATCTCATGCTGCAGGGCGCTTTCCGCCACGCGGGCCAGGAATTTCTTCGCTATCAGGACGATATCTATTGTCGTCAAAGCGCGGAAGATCAGCACCTCGTCGAGCCTGTTGAGGAATTCGGGACGGAACGCCTTCTTGACGGCTTCCCGCACCTTCGGCTCCATCTGCTTGTATATCTGGTCCGGCGAAAGCATCTCGTCGGACTTCGAGCGGAATCCCATCGGTTCATCGACGCCAATCGACGACGTGCCGAGGTTCGATGTCAGTATCAATATTGTGTTGCGCATATCGACTCGGCGTCCGTGGGAGTCGGTGATGATGCCGTCCTCCATCACCTGAAGCAAAATATTGAATACTTCGAAATGCGCTTTCTCGATTTCATCCATAAGTATGACCGAATACGGCCTGCGCTTGACCGCCTCGGTAAGCTGTCCACCCTCGTCGAACCCGACATAGCCCGGCGGAGCGCCGACAAGGCGGCTTACCGAATGCTTCTCCATGTATTCGGACATGTCGAAACGTATCAGCGCGCGCTCGTCGCCGAACAGGAACTCCGCGAGGGTCTTCGCCAGTTCGGTTTTGCCGACGCCGGTGGGTCCGGCGAACAGGAACGCGCCGGTGGGACGCATCGGGTCCTTCAAACCGACCCGCGCCCTCCGAAGCGCCCGCGCCAACACCTTTATCGCTTCCTCCTGCCCGATGACGCGCTTCGACAAATACTCCTCGGTGCGGAGAAGCTTCTTGGTCTCCTCTTCGGCAATCGCGCTGACGGGGATGCCGGTCCACGCATGCACGACTTCGGCGATATCCTCTTCGACGACTTTCGGGCGCTTGATGGGTTCTTTCGGCTCGGGGACGGCCGGGAGGTCATCGTCGTCCCGCTCGTCGAGGGGGAATGTAAGGCTGCCGACATCCTCGCTGTCATCGATGTCGGCATCGATGTCTCCCGTGAATACCGATGTGTCTGCTTCCATGGGAATCGCTTTACGCTCCGCCCCGGTGCGAATAGTGTCGGAAATCCCCACGGCTTTCTTCAACTCGTCCTCTTCATACTGGAACAGCCGCACCTTGCTCGCCGCTTCATCCACGAGGTCTATCGCCTTGTCCGGGAGCGAACGGTTCGAAATGAACCGCTGCGAAAAATATGACGCGGCTTTTATCGCCTCATCGGTAATCGTGACGTTATGATAATCCTCATAGCGTTCCCTCAGGCCGTTGAGGATTTCGATAGTCTCGTCAAGAGTCGGCTCGTCGACATTGACCGGCTGGAACCGTCGTTCGAGCGCGCCGTTTCTCTCGATGTGCTTCTTGTATTCCGAAGCCGTGGTGGCACCGATGCACCTAAGCTCGCCACGCGAAAGAGCCGGCTTCAGGATGTTGGACGCATCTATCGCGCCCTCGGCGGCACCCGCGCCGATGACGGTATGCAACTCATCTATGAAAAGGATAATCGGGTCTTCGGTGCCGATAATCTCCTTCATCACACGCTTGAGCCTGTCCTCGAACTCGCCGCGGAATTTGGTGCCCGCGACAAGACCGGCGAGATCGAGGCTCACTACCCTCGCTTCGCGCAGGATTCCCGGCACCTTGCCGTCGATTATGCGCTGGCTCAATCCTTCGACGATGGCGGTCTTCCCCACGCCGGGGTCGCCGATAAGCACGGGGTTATTCTTCGTTCGCTTGCTGAGTATCTGCAGGATGCGGCGTATCTCGATCTCCCTGCCGATGCATGGGTCGAGCTTGCTTTCCTTGGCGAGCTTCGTGAGATCGGTGCCGAACTCATCGAGCGTGGGAGTCTTGCTCCGGCCCTTGGTGCCCCCCCTGGAGCTTTGCCCGATGAATTTCGCCGCCTTCTGGTAGTTAATATCATGCTCCGCGAGGATCCGGTATGCCTTCCCGCCCTCAACCTTCATAAGGCCGAGGAGAAGATGCTCGCTTCCGATGGAATTCTTCTTCAGTTTCCTCGCTTCGCGGAATGCCGCCTCAAGAACATCCTTGGCGTGCCTGCTGAAATTGAGTTGCTCGACTTCGAACTGCTCGAGCTCTATCGATTTTATCGTGGCGTTCTGAATCTGCTCTATGTTGGCATCCATCGCCTGGAGCGCCTTCATCGCGCCGGAATTCTTGTCCCGTATCAGGCCGAGCAGGATGTGTTCGGTATCGACGGCATTCGAGCGGAAATGCTTGGCCTCTTCGTGGGCGTACTTGATGATCCTCTTGGCGGACGGTGTAAATTTTTCCCACATATCGTTTTAGACTCCTCCTCGTCTCCAGCCGTTTCCTGAAAAACTCCGATATATCTGAAAATTATACCACCTTTGTCTAATCTTCGACGCCGGAAACGTCACCTTCCCGGTCGCATGAACACTGAATTCCCTTTCATTACAGTAATATCACGCGCTCGTTTTATTTAATACTACAGACAACAAACCAGACGCAAGGTTCATTGATCCAATCTTATGCGATGCTATACCGCATCGGCTTCTATGGCAGCCCCGCGTGTTCCCTGAACCATCCTCCCGGCACGAGTCGAGCCTCTACAGGCATATCGGCTGTTTCCTCTATTTTCTTCAATGCGACGGGACCGAGGTATCCCGGCGTACCGACAATGAGCCTGCCGTTCTCTATTTTCACCGGCACCGCCCGCGTTCCCTGGATTTCCGCCACCGACATCCGCTCGTATGCCTCGGGCCGGATTCCCTCCGACAGGTCGAGCTTCGGCGTACCGTGCCGCAGGTGAATCAACTCTATGGCGGCGTGCTGGTACGGCCCGTATTCCGCATCGCTCAGTTCGCAGAATACATCGGGCAACTTCCGCTCGCCTATCCTCAGTAACCCGAGAAGCATATGGTGCCGCTCCACCCTGTCCGCGGGGAACGCCCTGAGTTGAATGCGTGCGTCGATAAGCGCATCGATAAGTTCCGCCTCGAAGCCGACACGTCCTTCCGCCACGATCTCCTCGATGTCGGATTGCGATGTGGGTAAATTGGAAATCAGCGCATCGACATTGAACCCCGCTCCCGCGAGCACCAGTTTCATCTCGCCGGTTTCATCGGATTCGAGCAGCGATATCAACACATCGGGTATCCCGAGCGTCCCGCCTCCGTTGTCGCGAAGCCTTTCGAATGCTCCTTTGAGAATCGCGTTGGCGTCATCCGAGAAGAACTTGTGGATCATCGCCTTATGCAGACCGGGGTCTGAAATCCGCGCCTGGCTCCAGGTGGTATGCGCGGCGTGGCGCGACATCACGCGGTTCTGCATCGCGCGCGCCGTCTCGCTCCAGTCTATCCCGATCCCCTGCATCAGCGCATCCTTGAGGAATTCACCATTCTCACTCAACGCCCAGAGCAGGAATTCGACCCCGGGTTCTTCCTTATACTTTTTAGCAAGTTCGCGCGCGCGATTCGATATCTCCAGGATCCCGGCTCCGAATTCCGGGTGTGCCCCGGCTTCATTCTCCTCGATGCCGTATTTACTCAGCACTTCGAGAAGCCCCTCGGGATCGATGCCCTCTTCATTCAGCAGCTCATTCTCTTCGGCTTTGCGCTCGATGATGGCCATGAGCAAGTGCCGTGGCATAACGCGTCTTGCTTTGAGCGATACCGCGCACTTCAGCGAGTGTTCTTTTATTTCATCGAGATAGTCCATGCAGTTTATAGAATCTTAATCGCTTAGTGTCCCCTCCCTGACAGTCGGGGCTCGGGCTTTTAGAAAATCGGGTCAGTTCCGATTTTTACAAGAAAGTCTCAATCGTATCGATCATATGGTCCCAGCTGAAGCGTCTGATGAATTCACGTATATTCCCGCTCCAGTCGACCTTGTCGCGCTCATCGAAGAACCGCAGCACCGCATCGGAAATCGCCCGCGCATCCTTCGGCGGTACTATATATCCTGTCCTGCCGTCATCGACAACTTCCGGCAAACCGCCGACATTCGTCACCACGCAGGGCAATCCGAATCCATACGCAATCTGCGTTATCCCGCTCTGCGTCGCTGACTCATATGGCAGCACCGCCAGATCCGACGCCATGAAATACTTGCCGACTTCCTCGTTCGGCGTGTACTGGTCGAACAACCGTACATGCTCCCCCACCCCGAGCTTCCCAATCTGCTTGCGATATTCCTCCGGCCCGCCCCAGAAATCGCCCACGACCAGAAGTGTCACCTTGCGCTTTTCGAGGATCGCGGGCATCGCGTCGATGAGGTGCTTCAATCCCTTATACGGTCTGACCACGCCGAAGAACAGCAGCACCTCGCCGTCAACATCGAGCGCCGCCCTCGCGGCATCGCGCTCCCACGGATATTCGGTGGCGAAAATGTCATATGTCGGATGCAGGTTCTTCTTCACATTCGCATCGGGACGATATTGAAGCAGGTTGTTCCTGTCCTCTTCGCTATGCACGATGAACCGGTCGCAATGCCTGAATGCCATCCTCGTGAAATACGCCTCCATCGGACGGTCTTCGTGCTGCTTGACGTTGTGGCATATCATCAGGGAGCGCGTACGAAGCGGCTTCACACGCTTCAACATGTAGTGTATATGCGGTGCGAAGAAAAATGTGACCCAGTTCAGCAGGAAGATGTCCGGGTCGTCGCGCCTTATTTCGCGCACGATTCGCGACAGCGAGAATGGATTCATCGAATGGAAGATCGGCTCATTATCTATCCGGATTCCTTCCGACTTATCATCGGTCTGGCCGGTGCCGGGATAGAGGAATTTCGGATATTGGAATTTGTATGAGATGAATCGCACATCGTGCTTCTTCCGAAGCTCGCGCACGAGTATCGTCGTGTAGTGGCTTATGCCGCCTTTGATGGGATGCGTCGGGCCGAGGACGATAAACCTCGCCAAGCTAATCCCTCCTCACGAACCGGAGGTTGGATATCTGCTCGCTTATAAGGCCCATGAAGAAAATCAGCAGGCTCGAAAACAGGCACAACATCGGGAATTCGGTGAGGCGCGGACGTCCCGCCGCCATGCTCGACAGTATCCCGAACACCAGCCCGAGCAGGAACAGGAATACGCTCATCGGGAGGAACACCCTCAGCGGCTTGAAGAATGTCGCTATCTTCACGATGATGATGAGGAACTTCACGCCGTCCTTGAACGGCCGTATCTTGCTCCGCCCCTTGCGCACTTCGCTCTTTATCGGGTGGTAGTAAATCGAATAGCCCGACTTGATGACCGACAGCGTGCTGGTTGTGGGAAGCGAGAACTGGTTCGGGAACAGGTGGATGAATTCCAATGCGACATCACGCGGCATCGCGCGGAACCCCGATGTCAGGTCCGGGATCTTGCATCCGGCGACATAGGACGCGAAATTGTTGAAGATGAAATTCCCGAGATCGCGGAAACCGGATGTCCTGCTCTCGCGGGTGCGCGCGCCGACGACGAGCTCATATTGCGGAAGCAGCTTCAGCAGGTTGGGGATTTCCTCGGGCGGGTGCTGGCCGTCGCCGTCGATTATAAGTATATATTCCCGTGTGGCCTTCCTGATGCCGGTCTTGACCGATGCGCCGTTGCCCTTGTTGTACGGGTGCCTGATGACCTGTACGCCTTTGGATTTCGCGACCTCGCTCGTCTTGTCGGTGGATGCATCATCGACGACGAGGATGTCGAGATTCAGCCCGAGCGCCTGTATGCGGTCGATAACATCCCCGATGTTCGCCTCTTCGTTGTAGGCGGGGATGATTACGGTCGTGTGCCTGGCAATTGTTTCGAGTGGTGATGCCTTTTCCTGTATCTCCATGATGCTGCGCTTTGTTCTCCCCGAAGCAATTTCAGCCCTTATGCGAGTTCCCTGTTCAATCGAGCGACTCAGACATTCCTCTCCGCGTTCCGGGTCATCGTATTCCCCATCGGCATCGAGAAGCTGTTGGATGGAATGCTCTGTAAATGCATTTCCCTCTGGAGTAGTACCCTCGCATATCACCTCTACATTTCTCAGGATTACCGATACGTTACTCTCGACCGTCATTAAACCGATGAGGAGGTCAACGCTTCCTATCGAATTCACTTTCCTTGCTCTCGCCGACCGAAATCCCGCTTCGAGCACATCTTTCGCTTCGCGGCTGAAATTTAACTGGTCGATATCCCCTTCACCCGGCGTAATTGAACTTACAACCGCTTCACGGATTTTCTCCGTATCGGCTTTCAGCGCACGAAGCAATTTCATCGCGCCGCATTCCTCGTCGCGCAGTATGCCGAGTATGATATGTTCGTTATCAACCGAGGCTGAGTTGAAATGCTTCGCTTCCTCGTGAGCGTACTTGATAATTCGCTTCGCGGATGGTGTGAATTTTTCCCACATAATAGTTGCAGCCCGGCGCGAATCCGGCAACATCCTTAACAATGAATTATATCCTTAATATGAGATAAGCGGCAAGGCGATGATGTTTATTATCTCAACACATACCCCTCGACTTCATCGCTTCGACAAATTCCCCTCGCTGTCGAATTTCATGAGGAACGAGTTGAAATCCCCCGCGCTGCTGCGCAAATCCTCCTCTACGCCCGGATCGAAATCGACGGTGCCATAGAACGACCCCACCGCGAACACCGAGCCGTCCGACGTCAACACCACTCCGCCGGCGGAATCCTGCTCGGTTCCTCCCCACGCGCGCGCCCAGAGCAACGCCCCTTCAGCGGAAAGCTTGATGAGGTATGAATCGATATCCCCGTTTGACTTTATCACCGAACCGATGGTGCCCGGGTCAAGGTCCATGCGGCTCTTGAAATCACCCACCACGTATATATCATCGCCGGCCCCAATCGCTACGCCGAGAGCCGTGTCCCAGTCGTCCCCGCCCCAAGTCTTGGCCCAGCGATATTCACCATCTCCCCCGAGACTCACAAGGTAGGAATCGCCCCGTAAGTGCCGTGATGAATACTCCGCGACATCCGGTCCCGGGTCGAGATCGATCGTCTCCGAGAAGAACCCGGTTACATATACAATGCCGGCGGCGGATACCGCGACGCCCGACGCTTCATCCCAGTCGTCACCGCCCCAGGTCTTCGCCCAGACGAATTCGCCGGACGGATCAACCTTCATCAAATATGAATCGGCGCTTCCGGCCGCTTTGAACGATAACTTCTCACCACCGGGATTGAAATCGGCGAATCCCTTGAAACTGCCGGTGATATAGATTCCCCCATCCGGTCCGATCGCCACGCCCCTTGCTTTGTCAAAATCGATACCCCCCCAGGTCTTGACCCAAATGACATCCCCCGACGGGTTGAATTTCATCAGGTATGAATCAAAACCGAGCCCGAGCGAGCGTATAACAAATTCGCCGTCCCCGGGCATGAAATCCGTAAACCCCTTGTGGTCGCCGACGACGTATATATTCCCCTGCGAGTCTATCTCTACATCGTATGCTTCATCCCAGTCGCGTCCACCCCACGTGCTCGCCCACAGGAATCCCCCCGATGGGTCCAGCTTCACCAGGCATGAGTCATAATATTCGAGCACCGATTCTCGCTTGAGCTTATCGGGACCGGGGCTGAGGTCAGCCTTGCCCTTGAATCTTCCGGCGATATAGATATCCCCGCGCTCATCGACCGCGATGCCGTTCGCCTGGTACCATCCGGCCCCGCCCCACGTGATAACGCAATTCTCCACGGGCTCGATGATAAATTCCGTGCTCGATGTTCCCACGCCCGCGATGACGGCGCTTTCCCTGGAAATCGCCGAATGGGCTGTGGTTCCCGATAACAGGACGATGGCGAGAATCAGGAAAAATATCGATGTTTTAAACATTATTTTATCCCGCGACCTGGTTCTCTCATCCCCGGCTGATGCTTCAAATTCAATGACAAACGGCGGATGCCCGGGGTTCAATTAAAAAGCGCCTGGCCTATGCGCACCATGTTCGCGCCTTCTTCGACGGCGATATGAAAATCGTGGCTCATCCCCATCGACAAGTGGCGCATACGGAATGTTTCGTTCTCTTCCGATCTAAGCCGCTCGAATGTCTCCCGAATCCGCATGAAATAAGGGCGCGTCTCATCCGGATCCGGGAAATACGGCGGCATGCCCATAATCCCGAGCACATGGATTTTATCTAAGCTCTTCACGGCGGAAATGAATTCATCGGTCTGCGATATATCCAATCCCGTCTTGGATTCTTCCTCGCTCACCTTCAATTCGATGAGGCACTCCACCCGGTCGATGCCCATCCTTCCGGCCTGGTTTTGGATCTCCTCCGCAAGCGCCACCGAATCGAGGCTCTGGATCATGTCGAACATCTCGAGTGTGGCCTTGACCTTGTTGCGCTGCAGGTGGCCTATCATGTGTTTCGTGTAATGCTTCCCCGCCCCGAGCATCTCATCGAGGACCTTGTCGGCGGCGGGGAATTTGTCGCGAATCTCCATCGGACGGTTCTCGCCTATATGCGTGATGCCGTCCCGTACCGCCGCAACGATACCGCGATAGTCGAAATATTTCGTAACCCCGACGATTATCACCTCATCGGGATTCGCGCCGGTCTTCTCACAAGATTTTGCAATCGCTGCTTTGATTCGTTTTAGATTTTTAGCTACGTCATAATCCATTCTGCTATTCACTTCTGTTTTCCAAAATTTTTCCCATCCATCCCGCTTTGCGCGCCGCGTTACGGAAAGCCTTTCTCCATCCCTCTCCCGATTCCGCCGCATCGAGGATAATTCCGCCAGTCGTCTCATCCCCGACGGAAAGTATTCCTTGGAACAGCGCCATTTCAGGACTTTCCGCGCTTATCGACAGGTTTGGAATCCCTAACAACCCAAGGCGCATCAGTTCAAGACGTCCTTTTAAATCCGGCACATCCAGCATCGGCATGGATTCCCATGGTGTTCCCGCTTTCGGCACAAAACACGAGACGCCGATATCGAACGACGCGCTTCCGCCACGCGAACGCAAGTCCGACGCATGCGCGACTTGCTTCACCAGCTCTACCGAATCTTCTATGTCCGGCAACGCCTCGCCCGGCATACCGATGACGAAATAGAGCTTCACCGATGCCATGCCCGCATCATAAGCCGCTTTCACTCGCTCGGCGACAAGTCCCCACGGAAGCAGTTTTCCGATCGCTTCCTGCAAACGATGCGAACCCGTCTCCACCGCGAGTGTCACATTACGCTCGCCGCTCGATGCAAGCAAGCCGAGAAGCTCGTCGGATGCGTTCGGGAAATACAGCGATGAAACCCCCACGCGCTTTCCCATCCGTATGCAATTCTCAACCAACTCGACGAGCCCCGGGTACGAGCCGACCGAGCTCCCGATCAGCCCGACCGATGCGGCATCCACGGCGTAACGCCCGATGAGCACGGTGAGCGCATCAAGCGACGCGTTGCGGCATCCCCGCCGGTTATGCCCGATCATGCAGAACGAGCATGAGCGGTCGCATCCGCGCGATGTCTCCACTAAAAATGTGTCGCTCCAGACCGACTCGGGGGATAATGCGATGCTCCACCCGGGATTATTCTCGAATCCGTCATACAACGCCCACTGCGGGATCTCTCCCGGCGAACTTCCGTGCTTCATCGAAATGTATGCATTGCCCTCGACGCCCCACTCATCCATGAGCGATTCGCGCGCGCCTGTAAAGCCCGGCCCGCGCAGTGCTTTCAGCCCCCGTTTAAACGGTTCGAGATATTTGGCGATATATCCCTCGCAGTCGCCGATATGCGCTGCGTCGACGATATCATTGAGCGGGCGCGGATTCGCCGACGGCGCTACACCGCCCGCGAGAACGAGCGGAAGTCCGCCACGCTCCGAACGATTCGCCTTGATACCCGATTCCATGAGAGTGCGCACAAGGTTGATGTAGTCAAGCTCATACGCTATCGACACAAAAATGATATCCGATTCCTTCAGCGATCCGCCTTCGGGGGCAACGATGCGCTCCCCCGCACGCGCGTCCGCATCGAAAAAGAAACGGCGGATATCGCATCCGCCGTAATCTATCAATTCCCTGAGTACTGTATGGAAACCGAGGTTCGCGATTCCCACGGCGTATGTGTTCGGAAACAGCGCCGCCACCCTTACATCACCCCGGCCGGTGGGAAATTCGACAAGAAAACGTTCCGTCGGCAGGGGCATGGATCACCTAACTCTTGCGTTCCCTTCTCAGGAACGCCGGTATATCGAGTTCGTCCTCATCGAGGACCGCGCCGCCCTTCTCCTTTGAATCACGGATCTCGCCGGTCTTGGGAACGAATCCACGGGTCTCTTTCAAAAGCTTCTCCGGACCATCCTTGCCGGAATCGAAGCCCGTCGCGAGGACCGTCACGCGCACCGCGTCTTTCATCCGGTCGTCGATGACCGCGCCGAATATGATGTTGGCTTCGCGGTCGCTTACATTGTACACCTCGTCCGCCGCGGCTTTGACCTCGGCAAGCGTCAGGTTCGTGGGGCCGGTGATGTTGATCAGGATGCCCTGCGCGCCGTCGATGCTTGTTTCGAGAAGCGGCGATGTGATAGCCTGGCGCGCGGCGTTGATCGCCCGATCCTCCCCAGCCTGGTGCCCGATGCCGATAAGCGCGGAGCCCGCCTCCCACATGATGGCTTTCACATCGGCGAAATCGAGGTTGATCATTCCCGGGATGACGATAAGGTCGCTGATTCCCTGAACTCCCTGGCGCAATATGTCATCGGCTATCATGAATGACTCGGCGAGTGTCGTTTCCGGCGCCACCACCTCGTGAAGCTTGTCGTTGGGAATCGTTATGAGCGTATCGAGTGTTCCGCGAAGCGCGGTAAGCCCTTCTTCGGCGACCTTCGCGCGCTTGAATCCCTCGAACGTGAACGGCTTGGTCACAACCGCGATGGTCAATGCATCCTTGTCCTTGGCGATCTCGGCGATGATCGGCGCCGCGCCGGTACCCGTGCCGCCCCCCATGCCGGCGGTGATGAAGATCATGTCGGCGCCCTCGAGCGCTTCGGCAATCTCCGCTTTGCTCTCCATGGCCGCTTTCAGGCCGAGTTCCGGATCCCCCCCCGCGCCGAGGCCCTTGGTTATCTTGGTGCCTATCTGTATCTTCGTGGCGGCCGGGTTATACGCTATCGACTGGGCATCCGTGTTGATCGAGATGAACTCGACTCCCTGCAACCCGGCATGCATCATGCGCGCGATGGCGTTACCACCCGCGCCTCCGATCCCCACGACTTTTATGTTCGCATAATTGAGCGATTTCTTCTTGGAATCCCTCTTGAGGTTGGAGTCTTCAACCATCCACGGGAAAAGCTTCGCGCCTTCTTCAGGCACGCCCTCTTCGGGTTCCGCCCCGGAGGAAATCAATTCCGGGTTCTCATCTTCATTCCTTCTCTTCGAAATCTTAGCCATCGCAGGCTCCTTTATACCTCCCGGTTTACGTCAAACCGGGCATGTTATTTCCTATCGCGTGATCGTTTTCCAGATACCGCTTCCTGCTACGCGGCGCTTAAGATCGCTGAAAAGTCCGCCGCCCGTTTCCTGGGAGATCTGCATATACCTCTTGTAGCCGAGCTTGATAAGCCCGGTGCCGGTCGCGAAAATCGGACTCCGGACATCATTCGAAAGACCCGCCATCCGCTGCGGATATCCTATCCTCGCCGGAAGCCCGAGTATCTCCGCCGCTTTGTCGGGAAGCCCCTGTAGAAGGCTCGTTCCGCCCGTAAAGACGACGCCTCCCTTCAGGCCGTGAAATTCTCCCGCATCGTGAAGCTTCTCCCCTGTTATCTCGATTATCTCCTCGAGCCTCGCGCCGAGTATCTCGGCGATTATCTTCACCGGTATGAATTCGCTGCTCCCGCTCGCTTGCGCTATCTCGACAACTTCATCCGACGCCTGGTCCTCGGGTTTGACGCTTCCGAAGTTAATCTTGATACGCTCAGCTTCGCGCAATGAAATGCCGAGACCATGCGCGAGGTCCGAATCGAAATGATCCCCGCCAAGCCCGGTAACGCATGCATAATGCGCGGTGCCTTTACGGAATACAACGGCTTCGGTCGTGCCGCCGCCTATATCGATGAGAAGGCATCCGATGCTCTTCTCGCTGTCATCAAGGACCGACTCCGCGCTCGCAAGCGGGTTCGGAAGTATGTCCATCACTTCAACCTGCGCCCCGTTGACAATCCTGTAGATGTCTTCCGTATGCCCGACGCCGGCTGTGAAGACCGATGCGCGTAGTTCAAGCACATTCCCATGCTCTTCCAGCGGATCGAGGCCGAGCGCATTGTGGTCAAGTAGGTATTCCAGCGGTTCCGTATGAATGACTCGCTTGCCGCGCGGCGGCGAAAATTTGCGCGATTCGTTTCGCAGATTCAGAACATCATGCGTCGACACGCCTCGCGTTGGATCCGCAACGTCGATACGGAAACTCTCGATCGTGGTTTCGAGGCCCTGCCCGCTGATGCCGGCGAAACCGCGTAGTATCTCAAGCCCCGATGTGCCTTCCGCCTGCTTGACCGCATCCTTGAGCGAATTGGTGGTACGGTCGACATCGGTGACAATGCCCTTACGAATCCCCATTGACGGCGCTTTGCCGACGCCGAGGATCTCAATGCCGGACGACTGATCCACCTTCGCTATAATAGCGCAGATCTTCGACGTGCCGATGTCAAGTCCCACTATGATGTCATTCATTTTGACGGGAATCCTTTTGTCAAAAAATTTCCCGCTAACTTGGTACAAGTATTACAACGGAAGCGGTTGCATTATAAGTGAACCGGGAATTTATGGCAATAATAAATCGCGGGAAAGCAATTATTTCTGCTCATCTGATACAATTTTGTATAAGTTTACAAGCAAAACTGTAGCTATCGGCAAGGTTGCTAACATCTCCAGGTTCTTACCCATGGTGTTGCCTATGCCGAGGATTATAAATCCATAAATAATCGCGATGAGGAAATGCTTGATCACAATCGCCGATGGCACCTTGGGTTTGGCTTCCAAAGCCTGGTTGCGCCACTTTGACCATCCGATGGAAAGCGCTTCGAGAAGCGCGAGCAGTACGATCAAGTACTGAATGGTGAAACCAACGTCCACCTTGAGAAGCAATCCCCATCCTATCAGGAAGCCCGCCAGCAAGGCGATAAGAAGCAGTATCATTCGCCCTCCCCCTCGACCGTATCACCGGGCAGAAGCGCATTGTCATCGATGCCTATGACCGGCATGGCATACAGCCAGTGCGTGGAACCGCTGTAGCTCGGGATGAAAACCGTTCCGCTTGTCGTGAGGGTCGCATCGACATAGTAGCGCAGTTTCTCGAGATATCCGCCGCGTATCTCCAGCGCGCTTTTAAGAAGGCCCGGATCGCCTATCGCCCTGATCTCGAATGGCGGAACCATTCGTCGATCGTTCACTTCGATCGCGCCGCCCGAACACCGCGCCGGGGAGAACGTCGTGATCCTCTCCATCTCGCGCTTACCGTATGTCCCGATGCCGATCGCCTCGGCGTCGTTATGCCACAACTCGTTGATGATATTCAGGAGGTCCTGCTGGTGGATGAGAAACGCCCCGGGACTTTCACCCCCCGCGATATCCCCCTTCTTCTCCTCGAGAACGAGAATGATCCCCGGGCCCGTCACATCGGTCATCCCGGCGAGCTGCCGGTATCGCTGCACCGACAGCAACAATTCCTGCGAGTATCCTTTCTCGTCGAGAAGTTCCTGCTCGATGCGTCCCGTCTTCTGGCGCTCCTGGTCCAGTTCATCCTTCAGCCTTTCGAATGACCTCTCCGATGTATCGAGGGGGGCCAGTTGCTCTTCACCGGTGGTGACACCATCGTAATGCTCCTTACCGCCAAGCCCCGAAATCGGTATGCTCAGGATGATCCCGGCGATGAAAGCCGCGATAATCAATATCAACGGCAGCCGGCGTCTCGACCTCAGCTTCAAATCCATCTCCATCGCTATAACCTGCTTTCAACCTCTCCGAGTGTTTCCCAGGCGGCTATCCTCACCGCCTCCTTACCATCAGACCACTCGCGCAACGCAAAGGTTCCGAGTTTCGACAACATAACGCCGCGTCCGAAACCGGCGAGATGCAAGTCGATATAATCGTAGCAGATTAACTCCCCCGGTTCCTCATATTTCACTAATTTCGACAGGTCGTCAACGATTCCGCTTCCGCTGTCATATCCCCCGACCACCGCCGGGGGTAAGTGAGGATACAGGAGGAAAAGATGGAAAATGCCATCGATGCCGATATATTCATAATTCGATACTTCCGGTTTACGGTTTATACCGGTGGCCTCGGCGAGACGCAATGCATCTCCGAACCTCAACCGTTCCCTCAGGCTGTCGACGTGGTCGACGGGAGCAGTGTCGCGACGGAGCACCCCGGCGATCTCGGGGCGCGATGAAAATCCCGACCAAGCTTCGATTTCATCCTTGAAGCTGCTGCATACGCTGCCGTCGCTGTTGAATATCCCCTTCGAAAAACCGTTTATCGCTGGGCCGACCGGCGATTCATCAGCGTTCAGCCAGCGGATAAAATTCCCATCCCGGTCGACCGTACACTTGCAACCATCAACCAGACCTACAGTTGCGAATTCCCGCGGTTCAGTAATTTTCACTATGATGGTGTCCGGAAGCGCCTTCTCCAGCACCGCCTTCTCTATGCGATAGTTCGCTTCAAGCTGCTTCGAGATTTCATCGAAATTCGCGAACCAGATAATCGTACCTTCGAGCATATCGGGCGACACAAGTTTAGCAACCTGCATGTCGGTGAGAAACGCGTTACCCCTTATCTCGACGTTCTTGATCCTGAAATTATCCGATAAAAGGAAGAACCATCCGAGACCGAGGATACCGCCTATCGCGGTGAACACAAGGGTCCATATCAGAACGCCGATTATCCGTATGCGATGTTCCATCGGTGCCGCGGGCAGCCTATTCCGCTGCTTCCTCCGCACTCTCCCCCGGGCTCTCCTGCGGTACCGCGCCATCCGCGCCGGTATCATCCCCGGCAGGTTCTTCATCCACCGCCGCGCTCTCTTCTTCCACCGGGTGTTCCGGCTCGAGAGCCGCTATCACTTCCGGGCGGGGCAATTCGAATCCGATGAGCACTATCTCGCGTTCGAGCAGGATACCCTTCTCCTCAAACACGCGCCGCTGGGCAAGCTCGATCAGCGCCAACACATCCGCGCTCGTGGCGCCTTCGCCGCTGGAGATGAAGTTGCAATGCTTTTCGCTGAATTTCGCGGCCCCTTCCACGTGACCCCGAAGCCCCGCTTCATCGATCAGCTTCCACGCCGATTCCCCCGGTGGATTCTTGAAGACCGACCCGGCCGTGCGTTCGCCTAATGGCTGCGCCGCCGCCCTGTCACGCATACGCGCGCCCATCTTACGCCTGATCTCTGACGGGTCCGCTTCATCGGTTTTCAACGCCGCGCTTGTGATGATGTATTCGCTCCCGATCACGCTCTCCCGGTAGCCTCCGGCGGTCTTCTTGAAACGCGCCGGGTCGCCTTTCTTGTCCACCACTTCCACCCACAGGACAAGTTTGTCTATCCATTCATCACGTGTGCCAGCATTCATCGCCAGCGCCCCCCCGACGGTCCCCGGGATACCCACGAGAAAATCATAACCGTCGAAACCGTTGGTTATCGCCGCGCGCATGAGCGAGCTCATGCCCAACCCCGCTTCGACATGCAGATAACCGTTACGCTCGTCATAATCCCCCATGGCTTCAGTGAACTTGATGATACACCCGTCATATCCCCAGTCCGGGAACAGTACATTGCTCCCGCCGCCGAGGATGGCCCACGGCATCTTCCGGCGATTGGCGAAACGTATCGCCGAGCGTACATCGCGCGTATTCGCTGGCGCGAGGAATACCGATGCCGGGCCGCCCAGGCCGAATGTAGCGTGGCCGCTCAGCGGCTCATTGAACAAAACATCCCCGTTGTAACCCGTACGATCCAGCCCTTCACGGAACTCTATAATTTTTTCGTTGCTTATCATCCAACCTCACGACGAAATGATACTTCCCGACCGCCTACTCCTTCACCGCCTCTGCTTGCGACGCCGGCCCCCCGGCAAGGTTCAGCAATATCCCCACCGCGAACAGCGTCGCCACGAAATTCGAGCCTCCCGCCGATATGAACGGAAGCGGCATACCGGTTGTCGGTACCAGCCCGAGATTCACCGCGATATTAATCCCCGCCTGTGCCGCGATGACAAGACCGATTCCGAGACACACGAGAAGCGAGTAGTTGTCCTTGCGCGTTGATGCAAGCTTCACGATATAATACACCAGCATAGCGAACAACCCTATTATCAGCAACCCGCCAAGGAACCCGGTCTCCTCAACTATCACCGAGAAAATGAAATCGCTGTCGTTGTACGGCAGCGCGAATTTGCCTATCGACTCGCCTATGCCTACGCCGAACAGTCCCCCGCGGGCGATGGCATGAAGCCCCATCCCGACCTGGTATCCGGCGCCCGAAATGCTGCCCGATAGATTCAACAGGCTTATGATCCTCCCCCACCGGTCATGATGGATCAGCATCAGGACGAGAAATACCAGGGAAAAAAATCCCACGAGGTATGCCAGTCGACGTGTCGGCAGACCGCCGATCCAGGCCAGCACGCCGCATATCAACGCTATGAATACAACCGCCGATAGATTGGGTTGCACGGATATCAGGTACAGCCCGATGACAACAGGCACTCCCGGTTTTATCACGTCGATAATCTTCAGGCGCTCCAGGCTTCCGTATGTCGACAGGAATGATGCTATCTGCAGCACCAGCGCCAGCTTGAAGAATTCAAGCGGCTGTATGGTGAGCGGCCCTATCTCCAACCACCGCCTGCAGTGATTCCGCTCCACCCCGAGCGCCGTATACTTCACCATGAAAAGCATCGCCAGCGACGCGAGCAGCAACGCGCTTCCGAACACCTGCAACGACCGCCGGTCGAGCCGGCTCAAGTAGAACGCGCTCATCCATCCAATCACGATAAGCCCGGCCGCTTTCACTATCTTGGTCAACATCAACGCGGTGTCGAATTTGCCCTTGAATACAAGGGATGTGTCGACGATGAAAAGGAATCCGATAATGGTGAGAATCATCGCGATGAAGAAAAGCCTGTTGCCGATGTGGTTGACGTCGGTTGCGTCATGGCTCTTTTCCACCGCGAATGTATTCGAACTATATTTTTTCAGAGGCAAACCCAAATCAGTCGGCGGCTCCTTCACCAAGTATTTCACCCGCGAGCTTCTTGAAAACGCGGCCCCGCTCTTCATACGATGCGAACTGGTCGAAGCTCGCACTCGCCGGGGACAGAAGCAGTATATCCTTCGGCTTCGCGTTATCCTTAACCCATCTCAGTACCCCTTCGATGTCGTTCACAACGGCGCGGTCGTTCATCCCGCGCGAACCCATCTCTGAATCGATCCTCCCCCCCGTCGCCCCGATTACGAGCGTATGCTTCACCCTGCCCGGCATGAA
>CAZSPL010000059.1:0-17765 GCA_964608735.1 uncultured Planctomycetota bacterium | reverse complement strand
GAAGCGGAGTAAATATACCAGGAAGCCGCCCAAATACTGCAGGGCGGCTCCTTGGGATATAGCACCCACCTTAATCCCGATGTAAAGCCGGCGATTGACGATGCCGCAAAGGCGCGAAAAATCTCTACAATTGCCTGCAACCATCAATCGAGGTGAATTATTCGGGGTTTACTGCTTCCTGACCTCCACGTAATTAATGCGTGGGTTTCCCTGCGAGATGGGAAATATTATACGAGTATTTGGAAAGAACGCAAATCCCGGGATTGCTTAAATTAATTTTAACGTATTTTATATTATGTGTTGAATAGCCGCCGTGATTGCATTAGAATGGCTTTCCCGGCTGCAATGGCGATTAAATCCGCTTCTCACGCGAAAAGGTGATTCAGATGCGCACAATATCTCTCATCTTGTCGATGCTGATTATCGCATTCCTTCTCGGATGTTCGACCGGCGGCAACCCCGTCCAACCGCCCGACCGACCGGTGCGGGAATACGTGACCGACGGCACCGGCGAAGGCCGCTCCCTGTGGGCATACGTGAATATCGAGTATGACCGGGCTTCCGGTGAATTCATCGTGACCGAGAAACGTTCTATCGAGGTTCATGTCAATGTCAAGCCGTTTATCTTGCCGCCGAACTGCTACGACTGCATCGGAATCACGCTCCTCAGCGCCAACCCATACACACAGACATACAATTTCCGAATAAAGCTGAAGAATCCCACAGTCCTCACGGCGTATGATGTCAGGGGAATCGTGATACTCGACCCCGCGAAGAACCATCAACTTCTCAACGCCGACGGATATACCACCCTATGGGATGACGGTCCTGCGCCCGCGACCAACCCGTTCAGGATGTACGCCACAAGCCAGCCGAATCACCAGTTCGGCTCGATGCAGGTGCATAAAGTGGATTACGAAATGCTCGTCCCCACGGGGAATTTCAGCATCGATTACGCGGTGGATGCATCGTATCCCGGCAACTGCAAGGAGCCTTACGAGATTGTCGTTCCCGATGAGCCGCCCAAATTCGATCCCTACGGCGCACAAGCGGTCAACATCGATTTCACCGTGAACGACTGGCAGTCGGATGTCGAGCAGGTATGGGTGGAAGCATCGTCGATGGGCTACTCTGATCTCATCCCCGCCGCGTATATCGGCCCGGGGCAATACCGCGCGACCTTCAGCAACATCTACCAGGTCGGCGTCGGGATTTACAGCCTGCGCGTCGATGCAAAGAGCGTCGGAAGTAATTTGTGGATGTACCATTTCTTCACCGCCGAGGTTGTCGAAATCGAACCCGACAGGCTTCCCGCCGTACTCGAAGAGATGACTAAGACGAAAGCAACATTGAAATATTCCGGCGATGACCTCAACTGGTTCGTTCCGGACATGATTGAGGAATGGCAAACCCAATGGTCGACAAGGCTGAGTTACTATGACGACAATCATCGGAATATCCTAAAGTATCCTGAGTGGGCCGAGAATGTAACCGATGAGCTTCACGATAACTACAATTCATTTGAAAACCTAATAATCGAAGCGGCCGCCGTGCTCGACGCGCCGCAGAGTCCGTCCGGTTTCAGCTTCGCGCCTGGCCCGACCCCACTGCTCCAGGCGTTGATTGAATTGCATACCACAATAGGCGACCCGCTCTCGTCGGGGGAGCAGAGCACGATATCAGCCGATGCAGCGGATGTGCCCAACGAGGTACAGGTCATGGCCGCAAAGATACTGCATGCCATGAGCCAGGCCTACGGGTACCGGAATACCGCCATCTCCGGCTATGACGCCGCGATGAAGGATATCCTCTGGAACAGCGCGGCGAATCCGCTCGTCGGAGGGGATATCTTTTTCGGGCTGCTCTGGGAAATGTGCGACTACAATTATTCCAAGCAGTACCAGGCGGCTACATGGATAGCCGCGGCACTCGACGACATCCGCCCGGCCGCGAACAGCTTCACCCCATCCGGCGACTTCGATTTCCAGTGGGAAACTCCCATCGGCCTGGTCGTCATAGACGGCACCGGGGCCGCGAGTTACAGCGGCAATGAATTCTGCCTGATATTCGACTGCGACGGCGATGACACCTACGGCTCCAATGTCGCCGCCAATTCGAGCTGGGAGAACGCATTTTCGGTCTGCGTCGACCTTCGCGGCGATGACACCTACAACATCGGCTCTACCAAGAAGGCGTTTGGATGCGGGCATCACGGGACCGCGATACTGTGGGACGTGCATGGCAACGACGACTACAACGGTATGGAGCAGTGCGAGGGTTACGGCATGTTCGGCGTCGGAATCCTGTGCGACAGCGAGGGTACTGAGACTTACAACATCGAGCGTATCGGCCAGGGCGGCGCGGCATACGGAATCGGTATTCTCATCGATGAATCAGGCGACGACCACTACGATACATACACCTATTCCCAGGGCTTCGGCTATGTCAAAGGCTTCGGCGCATTGATTGACATGGACGGCAACGACATCTACCAGGCGAACGTGACCGACATCAAATATCCCTCGGCGCAGGACCCGGCTCACAATTTCTCGATGAGCCAGGGAGCCGGTTTCGGATTCCGCGCCGATGCCGCATGGATATACCTCTCCGGTGGAGTGGGAGTGCTTATCGACGGCGGCGGCACCGATTATTACGAGACCGACATAATGGGAACCGCGTTCGCTTACTGGTTCTCATCGGGCATTATCGCCGACTACGGCACCGGCAATGACGAATATCACGGCTACTGGTACAACGTAGCCGCAACGGCGCATTACGGGTCATCCATTATTTTTGAATATGGCGGTGATGATTATTACGAATGCATCGCGAGCGTCGGCGTCGGCGGCGCGCATGACTTCTCCAATTCATTCCTGCTCGACTATAACGGGAACGATATTTACGACGGTTCCCACTACACCATAGGCGGCGGCAATGAATGCGGCACCGGTGTGTGCATCGACTGGAACGGAAACGACACATACAACGTCGAAAGCGAACCCAGCCTCGGCGGCGGGAACTATTCAACCGGACGCAGCCGCGATTCGTGGGGAGTGTTCATCGACATGGGCGGGACCGATACGTATAACGATACGAACTCCACTCTTCCGCAGAACGACGCCTTGTGGTCGAAGGGCCAGACCGGCGCGGGAGGGGATTTTATAAGCGGGGATGTAATCTGGCAGGATTAACTGACCGATGATTCCTCCCGCGGTCCCGGAGAACGATACGGTTATTGTCACTATCCTCGAAATTTGATAAAATATCGAAACGGGCAGATCGCCAGGTGGAACGGAGGCCTTCAAATAAAGGCTGAAACCACATATAATGAGGCGTGATGCCCGTTAGTGTTTTATGAGCGGTCGATGGAGGTTTCGAGGGTGCCGGACGGTTCTGAAATGGACCCGAAAATACTGGTCATAAATCCCGGGTCGACGAGCGACCGGGTGGGTTGCTACAGAGGAGAGGATGAATTATTCTCCAAGACCGTTCACTATCCCCTTGACGCAATCGAGGCATTTGAAGCCGAACCCGTAACCGCGCAGTACGAGATGCGCAAGGACCTCGTACTCGAATCCCTCAAAGATGAAGATATCGAGCTTGCCGAATTAAGTGTCGTCATCGGGCGCGGCGGACTCATCCGCCCCATCGAGAGCGGCACGTATCTCGTCGAAGAGCCGATGCTCGAAGATCTCCGCAAGGGCGTCATGGGCGACCACCCGTCGTCACTCGGGGGGCTCATCGCCCATGCAATCGCAACGCCGCTCGGGATACCGGCATACATCGCAGACCCGGTCGTCGTCGATGAATTGGATCCGCTCGCGAGATATTCCGGGATGCCCGAGAATCCGCGAATATCCATCTTCCATGCACTGAACCACAAGGCGGTCGCTCGAAGGGCCGCCGCTGAAATGGGCAGGAAATATGAAGAATGTAATTTCATCGTGATGCATGGCGGCGGCGGGATAACGGTCGGCGCGCATATCCTCGGGCGAGTTGTCGATGTGAACAACGGCCTCGACGGCGAGGGCCCGATGACACCCCAGCGAGCGGGAACCGTCCCGGCCGGCGGGCTCTTGAAAATGTGCTTCAGCGATGAATATTCGCGTCTGCAATTGAAGCTCATGATAAAGGGACAGGGCGGACTCGTGGCTCATACCGGCACATCGGACCTCACCGTTTTAGAGAAGATAATCCACGAGGAACACCTCACCAAGAATGAGCGGAAACACATCGTAAGGGGGCTTACTTCGGATCAGGCCCGTGAAGCTCTGGAAGCCATGTGCTACCAGATAGCCAAGGAAATATGCGCCCTCGCGGCGGTATTTAAAGGCTCGCCCGACGCTATCATCCTTACCGGCGGGATTATACTGAACGAGCGCGTGCTGAATCTCATCACCGACCGGGTCAAGTGGCTCGCCCCGATAAAGGTATACCCGGGCGGCGATGAGATGGTCGCGTTGCGCGATGCGGCGTTGAGAGTATTGAGGGGCGAGGAGAAGGTCAAGCATTATTTCGGGAAGATATAGCCGGGTTGTGTCCGGCTCGAATATGGAGATGACATTGTACGAGGACTTTGCCGAGATTCTGGGAGCAGCGGGAAGAAACCCGGGAAAGGTTGTGGTTCCGGCGGCTAATAATGCAGAAGCGCTGGAAGCAGTGGGCCAGGCGATGACCGCGGGTATACTTAACGGCGGAATTTTCATCGGTAAAGAGGATGCGATCAAGGCTGTCGCCGATGATGTGCGTCTTTCGCTGAAGCCTTTTGAGATTGTAGAGGCGAATGACAACAATGAAGCCGCATCCAAAGCGGTGGAAATCATCAGGGAGCACAAGGCCGAGATACTTCTCAAAGGCGCCCTGATGACATCGGAGTATCTCAAGCCGGTTCTGAAGCACGATGCCGGAATGGTCCCGGAAGGCCACCTGCTTTCTCACGTCAACCTCATGCAGATTCCGACATACCACAAGTTCCTCGTGATGACCGACGCGGGCGTCAATATTACCCCGACTGTCGAGGAGAAGAAGCGCATCGTGATGAATGCGGTTAGAATCATGCAGAAGCTCGGAATTCAAAAACCGAAAGTCGCGATGATCGCCGCCCTCGAAAAGGTGAATCCGAAAATGCCGAGCACGGTCGAGGCCGACCAGGTCGCGAAAGACCTCAGCGCTCAATATCCGGATGACATGTTCATCGAAGGCCCTTATGACGTCCTTATCGCGGTAAGCAAACACGCCGCCGAGGAGAAAGGTGTCACCGGCAATGTATGCGGCGACGCCGATATACTTGTATTCCATGAGATCAACGGAGCCAACGCCGTATACAAAATATTCAGCGCGTTCATGCCCGACTACCTCAACGCCGCCATCGTAACCGGGGCGAAGATACCGCTCATTCTCCCTTCCCGCGCAGACCCGGTATCCACCAAGCTCCTGTCCATCGCCCTCGCGGCGGTACTCATGGGTTGTCCGCAGGACGGCTCGGTCTGCTGATAATTTGCCCCGCACGGCATAATCCAGCTATGATTACCGGAGTTGATACTCCGGTTTTTTTACGCCAAGGAGGCTGCGATGCGACAATTTACGCTTTATCTTATACTGTGGATATTCCTTTCCTCTCTCCCCCTCATCGCCGGTGATGCCGTCACGCCGTCGGATAACATGGTCACAACGGCACTCGACCTCGTCGGCTTCGACCGCGACGACCTCGGCTATCAGCCCAAGGGCTATTGGCGGCGGTTCCCCCTGGATGCGCCGTACAAGCTCGCGTTCTTCGACGACCTTTTCGCCGAGCCGCTGCGCATGTATGACTACACGCGCCAGATGGGGAACGCGTGCGAGATGTTCTGCGATCCAAAATTCCTCGCCGAGGACGACAAGGCAATCTACTACCTCGCATACAACCTCTGCGTCGAGCCGAAGATCCAGAGCTTCCGCAATTACGACTCGAATCTTTATCCATACGATGAAGATGACCTGAAAATGCTTCCCGCGCTGAAAGCCCTTTTCGATGCCGGCGGCGCGAAGATGGAATACATGGCGTTCGGCGATATCGGCGGATGGCCCAACGACAAAGAGGAAATTGTGGAGAGCCTCGAAGGCATCCCGCCATACATCGAGAAAATTGTCGCGAAATTGATATACAGCATAGCCGACGCATACTCATGGCGGCAGATGGCCGTCAGGCGATGCGATCCCGACGATCTCCAATCGGTATTCGACACGCGCGACCTCGGCGCTACGCAGGGCGACGGGATGATCTACTACCCGGCGGTGGACGATGTCGCGCAGTCCATCGATGAGCAAAGCCTCTACTACTGCGGGCTGAAATGCGCCCACGCGGTGGATATCGCGCGCCACGAGTTGCTCGAGGTCATGTCGTTCGAGGAATCGGTCGCCGAGTTGGAAGATATCAAATTCGAAATCCTCACCCCGGTCGGACGAGTGGTCATCGCCGGAACTCAAGATAACGAGCACGAATACGAGGACGCGTGCCTCATCGTCGACCTCGGCGGTAATGACAAATACGAAGGCCCTGTGGGGGCATCGATGTCGTTGAAATATCCAATCGGACTGTGCATCGATATGTCGGGCGATGATAAATACGAAAACGAATTCCCCAACCATGCCGCGCAGGGATCGGGAGTACTCGGATGCGGAATCCTTGTCGATGACGCCGGCAATGATACATATAAATCGACCGTCCACGCGCAGGGATGCGGCTACTTCGGGCTGGGCATCCTTTTCGACAGGCAGGGGGATGATTCATACGAGTGCGAGTCGTCCGGACAGGGATGCGGCATTTTCGGATGCGGCCTGCATATAGATGTGCTCGGTGATGACACATATTATCTTTACGGCGACGGCCAGGGGTACGGCGGGGTCGGCGGCGGAGTCGGGGTACTGTGCGCGTATGACGGCGATGATGTGTACACCGCCGAGCCATGGACCGACGTATTCAACCGGGGCGATTATCATTCCGAGCACCAGGTGAACGTCAGCCAGGCGCAGGGCGCGGGTGCGGGACGCAGGGGCGACGGTTCCGACGGCCACGCGTGGGCGGGCGGAATCGGCGCGATACTCGACATCAACGGCGATGACAAATACATCAGCGGCAACTGGTCGCTCGGATGCGGCTACTGGTACGGCTCGGGATTCGCGTACGACAAGTGGGGGGACGACGAATACTGGTCGGTATATTTCACACACGCGTCGGGCGCGCATTACGCGATGGGATGCCTCATCGACGAGCACGGCGACGATATCCATGAATTACACGAAACATCCGGCGCGGGGTTGAGCTTCGGGTGGGATTACGTCAACACGCTGCTCGTTGACAAGGAGGGGGATGATATCTACAAGGCGAAGATAATCAGCATCGCGTGCGCGCAGATACGCTCGAACTCCTTTTTCTTCGATACCGGCGGCGACGATGTCTACACCCTCGGTAAGGGGCAGCAGGGGATGGGCGCCGCGACATTCCGCGCCGATTACAGCGAGCCGCACGCGATGAGCCCGTATTCTTATTACACCTACTCTAAATCATTCGCGCTTTTCCTCGACATCGGCGGGCGGGACGACTACTACGAGTGGGACTTCGGCGCGGATGAGCCGACCATAATCGAGTCCGAGCAATACAGCGACAACGCCCTCTGGTACATGCCCGAACAGGACAGCGAGAACTGGGGGTACGAGAACTACGGCATCGGGATTGATGTGAAAGAGGGGGATGTCAAGGAGTTGCATTTGTACGATAAGTGGGATGAGGAGAGGGAGGAGGAGGAATAGCTCTTCCCTGGGGGCGCGGACATCCTGCCCGGATATGGGGTCCTGAGTTATTGAAATCCCTGTATCAGAATGCCGGGTTATCCCTGCCCGCCCATAAATAAATCCAGCATCGTTTGCATCAATTCATCCTGTGTACCGACCAATGCGGCCTCGTCGAAGCCGCCGAATTCGAACCTCGCGCCGGCGGTGCGGTATGCTTGGAGTCATAAGCGATCATGCCGTCGAATGGCATCGCGTCAGCCAAGATTGTTTATCTCACGCTCCAGTTCGCCAAGGATTTTGAAGATATCATCGAAACTTGGTATATCCCCGAAAATCATCACCTGCATTTCCTTGTAATCCCTTCTGAGAACTGCCAGCACATGCTCAGGTGGAATCAGCCTGAACGTGCCTGGCACGGCGGTATCATACCTGGCCCATCCGGAAGGATAGAATTTTGTTTTGAAATCCACCACTGAGCGCAAAAGCCCCAGGTTATCAAATGCTATTTCCTTAATTCTCGACTGCGCCATGCGGGCGAGATCATAGTAATGGCGCGAATAGCGTAAAGGCTGCTTCTTATCCTCGGATCGATGCGCTTCCTGATGAAGTATCGTTGCCTTCTCCCAGAATGTACGCTCCGCCTTGATGGCCCGAACCTGGCAGACGGGCTGTTCAAAATTGGCCGAAAACTCCTCGGATGCATAAGACCGGATTTCATACCTGTCGTTTGGAACCCGCAACGCGAGGGGGCCTATTTCAAGCCTGATTTCAGGGCGGATGTATTCGCCGGGGAAGGCGGCCGGGTATCCTACAATAACGTCATCCTCGGCATCCTCGTCAACTCGGATATTGCATATATCACCGAGAACGCCATCTATTTCAAGCAATAGCCGCCGCCGTATATATTCGCGGGAATCGGCTACAACCTGCTTGTTAAAACGGTCTTGCTTCGTTATTGAGCGGCGAGCGTCGGGATCTTCATCGGTTACTTCCGAAATATCGAGGATAAGGTCGATATCCTCGGAGAATCTTTCTATCAGGTTGAAGATCTTGGAAAGCGTCGTCCCGCCCTTAAACACGATCTTCGGGGAGATCTGTTTCGACGCAAATAACCGGCTTAGCACATAGCATACCCAGAAATCTTTCTCGACAACCGCGGGATTCATGCCTCTGCGCGCGCTGGTTTCACGAAACAGGTCGCTACGATCGGCTTGCCCCCACCGTGCTACGTTCTCCATCAGAATCCTCTGAATTCAATCTACTAATGGTATCGTAAACCCATCCGGTCGCTGTTTTTATATCCTCCAGGACTTTATCGCGCAGTCCATTACTATCAAGCAACTTCCGTAATTTCCCTGTAACCCCTGGCGTGATATTATCTTTGCCCAGTGTCTTCAATGCCTGCACGATAAGACCACTTTCCCGCAACTTAAATCCTGATTCCTTTAGAGCTTCGTGCTTGAAAGTGATTTTATGACCGCCGATATCATACTTCCGACTTGGACCATTTGACAAATAAATTATCTGCCCGGGGACCTGTGTAGATAATCCCAGGAGATTCAAAGCAGTATGTCCGCTGGGCTGAATGCTCCACCCGAATTTACGTGACAGCGCGCTTGCGACCTTATCAGTATCTGGACTAAGCTCGGTTTTCAGGATTTTGCTGTAGCGCGGATAATCGTAAATGCCACGTATAACCCGACGTATGATTCCCTTCCGGGTCAGACGGTGGAGGGCAATGTCGATTGCGCCCCGGCTACCCAGATGGGTGAAATCCTTTTGGGAAAAAGCCCAACCCTTGCCATGCCCGTAAATCTTGCTTAGTATCTTATTTTCAATACTTTCCGGCATTTCACAGCTCCAGTTATGTAAGATAATATACCATATATTTCTTACAAACGCAAGCCCATTTCAAGAAAAATATGAAATCCCGCTACAGAATATTGCCTGCCTGTAAGACAGCAAGCGAGCTTCCGTAATCTCGTGCATAAAATGTGTTTACCGGAAAACATTTATTGAGAAGAGCCTATTCCGGGTATCGGGATGCCGCAGTACAATATGCAGACAAGATGTTCGCACCCTCAAATCCCGGCATCAGTGAGCAAGGCTACCCATCAAAAAACTCCAGCATCTCCTGCATAAGCTCCACCTGCGTGCTGACGGAGGCGGATTCGTTGAGCCCGCCGAATTCGAAGCTCGCGCCGAGTGTGCGGTAAGTGCCGGAGTCGTAGGCGATCATGCAGCTAAACGGCACTGCGTCGCTTATCATCACAATCCACGCCAAACCGCCGCCGAGTGGCGCCAGGTGGTCGGGGAACCAGTCGTCGCCGCTGTATGAAAATTGGAGCCCGTAGAAGTCCGACCCGGTTGCCCCGATGATATCAACGAGCTCATCGTAGCCGCCGTCCTCGATTGGATCGATGCCGAACGCCGGGGCTATATCATAAGCGCCGTATATCGGGTCGAAGTACCAGCAGTCGCCCCCCTCGACATATGCCGCGCCGCCCGCGTCGAGGAAATCGACGATCGCCTGCCCCTCATCATGGCTGAGAGAATGGCACGGTTCGGGACCGCCGTAAAATCCGAGGCACACGAATATCGTCGTGTATTCGGAAAGGTCCGGCATCGACACGGAATCATCAACCGTTGCATACCCGATGCCGATGGTGTCCAGCGCCGCGCCGATTGCAGGGGCGGAGCTGTTTGTGTGGTCGTAATCAAGTATCAAATATTCAATCTGGTATGAATAAAGCTGGAACTCCGGCGTGTAAATCTTATCGTCGGTGTCGGTGATGTAGAGATTGAAAAGGAATGCATGCTGCTCCGGGCACCCCGCATCGATGTCAACGATATAGTCATTGGTTATCCATCGCGATTCCCCCGCCGGGATGTCGTCGCATACCGAAAAATCTGAGGTTACATCGACGTAATCGTCATCCTCCTGCAGCCAGCAGTTTAGCTGCTCGGCGGCCACGTAGCCGTCATTTCGCAGCTTGATGGAAATCAACGCCGTCTCGTTTGCCTGGAGATATCCATCGCCGTTGCCGCCCGCCGTGTCATCGACGACAACCTCTTCAATTGCGAGTTGCACCGGGTTATTCGGGTTACCATATGCATAGAGGAATTCATCCCAGTTCGTCTCGTGGAAATTCAGATATGCCGGGTCCATGTACTGGCTTTCGTAGTAATTTCCGTCGATATTGTCGGGGAACCATATCCTGAAGCCGGTTTCGTTGATATATTCGGTTCCGGTATGCGCGTGAAGCACCATCGTCTGGTCGAGGGCATCGAGGGTACTCATCGCCTGCGTTTTCACTTCCGGTGGTATCTGCGGATTCTGTGACAGCAGAAGCAGAAAATGCCCCAAATCGGGGAATGACGGGTCATAAAAATTGAGAGCGTTGTTACGGCACTGGGTAATCGCGCTCTTATGGTCGCCCACGATTGCGATGAGCGCATCGGCGAGAGCATCCAACTCCGGTACGAGAGTATCCACGAGGGTCGTGGTGGAACTGCCGGCCTGTGTGGTATCGGCGGAATAGTGGTACGGCGCCGGGTCTTCATCGTAGCTGTCGCGGTATGCTTCCACTATGTTGTATGTAAACTCCGATGCCGTCTGCGTGGCGATGTTGTCCTTGAGCGAAATAAGCGGCGGGCCGTAATCCCATCCGGGGCCCGGCTCGCCGGCTTCGGAGGCCACGACATAATTCGTGAGGTTCCTCAACTGGTATGCCGTCTCGATTTCACCAAGCACGCAAACATCGAAACCGACTATCTCGAATTTCGAGACGAGGCTCTGTTTATCGAGGGCGGACTGCATCGCGTCGCGGATTTCCCACAGCATCAAGCCGCCGCATACATTGCGGAACAATGGCTGCTTCTCAACGCCGGAGAAAATGCCTCCGCCGTGGTCCCACAGGTCGAGGGCGTAATGATATGCGTGATATTTCAGCATCGCCCATTCGAGGAATTTGCGCAACGTCTCGCCGTCGCCCATGTCGAGCTGCTTGGATGACGGGATGACCGCGCCGTAGTCGTTCACCTCGACGCTGACAAGGGTCTGGTCGGTTCCGTCATAGGGGTTCGGGTCATGGAGGACGCGCATGATGACATCGTCCCCTTCCCCTTCCGGCTTGTCCCATAGCACGATGATATTCAACTCACCTGTAACCGAGCCGGACATCTCCATTTCGTTGATATCTTCTTCATCGGGAAGATTCGCCGCGTGCAGGTAGACGAGGAATGTCCATTCGGCTGGTTCCTCGCTGATGCCGCCTTCCTCGACTGTGAGTCGCAGGTAATTATATGTTTCCTTGCCGCCCGAAATCGCTGTGACGAGAAGGTCGTAAACGCCCGGCCCCTGCCCTTCCCAGTAATCGTGGGATACATCGGGCAGGACCCATTTTTCATCATCCCATGTAAATGCGGCATCGGCTTCGCCGCCCATGGGGCTCAGGTTTATCGATACGCTGTCGACGTCCATCTGCCAGTCATCGACCTTGCAGGACAGCGTGCACGAATCGGAACCGTCGTCATGTATCACATACGGCTCGGCCTTGAGAGCCTTGACGCGCACCGGGTCTTTCTGATTGCCGGGCCATGATGCATCGATGAGGAACTCGATAGTACCCCACCCTACGCCGACCGGCTTCTTTAGAATCAGGTGCGCCGAGCTCTGGGCGAGAGGTCCCCACTGATTATTTCCGGCGCCACTGTTCAGTATGAAAAACGGGTTGACCTTGTTCGGATCGGAGACTGGCGCGAGCACGCTTGTGTATGAATCGGGGTTGATGACGTCGACCGGGCCGGATTCGAAAATTGTTCCGCGAACGTCGTAGGCGGTGATTGGCGTCGGGTTCTTCAGGAAGGCGTCGAACTCCCAAATATCGCCGTATTTACCCGCGAGGACTATCCAGAAGCAGTCGGGGCATCCCGGCGGAAGCACGAAGGCGGTGACATCATAATGCCCGAACGCTTCCCGGACTTCGACGAGGGAGTAATCGCCGTCCTCGCCGAGGGTCAGCGAGTAAGCGCCGAGGGGGATGCGGTCGGATGATACCTGCCGCTCCATGCCGGGTTCGGGATTCTGGACATCGGGTGAGATGGGGGAATTGCTTGTCCCGCTACTGCAGGACGCGGCCCCGAACAGGATGAAAATAATCAGAAGCAACAGCCGGCTTTTATTCATGTGACGCCACCAGCCTTTTGGAAGTTATAAAATAGTATCAGGCAATATCGTGCCGATGCAAGCCGGACAAGGCGGGAATAAGTCTCGTACTCTCTCGATTACTTTAAATATATTGCTCAGAATATGCGACGCCTGGCACCACGCCTGGCACCGAGGCAAATGCAACGTGTGAATCCGGGCGTAATGTATAATGTCAAAATATATAGTGACAGGAGACACGTATGATTGATATCAAGCGACCTACCCCGCCCGATTTCGAGATTGCATCGGATGCGCTGAAACATATCAAGCCCGTCCAGGAAATAGCAGCCGAGTACGGGCTTCCGGTCAACCCACAGGAGTTCTTCTCGTTCGGTGATATTTATGCGAAAGTCGATCATACGCTCGTAAAGCGCGAACTGGCGGACCGTCCCGACGGGGCGATTATAGGCGTCACCGCGATGACCCCGACCCCGAAAGGCTCCGGTAAGACCATGACCTCGATTGCCCTCACCGACGCAATCAACATGCTGTTCAAGCAATCGGGGATACGCAAGCGGGCGATGTTCGTACTGCGTGAAGCATCCATGGGCCCTACCCTCGGCATGAAAGGCGGCGCCGCGGGAGGAGGATATTCGCAGGTGCTTCCGATGGAAGACATCAACTTCGCGTTCACGGGCGATATCCCCGCTGTCACGCAGGCGCACAACCTCGTATGGGCGACCCTTATGTCGATGGCGTATGACAGGAAAAATATCCACGAAGTTCATCCGCCAGGGATAGAATGGCCGATTTGCTACGACCTGTGTGACCGCTCGATTCGCTCATTTTCCTGCAGTCCGGACGGCCGTAACAAGGGGGATATGCTCGTCGAAGGACGAGGCATCATAACCGCGGCATCGGAGATCATGGCCACCCTCGGCATCTGCAGGAATATCGAGAACCTGCGCAAGCGCATCAATCGGATTCTCGTCGCGAGAACTCGGCATGGCAGGCCTATCACCATAGGGAAGATGGACATCACCGATGCCGTCGTCGCGCTTCTGAAACATGCGATCAACCCGAATCTCGTCCAGACGATCTACGGCTCCGGCGGATTCATCCACACCGGGCCGTTTGCCAACATCGCCCACGGTAATTCGTCGGTCGCGGCGCTGAACATCGCGCAGAAAGCCGCGGACTATGTCGTAACCGAGGGGGGATTCGCCGCCGACCTTGGCGGGCAGAAGATGCATGACCTTGTATTCCGGGCCGCGAAGAAAATCCCGTCGTTGATGATAATCGTCGTCGGTACGCGTGATTTGAAGCGCCAGGCGGGACTTACTCCGCTCGGACGGACATCCTCCGAGAAGAATAAATTTATCTACGCCCCGGATGTCGATGGATGCATCAAGGGCATGCCGAATTTGAAAGTTCACGTCGAGAACATGCGCAAATACGGCGTTCCCGTGATAGTCGCAATCAACCGCTTCGACACCGACACCGATGAGGAAATCGAAACCATCAAGAAATATCTCGCCGATGAAATGGACGTCTCGGCGATAGAACACACCGGTTATAAAGACGGCGCCGAGGGTGTGCTTCCCCTTGCACAGCTCGCGGTTTACACAATCGAATCGACAGATTTCGCTAAGAAGAAAAACAATTACAAGCTTCTCTACCCGTTGAGATTCAGCTTGCGCGAGAAAATTGAAACAATCGCGCGGGAGATTTACCGCGCGGGCGAAGTTGCCTTCACCGTCAAGGCGGGACGAAAGATCGACCAGATACAGGATGAATTCGGTTCGCGGCTGAATGTATGCATGTCCAAGACGCAATATTCAATCAGCGATGACAAAAATGTACTCGGTGACCCGTCGGGGATGAAAGTGAAGGTAACCGATGCATTCTACGCCGGCGGTCCGGGATGGGTAGTCGTCCTGTGCGGCAGCGTTCAGATGATGCCGGGGATGAGTTACTCCACTTGCGCGGCGAGGAAGATCAGGCTCGTAAGGGATGACAGCTACTTCGGTGGGTACTACATCGAACAATAATTCCGTCCCACACAATACTTTATCCGTCGAAAAAAAACGGGCTCCATTGAGGAGCCCGTGTTGATTCAGATAATCCGCCTTTACAGCACGCCGCGATTATTCGTCGTACGCCTGAACTTCGGCCAGATGATATCGGCTGCCCCGGGTACCGGGACATCGGTTTCCAGCGCGAAGACGAACCCGTCCGATGTCGCCACGACAATTTCGAGCAACGAATCGTTGTCTATGTCGTGCACCATCGGGGCGGTATTTATTTCGCCGCCGACCGATATTGAAAATGCGGTGGAGCCATCGGTGCCGTCGAAGCAATATAGATTGCCATCATCTGCGCCGAGAATCACATCGAGAATACCGTCGCCCGTAAGATCCGCAAGTGACGGTGGTGAGTCAACAACGCCGAGAGCATTGGATGTCCAAAGCGGCATGTGCGTCGCTCCGTTTATGAGCAGGACATCCCCATTGCTCAAGCCGATGGCTATGTCGAGAGCACCGTCTTCATTCACATCACCGAGACACGGACTCCCAGTGGTCGTGGATGCGAGGTTGTAGTTCCACTTGAACGTCTTGTCCAGTGCGTCGAGGACATAAAGGTAGCCGTCTTCCGAGATGAATGCCACTTCCTTGTTACCACCGGGCACGATATCACCGATGACCGGCGAGGTGAGTATCGGCTGCGAGGTGGCATAGTGCCATATTTCACCGCTGCTGTCGCCGTTGAAGCAGTACATATCGCCGTTCGAGCTTCCGACGAATATCTCAAGCTTGCTGTCGCCGTTTACGTCATACAGGGCGGGTGATGCCGATATATAACCGCCGGTAAGCTGCCCCCATTCCATCGCTCCGGTAACGGCATCGATGACATAGACGCTTGAGTCATACGAGCCTACAACGACTTCGGAAACGCCGTCGTTATCGACATCTCCGGCGGCGGGGGACGATGATACGATTCCACCAAGGGGGAAACTCCACAAGTAGCTCCCGTCGGAGCCGTCCACACAGTAAAGGTTGCCGTCCGCCGAGCCGAAAGCCACATCAAGAATACCACCGTTGGAATCGACGAGGCATGGGCTCGAATCGATGTCACCGGATACTGGGTAGGACCATGTAAGCCCGCCATCAATCCCGGAAATCGCTTTAATAAGGTCGTCCTGTCCGCCGATTATCACGTCGTCATTGCTGTCCGAGTCGACGTCAAGCCATGATGGCGACGATAGAATTCCGAAGCCCGAAGGATATAGCCATTTGGAGTGAGGCGTACCCCAGATTTCCGCGCTCGCTTCGGCAATGTTCGTTTCCTCAAGACCATAGCCGTCTTCGGCCCTTACCGCGAAGTAATAAACTTGACCCGGGTCGATCCCGGTCACGACATGAGGCGAACCGGTTACCCCAGTATCAACGTCGGCCAGCCCGAAGTTTATCGGTGAGGATTTGCTGTAGTAGACGTTGTATGTCACTCCGTCGATATCCGAGGCGCTACCGAATGTCACTTCCGCCGAAGCGTACATCGGAGCCGCGTCGACGATGCCGACGGTGGTATCCCATTCGGGCGGAAGGTTCGGCGATACGTGCAGCACGGCGATGTTGTCATCTTCCAACCCAAGCCCGTCCGCCGCGCGCACACCGAGGAAATACACCAACCCGTTATCGAGGCTGTCTACTAATGCTGGTGACTCCGTCGCGGTGATATAAGGAGTCGTATCCCAGTTAATAGGGCCGCTTGCCTGGTAGTAGACGTGATATGTCACCGGTAGATCCGGATCGCTCGCCGTACCAAATGTCACCTGAATGGCCTGGCTAAACGGCGTGGCGCTCTGTATGCCCACCGGACCATCCCAGGTTGGAGCCGTATTCCCGCTCGACGGGGTTGTGCTTAGTTCGATGATGTTGTCATCTTCAAGACCAAGGCCGTCCCTGGCCCGTACCGCGAAGTAGTATTCCAGATCGTTCACTAATCCCGGGACTACAGTAGGCGAACCGCTCTCTCCCTCAATTTTGTCGGCGAATTCAAATGCGATCGGCGTGAACTGCGAATAATAAACTGTATACGTGACAGGCGTGTCCGGGTCGCTCGCTGTGCCGTAGTATACGGTCACCTGTTCATCACCCGGGTCCGCGCCCGTGATGCCCGTGGTCGTATCCCAGAGGGGCGGCTCATTCTCGGGAGTGGCGAACCTCTCGAGTGTATTCGTATCCTCAAGACCAAGACCGTCCATCGCCCTTACAACAAAGTAATACATTTTATCGTTATCAAGCCCGGTTACCAGGGTCGGCGAGCCGGTTTGTCCGATTTTCTTATCGGCCGTGACTAAATTGATGGGAGATTCATCGCTCCAGTAGACGTTGTACGTCACCGGCAAGTCCGTGTCGGTCGCCGTGCCGTAATAAACCGTGGCTTTGTGGTCACCGGGCGTCACGTTTTCCACGCCTCCGGGAAATTCATCCCATTGGGGCGGCTCATTGTCGTAATGAGGTGTCGCGGGAAGTTCGACTGTATTATCGTCTTCCAGGCCGGTTGCATCTCGCGCGCGAACGGCGAAATGATATTCCTGGTCGTTGATCAGGCTGTCGACGACTGTCGGCGAACCAGTTTGAGCTTCAAGAACCGGTGAGGTCGCGAAATTAATCGGACTTGTCTGGGAATAATAGACATTGTATGTTACGGGCGTATCGGGATCCGAGGCCGTGCCGTAATAGACGGTAACCTCTTCGTCACCATATTCCGCCGACGTGATTCCAATCGTGGTGTCCCATACCGGCGGCTGCTCCGATGGTACATCCGAAAGCTCCACGGTGTT
>CAZSPL010000058.1:4943-17785 GCA_964608735.1 uncultured Planctomycetota bacterium | reverse complement strand
TTTTGGCAACCCACAATGTCCCGCTCTCCCAGTTGGTATTCGCCGACATGATGCTCGACCCCGGCGCGGCGATATCGGGCCGAATCCTGACTTCGCCACCGGGGGTGGTCGCGAAGCCCAACCGGCTGCTTCCGGCGATGGAGTCGTCGGCGCGTGTATCGGTGTTCTTGTCGTTCATGTTCGCGACGCCGAAAGTATTGTACGCGTCACTTGGCATTGTGATGTTGTTGTCATCGCCGCAGATGCTTCCGCCGGAGTTGCCCGCAGCGATTGACCAGAGCTGGCCGTAAAGGTAGGTCGTCTCATCCATATAACGTGAAGTGTAGTATGAGCCGTCGCGGACGCATCCCGCACCCGGTCCGATGGCCCAGCTAAGGCTGAGAGTTTCCGCGGGGTCTGCTACCGTGCCGCCCATGCCCGCCCAGTCGCGAGCCTGGGTGAATGACGCCCATGACCCCGGGGGGCAGATTTTGCCGTTGTAAAGCTTGTCCAGCCCTGTGCCGACGCCGGTATAAACAGCGTCGGTGCTCGCCACGATGCCCGCGCAGTGAGTGCCGTGACCGGTAGCTGCTCCCCAATCGGTATCGTCGGGATTCCCGCATCCGCCGAATGCCTGCGCCTGGCCCGGGGCGAAGTGTGAGATGAGCGCAGGATGTGTTTCATCGCAGCCTGTATCGATTACGCATACATCGAACGCGCCGCCGGTAAATCCTGCACCCCACATCGACGGGGCCTGCACCGCCACATGCGCGTGGTCCATGGCGAGTTCGGGCGGGTTGTCATATTCGAGATAGCTGATGCTTCCGAGCGACGCTATGGTCCCGAGATGCTTGACTTTGGTCTGTATGAAAATGACGTTGATTACGTAGTCGCTTCCCACAACTTCGGTTTCTTCAATCAGGCCGACATTGCTGATCGCGTCCCTCTGAAGTGGAGCGATTTCGGATTCCAGCCTGTGACGAACATAATCGGCTCGCTGCTCGCGCAATACTTCGAGCCTCTCGATCATCGGTCCGAGGTGAGCGCGGTCGGCGCCGTATTTCTTCAATATCGACCTGTAAATCGCCCACGTGTTTGCGTCATACGCCTCAAATGAGTCGCCGTATTGCTCGGCGAACCTCGATATCTCCGGCTGAGCCTTGCGGTAGACGCTTTTAACTTGTTCGGCGACGGCGTCGATTTCGCGATACGCCCAGTCGGCATCGTTCTTTATGGTTGCATGAAGCCCGTATGGTGTGTTGGCAACATATGCGATAACATCGACGTCTTCATCCTGCAATCCCGGGTCGGCATATTCTTCCTGCAACGCCTTGCTCATCTTGAGCACGCCTCGCACCTGGGCGACGAGGTCTTCGGGAAGCTGCTCGACTTCGAGCCTGACGAGTCCGTACAATGCTTCCCCGCTGCTTTCGGCCTTGATGAGGCATTTTCTCTTGATGATATTCCCGTTCGCGGATACGCTGTCGACGCCGGTCTGGTAGCCGTTCCCGGGCTGCGCCTCATTGCTCAGGCGTCCGATGAATTCGGCGCTCAATATTCTATAGAAACCGGTGTAGTCGTCGGTAAGATAAGCCTGCCACGTATGGCTGCTGTCATCATATTCGAGATTTATATCCGAACTCGCGCCTATCTGCCTGGTCAAGACCGTGACGCTTTCGACGTCGTCCTGCCAGTCCAGCACCCCGACATTCATGCGATCGTCTTCGAATGAGAATGCTGAGAAGGCATAGGGCTCGACGCAGTTCCCCGGATGCGTGGCATCGATGGCGAGCCTCAGGGTGGAGAAATCGGCGTCGGGCGGGTAGTGAAGCTCGAACCGTTCAGTGCAGGAATATCCCGCCTCGAACACGCGGTTCGGCTGGTCCTTGGCAAATGCGATGAACGTATCGACCCGCGGGCTTTCGGCTGTGCCGAATACGTTCATGGCGCCATCGCCGTTGATGAGATAATACGCCGTGTGGTCTCCGGAGATGACCGCCCTGACATCGCGTGCCTGCAGTTTGGCGAACGGGTTCCGCAGTGTGATGTCGAATGTGAGCACCTGGTTATCGCGGTCGATTCCGGTGAATTTAACGGCGATGAAATCCCCGGCGGGAATATCCGCGCTCATGTCGTTCACGCCGACATGCATGAGGGCCTGGCGGTTGGGGGCGCATCTGAATGTCTGGGTAGGCAAATCGAAGCTCAAGTCATAGACCCCCCAGACATGGTGTCCCAGGCCTGAGGCGACCTTCGCGCCGGCTGGCGTCCCATAGTCGGACATATCCGGCGTTACAGGGGTGCCCCCACCTGAGCATCCCACAATTGCCATAGCGATAGCCGCTATCAGGAGGAAAATTGAGTGTCGCATATGACTCTCCTCGTCATCTGATAATCTCCCGGCGTTCAGCGGGATACGAGTGGAGAATAACATTTAATTATATCCGCAAGAAAAGCCCATAGCAAGGCGACAAATCGCCCCCTGCTAATTTTTGTGATGCTATTCTTATCTATAATGATTATGCGTGTTCGATACTATTCGGGGTCGTACTCGATTCCCAGCAGGCACATGTCGTCCGAACCGCGTTTATTCTCCAGCCACTTCCATACATCCCTTCTTATGCTCTGGATACTTTTATCGAGTGTCTGGGAGCGCGTCGCGGCGATGGATTCGCACAGCCTCCGGTCCCCGAAAAGCCCCTTCCCATTGCCGTTCGCCTCGGGGATACCATCGGTGTAGAGGTATATCCTGTCCCCCTTTTGGAGCTGTACCGACTGTTCCTGGTAAGCATAGCCTGGAACAATCCCTATCGGGATGCCTTCGAGGTCGGACAGGACATGCATGTCGCCGTTTTTCAGCAGTATCGGGTATGGATGTCCGGCCCTGGCGTATGTGAAAATTCCGTTTTCCGAATCGAGCACGGCATAGAGGAATGTGAGGAATTTATTCCCCGGCCCCATGTGGTCGAGCCACGTATTCAGTCGCGTCGCGACATCACCCGGCGGCTGCGCAATCTTGCTCCCCGCGGATTCATTTTGTTTGAGAAGCAGGCTGGTCTGGGGATCGTGGGTGGAGAGCGCCATTCCCAGCGAGAGGGTCTGGAGGGCGGCCTGTACGCCATGCCCCGAGACGTCGAGAATATACATTCCCACCGAGTTGTAATCGAAGCTCATGATGTTGTACAGGTCGCCGCCGATACGCTCGCAAGGCTCGAAGCAACTCGCATATTTGACATTCAGCAGCCGCCCGGATTCCGGGGGGAGCATGTTCTGCAGCACGATCGATGATGCTTCAATGTCGCTCTGCATCTGCTCGTTAACCATCGAAAGAGCATCGACCTTGTTCGCCAGTTCGTTTTCGAGCTCGACTATTCTCTCCCCGGCCCGCAGGCGCACCTTCAGCTCCTGTTTCTCGAACGGCTTTCCTATGAAGTCATCGGCACCCGCTTCCATGCCGGTGACCATATCGTAAGTCTGGGTCTTGGCGGTCAGCATTATGAAATATGTATAGCTACGGCGGTCGAGTTTCCTTACCCTTCGGCAGAGCGAAATGCCGTCGAGCTCGGGCATCATCCAGTCGCTGATAATAACCTGGATATCGGGATTGTTGACATACAGATCCCATGCCTTCGCGCCATCGACGGCGGACATCGGCTCATATCCCCATTTACGGAGCATCCCTTCGAGGATTTTCAACGATACGGGGTCGTCTTCGGCGATGAGAATTTTCCTTACAGGTGTTTCCATCAATCCTCTGCCTGGCTCAATGTTTCGGTAACAGATGCCGCAACCAGGCTGACTTCGTTCTCGAGCGACCCCAGCTTCCGTTCGATATCGGGCAATGAATTCTCCCGCGCCGCCTTCTCTATTTCCTCCGCCGCCCTGCGGACCCCATCGGCGATGATGTTCGCCGCGGCGCCTTTCAGGCTGTGCGCGAGCTGCAGAATCCTTTCGGTATCCCCCTCACCGATGTACTTCCTGATTTCATTTATTTTGGTTTCAGCTTCCGACATGAATAACGTGAGCACTTCCCTCATCAGTTCGCGATCCCCTTCGAGCTGGCTGAGGATCTCCGATGTCCTGAACGGCCGGCTTCTCGACGGCGTCGCTGCATTATTGGCCCACCTTCCGAGGCATTCGGACAGCGCGGTGGGATTGATCGGCTTTGCAAGATAGTCGCTCATACCGGCATTAAGGCATTCCCGCTTGTCTTCCGTCATCGCGTGGGCCGTGAGAGCGATAACAGGCAGGTCGCTCCAGCGCGCATCGGCGCGAATCCTTTTCGTCGCTTCGAAGCCGTCCATCTCCGGCATCTGCACATCCATTAAAATGATGTTGTAGTCCGCCTTCTCGAGCGCTTCAAGGGCTTCCACCCCGTTGGATGCAACATCGCACCAGTGCCCGAGCTTCGTGAGCATCACGTGGGCCACTTTCTGGTTGACCGGGTTGTCTTCAACGAGAAGGATCTTCAAACCCCTGAAATGGTCGCGCTCATGGTGCTCTATATTTTTCGCGGCACGCCTTGTGTACTGCTTCTCGGCTGAGCCGTATGCGCTCATTATCGCATCGAAAAGCTGTGACTGTCTCAGGGGCTTGGAAATCCTCGGGCCGCAGCGGTACTCATTCAGTCTCCCGATGTCGATCTGCTCGCCGATGCCCGCAAGCGGCAGTACCAGCGTATCCCCGTCCAATCCATCGGCGGCCATGCGCGCGAGGATCGCATAACCGTCCATCCCCGGCATATCGAGATCGAGGAGAACGAGGTTGTATGGCGCCGCGGAATCCAGGGCGTCCTTCAGCATGGCCAGCGCGCTTTCGCCATTTTCCGCACGGTCGGATTGTATACCGAACGATGAGAGCATATCGCATGCGACCACGCGGCTTGACTCATTATCGTCGATTATAAGCGTCCTGATATCCTTCAAGTCGGGAGTAGTATAAGGGAGCGCTTCCTGTTCCTGAGAAAGCGTGAGTTGTACGGTGAACGAAAATGTGCTTCCCGCGCCGAGCTTGCTTTCGACCCGGATATCCCCGCCCATCAGGCTTACGATGTGCTTCGTGATGGACAACCCCAGACCGGTGCCGCCGTATTTACGCGTCGTTGAACCGTCCGCCTGTACGAAGTCGCTGAAAATGAAATCGAGTTTGTCCTCGGGGATCCCGATACCCGTGTCGGACACGCGGAATTCGAGCAGCGCATATGACTCGGTTCGCCTGAGCGACGTAACCTCGATGGCGACCTCGCCTTTCTCGGTGAACTTGACCGCGTTCGCGGCGAGATTTGTCAGCGCCTGGTTAAGACGGGTCGGATCCCCCTTGACGTTCAGCGGGACATCGGGCTTTATATGGCAGGTGAATTCAAGCCCCTTTTCGCATGCCCTGTTCGCCAGCGCGGTGGTTGTATCTTCGATGACCTGCCTCAGGTTGAAGTCGGTCGATTCGAGTTCGAGCCTCCCGGCTTCGATCTTGGAGAAATCGAGTATATCGTTTATCAGGTTGAGCAGTTGTTTCGACGACGACTTGACGATCGACATGTATTCGCGCTGCTCCTCATCCATTTCCGTCGAGAGCAGCAGGTCCGTCATCCCGAGGATGCCGTTCATCGGCGTGCGTATCTCGTGGCTCATGTTGGCGAGGAATTCGCTCTTCGCTCGCGTGGCCGTCATCGCCTGCTCCGCCAGCAGGCTCATCTGCCTGACCGCTTCTTCGAGATGCACGTTCGCCTCTGCGAGATCGCGTCCCGCGGCCTCCGACCTTTCACGGGCCTTCACCAGCGATGTAACATCGACGATGTTGAGTATCGCGCCGCGATACTCATCCTTGCGGAACAGCGGCTGTACGCGGAATGATACATTCAAGCCGAAGCTCTCGATGTCGATTACCGCCACGGACGTGGTTTCGAGCCCGCGGAACGAGTCCACCGTGGCATGAAGTTTTTCGGCGAGGTCGCGCTTCAGCGATTCCCAGATGGGTTTCCCGATGAGGTCTTCCCTTGGTACGCCGGTTGCGTTGGCATACCATGTGTTCGCTTCGACGATGCGGTCGCGCGAATCGGCAAATACCACGCCTTCCTCCATGCCCTCGATCATTGCGCGCAGCTTGAGCGACTCGTGCTCGACGAGTTCCATCTGTCGAAGCAGCGCTTCCTCGGTGCGCTTGCGGTCGGTGATATCCCTTCCGACGCACAAGAACGCGGTGGTATTGCCATTGCCGTCGGTCACCGCTTTGTTCAGCCACGAGAACCACCTGAAGCCGTGCCTGGTTTTATTGCGGGTTTCGATTATGGATGTATGAGGCGGCTGCTTCACGCTGTTCAAAGAATCCGCAGCCGTCTTGCGGTCATCCTTATGGACGTATGACAGGAACGGCTTGTAGAGGATCTCGGCTTCCCGCTTCCCGAACACTTCGCATATGCTCGGGCTCACGAACACCATCCTGCCTTCGCTGTCGAGCTTTGCAAGCATATCGGTCTGGTTCTCGACGAGCAGCCTGAATTTTTCCTCATTTTCCTTCAGGGCTTTTTCGGTGCGCTTCCTGTCGGAAATATCACGGGTTACGCCGAGTATCCCGGTGGGGCGGCCCGCCTCGTCGCGCAGGAATGAAACCCTGACCTCGATCCAGATGGCGGAGCCGTTTTTGATGCGTTCCTCAAGCTGGAGGATGATCGGCCTCATGGGGTCGGCATGGCCCGTGGCTTCGAGCTCGAGTTCCCTCTCCAGGCGTTCCCATGCAAGGGCCATCGATTCGTGGGTGAGTGTTTCTTCGAGGGTGAGCGACATGCTCTCCTCGGAATTGTACCCGGTCAAAGCCTCATTGGAAGGGCTGATATATGTAAAATTGAGATTCAAATCGGCTGTCCAGATAACATCCGTGACATTTTCGGCGAGCAGGCGGTAGCGCTCTTCGCTTTGACTCAACGCCCTTGCAGTACCAATCCTGCCGATGACGCTTCCAACCTGGGCTGATATTGTCTCGAGGGCGTTTCTCGCTGTTTTCGGAACATGGCGCATCCCGCGCGATGCCATCATCATGCAGGCGACGATTTTCGAATCATTGAACACGGGGAGCAGTGCCACTGCATTCAGGCCCTCTTCCTTCATGTCCATCTGAAACTCGGTATCGAGTTCATCCACGGTGCCGTAAAGGAGCATCCCTTCGTTCACTAATATCGCGGCTTTGGAACCGGGCTCCAGGGAAGCAATTTTGTCATGGTATTTTTCCGATATGCCCTTGTGAGCTGCGAGTCGAAGACCGCCGGCGGAGCCATCGGCGATATATATGCCTCCGACCTCCATGCCGGACACATTGACCGCGGCATCGAGCACGAGCCCGAGCGCGGTATCGAGTTCAGCGACCGCGCTGAGGCCGAGCGAGAGGTCGCGTTGTATCCTGTGGATATCCTCGTCGTGTTTGCGCTCGGTGATATCGCGCAAGGCGGCCACCCGCATGCGGCGATTCTCAGGTGATATCTGTTTGCCGATTATCTCGGCGGGGAATGTATAGCCGTCCTTTCGCACGGCAGTTATTTCATAGGTTTTTTCATACTGTTCATTGACGTTTTTCATTATCAGGGCGTACGATTCAGGTGTAGCAAGATTGATGATATCCGCCCCGGTCAGTTCGTGTATCTCGTAGCCCAGCATATCGGCGAACGCCTTGTTGACGTCCTTCAGGATACCGTTCTCGTGGATGGCGATTCCCTCGAATGAAGCTTCCGACAGTTTCCTGAACCTTTCCTCGCTCTGCTTCAGGGCTTCGGCGGCATCTTTCTGTTCGCTGAGGTCGCGTATAACGCCTCTCAATCCGACCGGCTTGCCATCGCGCATGATTCGCGATGTCAGGATTTCGATGGGGAACTGCGAGCCGTCTTTCCGTACGCCGGTGTATTCGCTCGGCGGGCTTTCCCCTCCCTGAAATATGTGGCTGATCTGCTCGCGCGCTCTTTCGAGGTCCGAGGGCGCTATCACTTGGGGGATATATACGCCGTTCTCGAAATCTTCCCGCGAATATTTGAAAACATCGAAAGCTGCCTGGTTGGTGTATGTAAGGCGCAGGTCAAGGTCGCACTCGTATATCGGCGTCGGGAGGAGCTCCGCCATTTCGCGAAACCGCTGCTCCGATTCCACGAGAGCTTCCCTGGTGATTGCGCTTCCCCGTTTCAAGCATTCGGCAAGGGCCTTTATCCATCTTCCAAGCAATTCAAGCTCCTGTCGAGCGATGTAATAAAACCGTCGCCCGGACGTTCCGCCGGGTGGACTTAACGTATAATAGTCTCGCGTCGCGATGGATGAATTAATTAATGCGATTTAACCTGTCTTAACAATATGGGGTCTTCCGTAGATTAGATAATAAAAAGCGGCCCGTTTGTATTCGAGGGGCCGCTTTATGGAGCGATTCAATCAGCAGTTATTCCGACGGATTCATGACCCGTCCGATGAACAGGATGCTCTTCGTTTCGAAATCCCATATGGCGAATATGAACGGTTTGTCGATTGTGATGACTATCGGCTCGGGCTCGTCGCCGGGGGCTGCCGCGAGGGTCATCACCACGGCGGTGGCCGCCGCGGCCTCGGTGCCTTCCTCGTCCGCCTTCACGAATGCCTTGTGGATGACATCGCTGATAAATAAATCGTGCGTACCGTCCATCCCCGAGAAATCGGCGGATCCGCTGAATGCAATCGGCATGCCCATTCCAGCAAGAACTTCCGCGAGACTGAAGCTCGATTCGTATTTGAATTTCGGCATCGTGAGTATGACTTCCGAGCCGCCGAGACCGTTGATAATCGCACCCATCCTGGCGGCGTCCAGGGAGTCTTCAAACTCCGCGAAGCGGCCCTCGTCGGGCATCATGATGAGCATGCCGATCTGGAAACGCTCATATGGAAGCTGCACCGCGGTGTAACCGTCACCCATGCCGCACCGGAAATTCTCGGTCTTGTGCATCATCGGTACGAGAACCGGGGCGGCATCGATCGGGTGGAAATAATCGGCCTTCGTCTTGCTCTCCATGAAGGGATATGCCCATGGCGCATTGAAATATATCGCGTTTACCAACACAAGGCGTGTGAGGCTGTCGACGACACCCGGCGCGAGGAGGTCCTTAATTCGTCCTTCTGTTTTATCCTCAACCCAGTTGTTGATGGCGACCCGGGCATCCTCCGCGGCGTTGATAAAATCGACCAGCCGCATCCCCGCGCCGTAATTTGCGGCGAGGATGTCGAGGAACTCCGGGAGGAAACTTCGCCCTTCCTGTCCCCAGATTGAGTTGGCGATATTCAGTTTGAACCCCATGCTCTCATCCCATTCGTCCGGCTTGGCGCGGGATTCCGTGATGATATCGAGCATGTTGAACGCCGGGTGCAGCCTGTCGTTATCAAGGGTGAAGTGAAGCGTATCGGCCATCTCGTCCGCTGTATCGCCGCGCGCGCCGGCATATGTCATCGCGAGGGCAATCGAGATGCTGTATGGCGAATAGAACATGTTGCCGCCGGATTTGTCTTTCAGCGCCCGGTACAAGTCGAACGCGAATTCGGTATTTCTGGAAACAAGTTCATCAATTTCGAGATCATCCACATCGGGGGATGTGTTTCGTTCGAGGCTGGATTCAATTTTCTCCATAGGGTTCTCCATGGTTGAACTTGCATACTGCGTGGGAAGGGCCAGGAAAATTGCAAGGCAGCATGCAATGGACAGTACTGCTCTCAAAGTATTCAATATGCCGGATAACATACGACACCTCCGCGGTTGTTTCACGCAGCCATATTAATCACCGCCGCGGGGAAGAGGTCACTGGCAGAACCGATTGAAGCGTACGGCGAAATTACCGGCTGTCGTCATCGCGATAATTTTATCAAAAATAGCGCCGCGCAATCAGGAATTTCGCTCCGGTTGAATTGCATTAATTATTTTTAATTTTAATATATTCTCAATTGCAGTTTTTATTGCATATCAAGAATCAGCGTATATTTTATCGCACAAATGAGGGAATTAAAGTAGAGACTATTTTAAAGGGTAGAAGGTCAGGTAGTAAATTAATTAAAAAGGGGACATGAAGGATGTCTAAGGCTCCTGGAAAACCGGATGTCTCAAACGGGTTCCTGCTTAGGCCCAGGGTCATCCATTGGTTAGTCGCTCCGTTGATCGGGGTGCTGCTTCTTTCGCTCTACTTGATAGCGCGATCCTGGCAAGCGATATATTTCAACATTGCAAGCCTCGCTGTTGTCGGCGTCATGGCGCTGGTGATCTACCAGTTATACCGCAGATATGTTTTCGCGAATGGGCTTGCGATCGAGAATGCCCGGGTCAACGAAAAGCTCAAAAAGGAAGTAGCCGAAAGAGAAAAAACCGAAGCCGATCTGACCAGGCTCAGCGAAGAACTCGGGCGCAGCCTTAAGGAATTGAACTGCCTCTATGGCATTGAGAGGCTTGTTTCCAAACCCGGGATCACTCTCAAGGAAATTCTTGTCGGCATCGCGAGCCTGATTCCACAGAGCATGCGCGTTCCCGAACAATCCCGGGCGAGAATAGTTTTCGGGGAAAAAGAGATTGCGTCGGGTGACTTTCAACAGACGCCTTACGCCTTGATATCGGACATATACAACCACGACCGGAAAGAAGGGGCCGTAGAAGTCTACTATCTCAAGGAAAAACCGGATGAAACCGTCGAGACATTCACGGTGGAAGAGAAGAAACTCATCGAGACCATTTCAGCATTGACAACCCGGGCCGTCGAGAGGAAGCTCGCGGAGGAGGAGATCGGTCTCTTCCACAGCCTGATGGATCAGTCGAATGACGCGTTGTTTATCGTCGATCTCGAAACGGGAAAATTCATGGCGGTGAATCAGGTGGCGTGCACGAGCCTTGGATACGAATGGGATGAGCTTCTCGGCAAGTGTGTCTGGGACATACAGCATGCCCTGGGGGATGAAAACGCTTGGCGGGAGCATACCACCCGATTATGCGAGACGGGCGCGATGTATATGGAGGGGGAGCATGTGAGGAAGGATGGAAGCAGGTTCCCGGTCGAAGTCAGCCTGCGTGTGTATGAATCGGAGTCCCGTACTTATGTCATCGCGGTGGCCCGTGATATAACATCCCGTAAGAATTTCGAGGATTCTCTGCAGGCCGAGCTTTGCCAGTCGCAGAAGTTGATCAACACCATACCGAACCCGGTGTTCCATGAGGATCTAAAAGGCAGGCTGCTGAAATGCAACGATGCGTTCGCGCGGTTTATCGGCATGGACAGGGAATCTCTCATTGGAAAACTAATATCCGAATTTGCGCCGTCTGAACTGGCGGAACTGTGTGAAGCCAATTCCAGGGAGATACTCGCCACGGGTGAACGGCGGGCGTTCGAAGCAGCGACCGTTGATTGCGGGGGCACGAGACATGATTATGTTATTTCCGCGGCGCCGTATATCGGGGATGAGGGCAATCTCACCGGCTTTGTCGGTATCATCACGGATATCTCGGAACGTAAATGCGCCGAGAAAGTTTTACAGGATGCGAACAACCGTCTCGAAGAGATGAACGAGAAGTTGAAGGGGAGCCAGAACCAGCTCGTACAGTCGGAGAAGATGGCATCGATCGGACAGCTCGCAGCGGGCGTCGCACACGAGATCAACAACCCCGTGGGCTTCGTTAAAAGCAACCTCGGCACTCTTACCGGCTATGTAAGCACCTTCAAGGACCTCTTCCACCACTATGACATACTTACCGAGGCGGTACGCAACGGCGATGGGGCGAAACAATCGGAGACTATCAGGGAAGTGGTGCGGATCAGCAAAGACGAGGACTTGGAATATATCCTCGAAGACATAGGCTGCTTGCTGAACGAATCGATAGACGGCACCGAGCGCGTGCGCGACATCGTGCAGAACCTGAAAAGCTTCGCCCGGATTGATGACACGCATATAAAGGAAGCGGATTTGAATGAGGGGATCGAAGCGACGCTTAAAATTGTCTGGAACGAGTTGAAGTATAAAACAGAAGTGCACAAGAAACTGGGTCCTCTCCCGTCGATAAAATGCAACGCGGGCCAGCTTAACCAGGTATTCATGAACATGCTTCTGAACGCTGTGCAGGCGATCCCGGAGAAGGGCGAGATAACCATTGAGTCATGGGCGTCGGATAAAGATGTGTTCGTGAAGATCCGCGATAACGGTTCGGGGATGACCGAAGAGACGAGGAAGAAGTTGTTTGATCCGTTTTATACAACGAAACCCGCCGGGAAGGGGACCGGCCTGGGCCTGTCGATTTCACTCGGGATAGTTCAGAAACACAATGGAGTGATCGACGTGGAAAGCGAACTGGGCAAGGGAACATCCTTTACGATTCGCCTTCCTGTTACCGGGGTGACGGATGAGTGAGAGAGCGATACTCTGCGTAGATGACGAAAAGAATATCCTCTTGGCTCTCAAGCGGCTCCTGCGGAAGGAAGAGTACACGATTCACCTTGCGGGAAGCGGTGAAGAGGGATTGACTGTTCTCGGGGAAAACACAATCCAGGTCGTCTTATCCGACCAGAAAATGCCCGGCATGACAGGCATCGAATTCCTGCAGAAGGTCAAGGATAATTACCCTCATACGGTAAGGGTGATCCTCTCGGGTTTCGCGGACGCGTATATGATAGTGGATTCAATCAACCAGGGCGAAGTCTACAGGTTCCTGGGTAAACCGTGGAATGACGACGAATTGAAAGCAATAATCCGCCAGTGTTTCGAGCGCTGGGAACTCCTCAAACAGAACAACGAACTCTTGGAACAGACTAAACAACAGAACGAGGAACTACGTAAGCTGAATGAAGGGCTCGAGGAGATGGTCGAGGAGAATTGGTGGGAGGGTTTTGCGAAATCGATAGGGGT
>CAZSPL010000058.1:0-4933 GCA_964608735.1 uncultured Planctomycetota bacterium | reverse complement strand
GAACATCTTCCCGTTGCCGTCGTCGGTATCGCGTGCGACGGGTTGATAGTCATAACGAATGAAGTCGCCCGGAATACCATATCCAGCCTCGTACCGGGGCAGGAAATGCAGGATGTCATCCCGGCGGACATCAGGGAAATGATCCAAAGGAATCTCGGCAACGGTTCAACCGGGGAATTCTGTTTATGCAACTGGGATGGGCTCAGGCTCAGGATGCATATCAAGCCGCTTGGGTACGGCGGGGTCGTACGTGGGTGCCTCCTGATGCTGGAAGATGATAAAGGCGTAGATGATGAAATATTGGAGAAAAGCGGCGTTTCCCAGGGAAGACAATGATATAGGCGGCTCCCGGAGGGGATTTAGATGTCCGTAACCAATGCGGAAAAGATAGTAAAGCAGATCAAGGACCTTCCTCCATTACCTCTGGTGGTGCAGAAACTGCTGTCGGTTGTCGGTGACGGCGGGAGTAGCGCCAGGGATGTGGGCGATGTGCTCAGCATGGACCAGGCATTGACCGGTAAAGTGCTCAAGCTCGTCAATTCGGCGTTCTACGGGCTCCCCCGGCAGGTACCGACGATTACGCGCGCGGTGGTTATTCTTGGCTACGCCGCCGTCAGGAACCTTGTCATGGCGTTTGCATCGTTCGATGCGTTGCACAAGCTCGGATCGGCGAAGGACCAGGAAAGATTCTGGGAGCATGCCCTCACCGTCGCTGTCGGGGCGCAGAGCATCGCCGCCGCGATGAAATACCCCGAACCCGAAGAGGCTTTTATCGCGGGCTTGTTACACGACATTGGCCACCTGATAATGGAGACCGCCATCGCCGAAGAATACAAGCAAGTGTATCCTCAATTCGGCCCCAACGCCCTGAGCCTGGAGAATGAAGAGAAACTGATAGGCATGACCCATACGGATGCTGGCACGAGACTGCTCGAACGATGGCAGCTTCCCGAACAGCTCTGCCGAGTATCGAGGTTTCATCATTCGCCGAAAGTGGCATCCCAGGGTAAGGAGCCCCTCATATCCATAATAATGCTCGCCGACATGATTTCATCCATCAAGGGGGCCTCGTTCGCGGAAGCAGAGGATACGGAAACATTCATGCGGATTTCGCGGGAGGCAGGCTTCCCCCTCGGCGAATACGGCAAGATTATCGGCAAGATGGATGAGAAGCTCAGGGAAGCGAAGAACCTGCTCCAGGTCGGGCGCGCGGCGGCAGCCAAAGTTGCGCCGTCCGCGGATGAAGCGACGGTAGTGGTTTTCATCGGTGCCGACGAGAATAGGATCCAGTGGGCCAGGGGCGTGCTCAATGCATTCGGGCATTCGGTTCTGATCCCAGGGCTCACTGAAGTTGATGATAAAGTGAAAGCGGCGAATGCCGTAATAATAGACCCGATTACGATGCAGGCGCAGGATCTCATTCAACTCAGGATGAAGTTGAAGGAATTCGAGCTGCCCATGGCTACGCTCGCGGTGAACGGCGCGGGTATGCCTGACGATGTGGCGAAACTTATATCCGATCTGCCAGCCATCCCATTTTTCTTCGCGCTTACCGATATAAACGGGCTGTTCAAGAAGGAGACATCCGATGCAGGCTAAGATCCTTATCGTGGACGATGAACCGAATGTGCTCAACGCGCTCGAACGCGTGCTGCACCGTGAGGACTATGAGATCATCAAGGCAAACGGGGGCAGGGAAGGCATCGAAGCGATTGAACGGCATGAGGATATCGCGGTGGTAATCTCCGACCAGTGCATGCCCGATGTCAGCGGGCTCGAGGTGTTGAAAGCCGCTCGATATAAAAGACCCGACGCCCTCAGGATCGGGCTTACCGGCTATTCCGACCTCGACACATTGCTCAAATGCATTAACGAGGCCCGGGTGACACAGTTCCTCCTTAAGCCGTGGGATGATGAGCTGCTGCTCCAGGTTGTATGCGAGGCGGTTACGATTTACTGGATAAAGCAGGAGAAGAACCGGCTTCACGGGGAAGCTCATGAGAAGAGCCAGAGGCTGGAAAACGTCAAGGCGGCTCTTGAAAATAAGGTGGCCGAGAATAACGGCGCGCTGATGAGAACACGGCAGCAACTCGAGAAAACGCTTCAAGATGTCGTCGGGACTCTCTCCGAGCTCATGGAGATGCACTCCATCGGGATGAGGGGCCACGGAAAGCGCGTGGCGGAGCATGCCAAAGGTCTCGCCGAGGCGCTCAAACTTCCGGGAGACGAAGCCGCGGATATAATCAACGCGGCACTGTTTCATGATATAGGGAAGGTTGCCGTACCGTCTGAACTGCTCGGGAAAAGAACCGATAAGCTCAGCCTGCAGGATAAGAAACTGATCGAAAGGCACGCCCAGGGCGGGTATGAAATCCTCAAGAACATCAGCGGCTTCGAGAAAGTCGCCCGAATTGTCCGGCATCATCACGAAGAGACATCGGGAGAGGGATATCCCGACGGACTGGTGGGCGATGATATACCTCTCGGGGCGAGGATAATCGCCGTGGGTAATATGTTCGACACGAGCATGTTTCCCACGGGTAAGGCGGTTATCGGTTCAAGCAGTAATGCCAGGACGAAACTCGCAAAAGCGGCTGGGAGAGTTCTCGACGGGCGACTGGTCGACCTTTTCCTCTCGGTCGTGCTTCCCGGCTCGATAGTCGGGGAACATGAGGAGATAGAGGTTCCGGCGGAACTTCTGAAGCCCGGCATGGCACTTTCCAGGGATCTGACCGACATCAACGATGTTACATTGCTTAGAGCCAAGACCGTACTAGAGACGAAGATCATTGAAAAAATATTGAGAAAGGAAGACTTCGACTTGCTGCTAAGCAGGATTTTCATCTACCAGAACACGCTTCCCCTCGAGGAAGCAGAGGAAGATGAACAGCGTTCGGTACCGGCGGTGAATCAGGCCGCCCGGGATTCTCAAGCGGCACCCGCCGGTAAAGACGGGCTGAACAGGGCGGATGAGATCGCCAGGCAGGTTGTGGGGACGCCCAGGGAGACCGTGATAGAGGAAGCCGGGCCGGCGCCGGAAAAACCCAAGATCGTCGTCGTGGATGACCAGGAATACATCGTCCAGGCGCTGAGCCGCGAGTTGAAATCGGGAGGATACAATGTATTCGGCTTTACCAGCGCCAACGATGCCCTGAGATACATTCGAAGGGAGAAAAACATCTACGCGATAATCTCGGACTACCTTATGCCGGGAGTAAGGGGGGACAAATTCATCGAAGTGCTCCAGGTGGAACGCCCCGAGATACCGTGTATCGTCATCACGGGGCAGGCTACCCAGGAGGCGGTATACAACCTGACAAAGTCCGGCCACGTTACCAGGATCATTCCCAAGCCATGGGACAAGGAAGTATTGCTGAAAACGCTCGGAGAACTTACAGAGGAAATTAAACAACCGGTATGACATCCGTCCCGCAAGTGTATCCGAATCAGTCCACGGTTATATCAATCTTTTCAGTGTGAGAAGCGCATCGAATGTTGCTTCATCGCGCTTCACGCCCATCGAAACTTCAAGGCCGTCTTCCATCAGAAGCCTGCGAATCTGCTCGAGGGAGTATTCATCGGCGCTCCGCCCATCAATCGCCGTAATGATATCGCCTTTCAGCACTCCCGCATCAGCGGCCGGGGAGCCGTCCATCACCGACTGTACCATGACTATTTTGTAGTCATCCCCCTTGCCGACGAGGAGAAACCCCCTCATGTCGAATTGGTAGAGCGGCGGCCACGAATTATCGATTCCTTCCCCGCGCGGCTCATTCTCTTGATTTCCCATTCGCGCTGCATGGCGGATGATTTGTCGCGATGCTTCTCCGAATAAACGAGCTTCACGGGGCGACGCGCCGCGGTGTACTTCGCCCCCCTGCCGAGGTTATGGGCGTTCACCCGCGCCTTGACATCGGTCGTGCATCCCGTGTAGAGCGTGCCGTCGGCGCATTTCACTATATAGACGAAGTATTTTTGTTTCAAGCGGATATCCCGGTATGCAATTCTAATGCCACGGACAAGCCAATGTTGGTGCCACGGGTACGCGAGTCCGCGAGCTTACCCGTGTCTTTGTCCCCTCCCTTACGGTCGGGGTTCTGTAAAAGATTGTCCCCTCCCTTACGGTCGGGGCTCGGGGAAAATGGTGGAGGCGGCGGGATTCGAACCCGCGTCCGGTGCATACCGGCGCCGATCATTTACGCGTGTATTGCCGGTTTGTGTCTTATCCCTTCCCTTGGCCCCGGCACTTGCGGGGATGGGAGCAGCCTCCTTGGTTTTCGCTCACCGTCCAAGAGGCCCGGGCGGCGAACTATCCGGCCTGAGTTACGCCCTTCCCCGAACCGACCGGAGGAACCCGGGGAGGACGGCTGCATCTAATTATGCAGCGTATGCATAAGAGTTGGCATTTAAGCCGTTGCACCTGTTTAACGAGCCCGGTGCGATCTCGACGCGAAAACCGACGCCGGAGGTGCCCGTCGAAACCAAAGCGCCCCCGTGTCTATCTATATTTTACTATGAAATGCGGCGCGAAGGAAGGGTTCAAACCGTTTATCGCTTTTGTAAGGCGAGAGAGGGCCACCAACAGGCCAGAGTCGAATTTCAGAGGTCGACCTCAAGTATAGCTTGACCCTGAGCCCATCAAGGTTAAATTCAAGCGAGTTCTTGAGATGATCGTGGCATGAATATAGCAATAGGTAGCATCCATACTGCGATTAAAATAATGCTTGACTTTAGCTCTAAGAAGATTTATTCTCTCCCCGAAACCGCTGACCGAACAACACAATTTGGGGTGCTATAGTGAGAAGCAAGATTCTATTGTTACTGCTGCTGGCTGTGGTGGGGCTTTCCTGCGGGAATTCCAAGCAAGATCTTGTAACGACAGCGATAACTCACGAAAAGGACGGGAGGTTCGATCAGATTTGCATCCTTGGTG
>CAZSPL010000057.1:1563-17919 GCA_964608735.1 uncultured Planctomycetota bacterium | reverse complement strand
ATACATCGGGTTTTTACTTTCGCTATTGTCTACTATTTCGCGCTCCCCTTAGTAAATCCTGACGGATATGCGAACGCTTATATTCCCTTCAAGGATTTAACAAAACCTCCAATCGAGCGTTATCAACCCGGATAAGACCTTGGCGGAACTTATGATAAAGAGGATTTGGATGATTCGGATTATGATAACCTGTGGCCATTCATCTGTTACTATTCTTCTGACATACGTCGCCATTTCGCGACTTATGACATAATTACTCACACTTACCATGTTGCTCTTCCCCCCGGTGAATGGGAGTTCGGTTATTCCGTCGATGCATGCTGGGCGCCACCGACCAATGTCCCGGTCACGGATATTGTCAACGATTTCCCTCCCCAGGCTAACACACTGGCGAACTACCGCGCGGACATGGAAATATCAGGGCCATTGGTTGGCCAGGAGCCATCAACCATAACGATTCGAGTTTACCATCATTTGCCGGATGCATTGCAGCTTTACCAGTTTACTGATCTATATCTCTATCCTGGGTGCGTTCAAGATAACTTCCATGATTATCCGGTAGGCCCGACATACATCAACGATGAATATGTTGAGTTTGAGTATGAGCTTTGTAATGAGTTCGAGAGACCGCCAGGGAAATATCCAATCCTTGTTACGTGCTGGCTTTCGGATGACGATTATCTCCAAGATATTGAAGAAAAGTACTTTAGAAACGCTGGTTACCATCAAGTCCTCTGGGTAACCGTAGCGGAGTGAGCGGGGTAGCTGGAGTAGTCTTTTATCACCCGGCACTCGCTGCCGGGTTTTTTACGTCCTGAAACAGAACAACTCCATCCCCGGGTACAGGCAGTTGAAGACGCTTACGCGGTCTATCATGCGTACGAGCGAGACCGGGTCGCCGGCGGACGCCGATGCGATGTCCTCCGCGGTGTACCCGTAGAGCACGATGCGCTGCACGCCGCACTTCGCGACGCCGCTCACCATGCGGCTCGGCGCCTGCGGCGGCATCACGACGGCGCTCACGAGGTCAGCGCTTATGTCGGATGCGAATTTGTCGCTCTTCATGAGGTCGTACCAGTCGTCATCGTCGTTGAGGATGAGTATCTTTCCGTTGGTGTTCGGGTTATACGCTTTCGCGGCGAATGTCGCGTCCTCAAGCCAGTACATCGCCACCACCATCGCCGCGCCGTCGAACTTGATGAGCGTCTTGTACAGCCCGTCGACCGCGTCCGCCATCGTGAGCTTCGCGTCGGCGGACGGCGCCGTCAGAAGCAGCACCTTGTTCGGCACCGCGCCGTAGTGGATGTCGAAATCGGCCACTTCATCGCCGAGGTCGCTCATGAGGTCGGCGGCGGATACCCCCGCGCTTACGGCGGGCGCGTTGTAGATGATGACGTCGAACTTCGACAGGTCGAACATCCGTGCCGCCATGGTTCCCTCTTTGTGATCCCTGAGCACGAGGATATTATTCTTCGCTTTCGCGATATCTTTCGCCCTGCCGTAGGCTGCCGCCGATGGCAGGCCGTAGTAGAGCGCGGTATCGGCGCTGATGCATATCACGCCGGAGTCGCGGCGCTTGTCGACCGGCCCGATGCAGCACATCAGGTCGGCGTCGCTCTGGGTCTTCTCCGCATAATTCGCCGCGGTGATGAGAAGCGTATCGGCGTGGCCGGGATCGATGACGATCTCCGCATCGCCCGCCGCCGCGCCGAACATCCCTCCCGCGATGAGGATAAGCAGCGCTATGAAAATCACCTTGTGAAAATTCGAATGCTTCATCAGTCTCCTCCTGATGCCTTATTGTCAGGGCGGATTCCCGCGCAATCAGCTTGATTATACCAGAGGATAACGGTTATTCGCACATTTGCCCCGGCGTCGAGCAAATGGCCCGTAAGAATTTATTTCGCTTTGTCCAATTCACCGCGAGTGATCCCGACCTGCTTCAATATCCGCTTAAGCAATGCATCGTCGATATCACCGGCCCCGTGAGGATTGGGAATGGCAAAACGCTGATTCCCCTTTATCATAATCATATGACGACCGCCGGATTCAGGCCCCGTAAATCCGAGACGCTTCAGCCGGCGGATTAGTTCACGGCGGCTAATCGGCAACGGCTTCCGCCTCGGAACGCTTGTTCAAATCTATGCCTTCAATCACCGGTATTTCATGCCCATGGCGTAATCCGATGATAATCCAGTCTTCGAGGACCTCGCGCAGGATTTCGCGGCACTGCTCCAATGTGTCGGCATCCGCCCAGACCCCCTGTAGCCCGGGGATTTCACCCCAGTATTTCCCATTCTCCATTATTTCATAGTGAGCCTTTTGAAGCGCACATTGAATATATTCGGTAAGCATTCTGAATCGCCTTCCTCTGCCATTCGCAGTGAGTTTCTTTTTCCTGAAAAATTATACCATCGTTCGGCTGTTAACGGCTGATTCCATCCCCCTTCCTCCTAATGCCTGAAGTGCCGCTCGCCGGTAAACATCATGGCGATGCCGAGTTTGTTCGCGGCGTCAATCGAATCCTGGTCCTTCATCGAGCCGCCGGGCTGGACTATCGCCGTGATGCCTGCTTCGTGCGCGGCCTCGACATTATCGGGGAACGGGAAGAATGCATCGGACGCCATCGACGCCCCCTGCGAACTTCCCCATGCTTTCTTCGCGGCTATCTTCACGGCGTCCACGCGGCTCGGTTGCCCCATCCCGATGCCGAGCACTTCGGTCGGGGTCGCGAATACGATTGAATTCGACTTGACATGCTTCACGACCTTCCACGCCAGGACCAGCCCCTTTATCTCCTTCTCGTCGGGTTTGCGTTCGGTCTTGCATTCCCATCCCGACGGATCCAGCGATGCATAATCCCTTCCCTGCACCAATACACCGAGCTGCAGGTCTTTCATCTCGAGCGCCTTGCGATGGAATCCGCCCTTCGTGAACCGTGTCGAGATGATACGCCAGTTCTTTTTCTTCTTGAACAGCTTCAGCGCGTCATCCGAATATGACGGCGCGATGACTATCTCGTAGAAACCCGCGCAGATTTCCCCGGCGGCGGACACATCTACCTCGATGTTGAACGCGATGACCCCGCCGAACGCGCTGAGGGGGTCCCCTTCGCGCGCGCGGATGAAAATATCTTTCGCGTCGTCGCCTATCGCGAGCCCGACCGGGTTGGTATGCTTCACCACGAGGCAGCACCGGGCATCGGTGAATTCGTTGATAAGTCCGAGCGCGCCGTCGATATCGAGAAAATTGTTGTAGCTTATCTCCTTGCCCTGGTGTATCTCGCATGAATCGATGAACGACGGCAAATCCGGCCTGCGCTCATACAGCGCCGCCGGTTGATGCGGGTTCTCGCCATAGCGAAGGTTGCGCTTGAACCGCATCGCGCCGAGCATCACCTCCGGGAAACCCGCGCGTTTCTCAAGCTTGGTCGAGAACCAGTCGGCGATGGCGATGTCATACACCGCCGTATGCTCGAACGCCTTGCGCGCGAGCTCGATGCGCAACGTCTGCGGGATTTCCTCCGATGCAAGCGCGTCGATGACCCTCTGGTAATCCGCCGGGTCGCATACGATGAGCACATCCTTGAAATTCTTCGCGGCCGCGCGTAGGAGCGACGGTCCGCCGATGTCGATGTTCTCGATAATCTTGTCGAAGCCCGCCGACAGGTCCGCCGCGACTTTCGTGAACGGGTACAGGTTCACGACTACGATGTCGATCAATCCGATATCCAGTTCTTCGAGCGCCTTCATATGCGCTTCTACACCGCGCTTCGCGAGTATCCCGCCATGTATACGCGGATGCATCGTCTTCACGCGGCCGTCGAGTATCTCCGGGTGCCCGGTTACTTTCTCCACGGGGATAGTCTTGATGCCGGCTTCCTTGAGGAACTTGTATGTCCCGCCCGATGAAATGATCTCGGCCCCCGCGCGGCAGAGGTGTTGCGCGAACTCAGCGATGCCCTCCTTGTCGTAGACCGAAATAAGCGCCCTCTTGATTGTTTCCACCGGCATTGCGCACCTCGTATATTGAACTGATACAAATATTCTAATCAAGCGAGCCGGTTTTGCACAGTTATTTATCGTTATTCAATCAACAAATCCGCCTTATGCGGCGCGTCAAAACCCCCTCATTTGCGTATGAATCCCGCTGCCAATATAATTGAGCGGTTGCGCCGCTTAACGGGATTGAAAGCCCGGCATCGGCGCGAAAAGGTCGGAATAATCTTTTGGACGGAAACACGAAGGAAATAGAGCTTTCGATACTCATCGTCAATTTCCGTACCCCGGAACTCGCCCGCGATGCCGTCAACAGCGTGCTGCAATCGGGTTTGCGGGAATCGTTCGAGATAATCATCGTCGACAACGCATCCGGCGACAACTCGGTCGCGTTTCTCACCGACGCGTTCAAAGATGACAAGCGCATACGCATTATCGCATCGCCCGACAATCTCGGCTTCGCGGGAGGCAACAACCTCGGCCTGAAAGAGGCTTCCGGTAAAATCGTCCTCTTCCTGAATCCCGATACGATTGTCGAGGCTGGCGCGATCGATGCGCTCATCGACTCCCTGCGCTCATCGGACGACATCGGCGCTGTAGGCGGCATGCTCACCGATGCCGAATCCCGTCCGGTGACATCGTTCGGATACTTCCCCACTCCATGGAGCATGATAACCACGGCGTTCGTGCCGGGACGTTTCTACGGCAAGCTCCGCAAGGCGCTGGGAGTCGCGCCCGATGAAGCGGACAAGGATTCATATGAAGTCGACTACATATGCGGCGCCGACCTCATGGTGCGCGGTGATATACTTGGGGAGATTGGCGGGATGGATGACGGTTACTTCATGTATTTCGAGGAAACCGACCTCTGCAAGCGCATACGCGACAAGGGGTTCCGCATTGTCTACGAGCCAAAAGCGCGCGTCGCGCATCTCGAAGGTGGTTCCTTCGGCGACAAGGTCACCCGCAGGCGCATGATATTCATGAAAAGCAGCGTGCGATTTTTCCGCAAGAACGGCTACTCCGCGTTCTTCATCGGGTTGTATCACGTGGTCACATTCGTCTCGTGCTTCATCAAGCTCGGATACTTCTGGCTGAAATACCTGCTGGTGCCGTCCCGGCGCGAGCAGACCGCGAGGAACATCGCCTGGAACGGGTTCATATTCCCCTACTATCTCAGGTACAGGCGCGGGAGGTTCGAGAGTTGACCGGCCTCGGCGAATACACTCTCATCGCGGTGGACGGTCCGAGGTGGCATGGGCTGCGGCAGCGCCACCAGCATCTGCTCGAAGGGCTGTCGAAGCATTTCGGGCGTACGATCTATGTCGAGCCGACGGCAAGCTATATCCGTTCGCTTTTATTCCGCACCTATCCCCTCTCCGAGCTTTGGGAACATATGCGCCCGCCGAAAAAACTCGGCGACAAGCTGTGGCTCGTGAAATCCCCGCCGGGCCTGCCGCGTTCGCTGGGATACCAGAGGGTGAATCGAATCAACAGGCGGAAATCGGCTCGCAGAATCAGGCAGCTCCTTTCACCCGATGAAAAGGTCGTACTGTGGATAGGCGGTCCGAAAGCCGCCGAAATCATGGACATGCTCGACACCGAGCTCGTAATCTACGACTGCTACGATGCATTCAGCACGTTCCAGTGGGAAGCGCACCACGCATCGTTCGTCGACAAGATGGAGCGCAAGCTGCTTATCGAGAGCGATATCATCCTGACTACGTCCATCGGGCTGATGGAGAAAGCGGGCAATGAAGACCCGCGGGTGCATCTCGTCAGGAACGCGTGCAACTATGAACATTTCGCAACGCGGCGCGACCCGTCGCCCGATTTCAAGCCTGCTATCGATCTCGCTTCTATGCCCCATCCGTTGATCGGCTACATGGGCGATATCGCGGAATGGTTCGACCAGGACCTCGTCGCGTTCCTCGCCAAAAGCCGCCCGCAATGGAACTTTGTCTTCTTCGGGCCGCTGCAGCACGATCTGTCGAAGCTTACGCGATTCACCAACCTGCATTTCCCCGGACGCGTGCCTTATGCCGATTTGCCGTTATATTTGCACCACTTCGACTGTCTGCTCATACCCTTCGTGCTGAGCGACCTCACGATGGAAGTCAACCCGGTGAAGATGTATGAATATCTCGCGACCGGCAAGCCCGTGGTGAGTTCGGCGATGCCCGAGGTGGTGCGTCACGAGGATGTGGTCGGCATCGGGCGAAGCCCCGAAGACTTCCTCGCCAAGATGGACGCCGCTATCACCGGGGATAGCGAAGAGAAGGCGGAGGCGCGTCGCGCGGTGGCGAGAGCAAACTCGTGGACCGAGAGGGTCGAGCGTACCGCGAGCATCATCGCCGACGCGCTCGCGAACAAGTGATATAATCAATATAGGCCCTTCACGGCGGTTTTATATTTATGGTCTTGAGCGATGACAACCTGAAAGCGAAGATAATTGACAGGCTCCAGGCGCAATCCGAAAAGCCCGATGAAATCCGCGCCGCGAAAGCCCGCATCGAACGCGAGATCGAACTTCTCGCCGCGGCCGAGTCGAAGGGCAACCGGCACGACATTTATCATCACCTCGTGAACATCGGCACCTGCTCGGCCGTGGCGGGGAATGCGGACGACGTGGCGAAATATTTCAAGCGGGCCGTTGATGAATTCCCCGATAAACGCTACCCGTTGTTCATACTCGTGATGACATTGACGCACCTGGGCAGGATAGATGAAGCATTGGAATACACTCACCGGTTCGAGGAGCGGTTCCCGAAAAAGGAATAGCCGCCCCGTCAACCCATGGAGACGAGCTTATGAAACGCATTTACATTCCCGTAATTTTCATCATCGTCGCTATATTCGCATCCTGCGCGTCGTCTGCCGACCAGCCGATACAGACATTGACATTGAATGAAATCGCCCTGGCGGCGCTCGAACAGACCCCCGTCCCGCCCGAAGGCTTCACGATAGTCGTATGGGGCGACTGCCGCAATGACAACGGCGTGTTCGATAAAGTGATGGCGAAAATAAACGAAATCGACCCGGTGTTCTCAATCGGGACGGGCGATTATGTCAATAACGGCACGCGTAAGGAATTCGACGAATTCATCCCGCGACTCGCCGCGCTCAATCAGCCGCTCATAAGCGTACCGGGAAATCACGATTACAACGGCGGTGATAAGAGCATTTGGAACGAAAAATTCGGCAACGGGAATTTCTCGTTCGAATACGGCGGCGTGCGATTCATAGGCCTCGACAATGCCGATTACGACCTCGACGCCGATGAGCTCGCGTTCCTCGAGGAAGAGCTCGACACCGATCTGCGCACGATCGTAATGGCCCACGTCCCGCCCGCATATAACCGCTGGGTGGTGCATTGCTTCACCAAGGGAAGCGCGAAGCTGGTCGAGTTAATAAAGGAATACCACGTCGACTATGCATTCTTCGGACACATTCATTTATACGACGAGCTGATGATCGGCGACACCACGGCGATCGTCACCGGCGGCGCGGGCGCTCCACTCTACAGTACATTCGCTTTCGGAAAGGCGGAAACTCACGTGGTGAAGGTGACCATAACCCCGGATGCAATCACGCATGAATTTGTAGCGGTAGGGGATTAATTATATAGTCCGGCTTCGGCGAATCCATGCTACTGGCCGGATTGCCTCTTCAACCGATACATTATATACCGCCCCAGCGCAGCGATGGCGCGGTCGGCGGAACGGAACGTGGGGATACCCAATTCGCTTATGCGCTCCACAAGCGGATCGTATATCCGTCCGCTGTCGATAACCGCCACCACCGGCTTGGGCAATTCGCCCAAACGTTTGAGCTGGTTCGGCACGCTCTTGTCGTCATCTATCGAATCGTGCTTGCTCACTCCCGGCGGAAGCGTCTGCATCATGCCGGTCATCGGTACCGCCGAAAATACGATGGCATCAGCGTTATCATCGTCCATCAGCGCTTCGAGCACCTTGATATGCACTTCATCCGACGCCATCGGGTTCAAGTCCATCGGGCCCTTGATATCAACGAGTCCCGACAGCCCGCCTTCCTTGAGGATATCCGCGATACGCTCCCTCGTCTCCGGCCTGAACTTCGCGATTTCGAGCTTGTAGTCGGGGCCGACGATGCTGTCCGCCATGCCGACCGATTCATATCCCGCGTTGCTCGTGGCGAAGATCCTGTTACCCTTGATCGGCTTGTTGTGAAGCGTCAGCGCGAGTTCGGTGAGGTCTTCGAATTCGTTGAACGTTTCCGCTACCAGCGCGCCCGCCTGCTCGACGACCGCCTCGCATACTTTGTAGTCGCCGGCGATGGACGCGGTATGCCCGCTCGTGGCGCTGCGTCCTTCGGGGGTGCGTCCCGCCTTGTAGAACACGACATCCTTCCCCTTCGCGATGGCGTCGCGCACTTCACGCGCGAATTCGATCCCGTCGAGTTCCTTGAATCCCTCGACATAAACCGCGAGCACCGACACCTCGGGATCGTCCTTCAGGTACTGCATATAATCGGAAACGGTAAGGTCGGTCTGGTTGCCGTATGAGATGGCATACACCGGCTTCATCGCGCGGTTGCTCATACGCGTTATCATGAATGCGCCGGACTGGCTTATGAACGCCACCGGCGTGCTCTTCTCGGGTTTGGGAAGCTTCTTCGGCGGGATGAACAGCGTGTCGTAATTGCCCGGCACGGAAAGCACGCCGAGCGAATTGCCCCCCACGAACACCGGGCCGCCGCCGGGGATCTTATGCGCGTCCGCTATCATCCGCTCCACCTTCGCCGCCAACTCCTCGCTCCCTTTCTTCTCGCCCATCCCGCCGGGGATGAGTATCACCGATTCGGCGGCGTCCGTGCTCACGATTTCCTCGACGAGCTCCGGTACCTGCGCCGCGCTCACCGCGAGCACGAGGACATCGAGCTTGAACGGCAGTTCCGCCATGCTCGGGTAGCATTTCACGCCGTCTATCTCATCGTCGCCCGGTTTTATGAGCGCGATATTCTCCGGCTTCATCCCGGTATTTATAAGATTCTGCAGGATGATCCGCCCGATGTTCATCCCCTTGCCCGAAACACCGATTACTCCGGCTTTCCCTGGCTTCAGGAGATTGCCGATCTTGCGCGTCGGACGTTTCCCCAGCGGCTTTACCGGTTTCCCGAACGTGCAGAACATATCGAGCGGCACGAGCCTGCCGCGTGAAATGACATAGGGATTGACTTCGAGTTCCTTGATGATGCGCACATCGTCGCTCGAACAGCATTCATTGGCGAGTTCGATGAACGACGCGAAACACTCACGCAGCACGTCGTCGTCGACAATACGCTCCCTGCCGCGTATCTGCCCCGAGATAGCATGGTATGCGGTGGTCTGCCGGAACAGCTCGAAGAATGTATCCGCGTCGGTAAGCGCCGGCGATGCCGTCACCACCGCGGCATGCTCCTTGAACCGCTCGGCGAACATCTCCGCGTCGATACCACCAAGCCCGGCGGTCATCACCGGCCCGAATTCGCGCGTCCATCGAAGCCCGATGAAAAGTTCCGCGCCGAATGTGCTCGTGTCGGTCGTTACGAATTCCGTGACAAGCACGCCGCGTATCGAATCGCGGATGGCATAGGTCATCGCTTCGGGAGGCAGGCCCCTCAACCGCGCCGGGACACCGTGGCTTTTTTCCGAGAGCCACATCGAATAAATATCCGGCGCGTGTTCGAGCATCTCACGGATGCCCGTACGCGCGACATCGATATCATTCGGCACGAACCGCACGCCGCCAGCTTCGGTCTTGTGCGCTATAAGCGGGGACTGTATCTTGAGGACGAGCCTGTCGCTTACAAATGCGCCAAGATGCTCACCCATGACTTCCGTATCGACCGGGATGAAAACATTGCGCGGAGGCCTGCCCGCGCGGAGCATGGACAAAAGTTCATAGCCTTCGTATTCGAGAAGGCTTTCCCGCTTGTCCTCGGCGGCCCTTTCCAGGATGTAATCCACCTGGTGCTTGTCAATCAACGCGTAAAAACCTCATGCCGTAAGAATTTGCTCAACCTTCGCCGGGTCGGAGCATCCCTCCGAAAGCATCGCGGCCTTCTCGCCGGTCGCCATGAACGGCTCGCTCATACCGGCGAGGGTGTCTATCAATACCGCGCGGTTGGCGTCGAATGCCTTGTCCCACGCGGGAATCATTTCATTCTTAAGCGATTCCGGGTGCCCCTTCGTACTCAACAGCCTCGTGGCGAGCGGGTCCATGCCTTGCGTGATGCAGGCCGTGAAGAACCTGCTGATATTCCGTCCCATTTCGAGAGCATGGAAATTCATCTCGACGATCTTCTCCCCCTTCGATGCGAACATCGCGGCGATGTGCTCCTTCAGGGCATCGAGGTCGAGGCCGATGTAGTCCGATGCCGCGCCGAGCATGACCATGTTCTGCGAGCGTACGCTTCCCGCAAGGCGCGCAATCGATTCCGAATCGATGAGCACGTGATTTTTAATCGATGCGATTTTGTCGAGAATCTCATCGATGGGTGGATAGTCGAGTATGTTCACAAATGGAGTCGTACTCGATACGATAACGCCGGAAGATGAAAGATACTGCACGTAGCGAAGCGTCTCCAGCGGTTCGACGCTGAGCACCAGGTCGCATTTGCCCAACGGGATAAGGTCGGATTTGATCTTCCCGTCGGACAACCTCAGGTGGGCCTGCACCGCTCCCCCGCGCTGGGACATGCCATGCACCTCAGCCTGTTTGAAATTCCAATCCTGGTTCAATGCGGCGGAACATATGATGTAAGAGATCGTAAGTATCCCCTGTCCGCCGACGCCCGAAAGTATTATGTCTGTTTTCATTGTCTACCTTCTGAAACTTCCATACTTTGCTGTTTTCGCGCCACCCCATTTCTCGAAACCCCGGTGCTTCCGTAAGCCACCCCTTTTCTCGAAGACTCGTAAAGGGGTGCCACCCATAGTGAAGAAGTAACACCCACATCATAAGAAATCTACTTCCTTATCTGCACGCAGGCGCGCTGGGCTATTATCACGGAAAGCCCCTTGTAATCTATTTCCTTTTTAATCATCGCGACATTTTCCTCGTGATGCTTCGGCAGTGGATTCAGCGGCACGATATGCTCCTTGTTCACGCCCAGCGCTTCGATGAGTTTGACCATGCGTTCGCCCGATGCCATGCTTTCCTGGAAGCCGGTCATCGCAACGATGCTGTTATCGAGTACGAACACGGTCATCGGCACGTTTTCCTTCGCGGCGCCGATAAGCGGCGTCATCCCGGAATGGGTGAATGTCGAATCGCCGATGACGCACACCACGTTGGGCGCTCCCGCATGAGCCGCGCCCGCCGCCATCGAGATGCTCGCGCCCATGTCGACGCATGACTGTATCGCGCTGAAGGGCGGCAACGCGCCGAGAGTGTAGCATCCGATATCGCTCAACACCGAATGACGGGGGTAGTCCTTGAGCGCCTCGGTCAGGGCATTATATGTATCGGCGTGCGGGCATCCCTTGCATAACGCCGGCGGCCTCGCCGGGATGTCGGTGACGGTTCCCGACGCGCTCTCGTTAGGAGCGAATTCCAGCGCGGCCCGGACAAGGTCGGGATTCAGCTCGCCGGTACGCGGAAGATGTCCGCTCAACTTCCCGTTCACTTTCTTGCCGGGGATGCCGAAGAAACCGCGCAGGTGGTTCTCAACGAACGGGTAGCCGTCTTCCAGCACGAGGATTTCATCGCAATGCTCCACCAGCTTGCGGATCTTCCCGATGGGGAACGGGTATGCGCACAATTTCAGGATGGATAGATCGTGGCCGTCATCGAGATTTTCGATAAGGTAGTTATATGCGATCCCGGACGCGATGACCCCTTTCTTCCCCTTCAGCTCAAGCACATTCCACTTGCTCTCATCCGCCCACTTATCGATATCGGGCTGCAGGTCGGTGAGACGCTTGTACCGCACCCGGGCGATTCCGGGAAGAAGTGTCCACTGTTTCCAGTCGTCGCTGACATGCATTTCATTCTGCCCGCGGGAATCGCCCACCTCGATATTCGCCCTGCTGTGAGCGAGCCGCGTGACCATGCGTATCATGACCGGAACCCCGAATTTCTCTGAGACGTCGTATGCCTCGCGGGTCATGTCGTAACATTCCTGCTGGTTGGACGGCTCGAAGCATGGGATGAGGCAGAACTGAGCGTAGTAGCGGGAGTCCTGCTCGTTCTGGCTCGAATGCATCCCCGGGTCGTCGGCCACCGCGAGCACAAGCCCGCCGTTGGTGCCGGTGATGCCGGAATTCATGAACGGGTCGGCGGCGACATTCAACCCGACATGCTTCATGGTGACCATCGCGCGCTTCCCGGCGAACGACATGCCGAGCGCTTCCTCGTAGCCAACCTTCTCGTTCGCCGACCAGTTGGCATGGATTTTGCCATCCCTGCCGGCCCCTTTCTGGACATATTCGAATATCTCGGTCGACGGGGTGCCGGGGTAGCCGTAGATGCCGCTGATTCCCGCATGAATGGCCCCGAGCGCGATAGCCTCGTCGCCAAGCGCAACAACCTGTTTCATTTGACTCACGCCTTATATTAAAGATACAAAACCTCCCGGCGCTGACCTCCCGGAAGGCATTCTCATTTTAACACAAAAATCGGGACTGTCCCGACTTTTCTGTTATTTTTTTCACAAGCTGTGGATCTCGGCCCCGGAATCCCCTTTTTTCAGCAGCGGCTTAATTCGTCGCGAAAAGCGCTGTAAACGGCTTCCGCGATATCCATCGCCCGTTCGATTTCAATGCGCAAATCATCATGCTCGATATCCCCCCCGGGATTCTTCGCCCTTCTATGCAGCCACACATAATCCTCGCCGCCATATTTCCTCCCCGGACGGGGGTTGAACAGGTGCCGCCCGCGCCTTATCCCCTCACTATGCCTCGCTCCATCACAACGCCCCGGCGACCCAAACTCCCTGCGGATTTCACCGAACGCGTGCCGCTCATTGTCATCGGCGTCGCTTCCGGCCTCAAGCAGCCACAACGCAATCTGCTTCCTCGCGCTCACAGCGCTGCTTCTCGGGATACATACCCCCTGCCCGGCGCATATGCCGTCCACGCACAACTCGATTATCCGCATCGAATCCCGGAAAGCCCCGTGGGCATTGCCCTCCGACGGGCGCATCCCGGAACCCGGCTCCATCTCGGCCTTGAGGCTCGAATGATATCCTCTTATCCGTTCAAACAACGCCGACGCTTCCGATGCCAGCTTCCGCGCGTCGCCCGCCCGCGCGGGAGTACGGCTCACCGAGCAGGATTCCTCGAGCCCCGTGATAAGCTCGTTCAATTCTATTTTCTCGTTTTCATCCAATTATTCCGCACGCGTGAAGAACCGCGGGCTTTCATACCGGTCTTCAGCTTCCATGACCTTTACGACAACATCCTTGGCAACATCATATATATACAGCCTGCTGAAATACTTCTCCCTGTCCTCGGAGAGGCCGAACATCGACCCCGCGAACCAGCCCTGCCGCGTATCCGCGGTGAAATCCGAGGGGGCCATACGCCCCTCCAGCCCCTTGAAACCGTCCACTTTCTTCACCCCGCCGAGCATTACTTCAAGGCGTATGATATAAAGCTCCGTCTCGTCTCCTTCTTCCCGCGGCCTCGGTGTCATATCCACCGGGATAACGAATCCGAGAAATTGCGGAAAGTAAGCTCCCCAATAAGTTTCACCACTGGACTGGTGGCTCAAGTCGGCGATACTGAATTCTTTAGTCCCCATGGATGCCTGGACGTATCTATATACATTATCCCCGCTCCACTCCACCGCCATCGCGCATATAAAATCGGGCTGGAGATACTGCGCCAGCATGGCTTTGGTATTCTCACGCGGCCACGGGAGTATCACTTCGCCGACGTATATACCTTTCGAGTATGAAAATGTCCTGTCATAGAATTCGCTTGCCGGTATCTGGTAGCAGAATGTGTTTATGCGGTCGTCATCGAGGTTGATATCGGTCACCACCGGGTAACTCTCGCGCGCATCGGACGACGGGTCGCTCCAGAATGGTATACAGAAGTCGGAGACGAGAAGTGTATGAAGGTTGATTAGTGCAAATTGCCTGTATCTGAAGCCGCTCTTATTCTCGAGACCGGTTCCCGCCGGTATGACCAGGTAGTCCCCGAAGAACCTTCTGCACTCGAGGCCGAAGCCCGTTCCTCCTTCGAGTTCGATACCCTCCACGAGCGCCCCGTCCTTGCGGCATTGCACCCAATTACCGGCGGCGAAGTCATACACCCTCAGGATCGATTTACTCGTATCGAACATCATTTCGCTTACGGCTTTCTGCGCATCGGCGGGAGTTTTCCCCTGCGCGGCGGCCATCAGGTCGGACATATCCTGTCCCTTGTCTTCCCGCGGGTTTGACAGGACGAACATAAAGCGTCCCGACGGCTCGATGCCGTAGTCATAGGTCCTTCCTTTCGGGTTCTCGATGTCGAGCACATGTTCGTCTTCGTATTTCGTGAGGCCGATGCGCCTCAATTCCGACTTGTCGGACATTGGAGACTGCGCGTGGATATAATATAGCCCATCCTCGAACCGCGCGGCGCCGGGATTCTTCTCAGGCGCGAAATCATATGCCGAATAATCCGGGCTGTCCCATTCGGGAGCCTCGGTGAGGGACATCGGGCTCGTATAGTCATATACGAGCGGCTCGACCGGTTGATTCTCCTCGACCGGCACCGGATTCTCCTGCTCATCCGCGGGCTTCTTATCCGGCGGACGCGTGTCCGCGCATCCCGTGATAAACAAGCCAGCAGAGATGGGCATAACCAGGCATGCCAACAGCCAAGTTCTTATCCATTTCATAGCCATCACATCTTTGAAAGGGACGGGCCTGATACGGGGCCCGTCCCTGGATGATTTTCGTTACTCGTCGTCCTGTGGAGGCTCGCCACCCGGGTTGGGTGGAAGCTGGACACTGACTTCGCGGTCGGATGGCTGAGGCGATGCGCCATCCTCGCGCACAAGCGGCTCGACATTGGAGTGGTCGACGATGGATAAATACTCTTCATAGTTGAAATCGGGACTCCACTCGCTGTTATGGCATTTCAGGCAAAGCTCCTCGGTGACCCCCCGCAATACCTTGTGGTCGTAGCCGCCCTTGACGCTCTCGATCAACGCGAGCTGCTCATCGGTGGCCTTCTTGCGCGCGTTCATCGCCCGTGCATCCTTGAGTTCAAACTCGATGCCGATATGCTCCCTCGCGGGGCCGTGGCAGACTTCGCATCCCACGTTCGCGAGATACCATGTCACCGTACGGTCGACAAATCCTTCCGTCTCGCCGTATGCCGTCACGTGGCACTTCAGGCAGTCGGGATTATCCGTCTCGGTCCCCTGGCTCAGCGATTGCATCGAACGCGCGTGCCGCGATGTATTCCAGTTGTTGGACTGCTCGCGGTGGCATTCGCTGCATGTTCGCGAGCCGACATAATTCGGGTAATCTTTCCAGTAATAAAGCGCGGGCTGGTTGATGAGCTGCTCGACGTATTCGCTGCGGTGTTCCTGCAGGAAACTGTGCATCTTGTCGAGGATTGCCTTTACAACCGGTGAATCAGGGAAATCCTCGTCCATTTCGAGGGTCGAGCCCTCGAACTGTCCGACTTTGAATTTTCCTTTTTCATCGAGGATGATCGGCGCGTAGATCTTGCCGATATACTTCCCCGCCTGGCCGGTCTTGTGAAGGATGATCCCTGTCTCGCGTTTGTTGGCTTCATCGCGCGCTATGACCGGTTGCGAGTTCCCGGGTGTTTCGGCATCCTCGGGCTTGGCATACCAACTCGCATACCCACCGGTCTTCTCTTTCATATTGAAGCCGTATCCCGAGAGGATGACATCGACCTGCCCGTCATATTGCTCGGCGATATCCTCGATATCCTTCTGCTGGAGGATCCCCGCCACGACGATCAGGTCGCATTTTTCCTTGTCGCGCATTATGGGAAGATATTCCTCGAGCGCTTCCATCGGCTCGCGCGTGATAACCGGCGCCTTCTCGGTCCGGCGCGGATTGACAAGCTGGGTCTGGTGGTATGTCAGCCCGATGATCCCGACTCGGAGCGAGCCGTAGTCCTTCGTGATGAACGGCTGCACCAGAGGCGTGCCGTCGGCCGCGATGACATTCGCGCTTATCAGCTTCCCGTTGAGTATCTCGTTCGCCTTCTCTATGAATTCCTTGCCCTGGATTATCTCGTAATTGCCCACGTTTACCGCGTCGTAGCCGATGACGTTATACGCATCGAGGAGCGCTTCGACCTGCAGGCGGTTGAATTCGGATGTATTGGTGGATGAGAAATTCCCGCAGTCGATTATCA
>CAZSPL010000057.1:0-1463 GCA_964608735.1 uncultured Planctomycetota bacterium | reverse complement strand
ATCCGATTTGCGGCCGGACTATTGATTTATGATACCACCATTATCGCCCGAGATTAACGATTATATGATTTTACAGAATCCTTACTTCCCGGGAAAAAATAGGGACAGTCACCTATTTCGCACGGTGATTTGCTCTTAGTGGTAGTGTCGCGAGCGAAACAGGTGACTGTCCCTATTTTTTCAATCGGTGTAAACGTCCCTCGGAAGCCTGTCTCCCGCGGTTTCGATGAATTTTTCGAGTATCCGGAACGTGGTGAGCGCATCGCCCGCCGCCCGGTGACGGTCGGTGACCTCTATCTCGAAATGGTTCGCTATCCGCTCCAGCCCGAGCCCGCCGAGTTCGGGGAGGAACTGCTGGGTGAGATGCTGGGTATCGAAGACTATCACCCCGATGACCCCACCGTACACTGAGAGGCACGCTTCGTCGAGGAACGGCAAATCGCCGCTGGCGTTATGCACCACGAGATACGAACCGCGCATGAATTCGAGTATCTTCGGAAGGACATCCTCTATCTGCGGGTAACCCTTGACCATCTTGTTCGTGATGCCTATCAGCTTGACGACATAAGGGGGAATCTTCCGCCCCGGATTCACCAGCGTCGAATATTCCTCGAGCACCTGCCCCTTCTTAACCCGGAACATCGCCACTTCGGTTATCCGGTCGTCCGGAGGCTTGCCCCCCGTCGCCTCGAAATCGAGCACCGTGAATTCGCATTCGCTGAACGGCTTGTCGCATTCGAGGATGCTGTCGATATACCAGTGGCCGTCTATCCGGCGGAAGACATGGTTTCGCGAGAGGATGGCGTCGCATATCGCGGGGCTGAATTCCGGCGACTTCCCGCTCAGCCTGAGCGCACGCTTTACCACGAGCTTGGCCTCGGCTATGCCGCCGCGGTCGCGAACCGCCTGGTACGCGCGCCTGAGAATCATGCTCTCTCCGGAATATAGTAAATCGTTCAAAACTGCCTTTCCAAGCTCCAAAATAGGAATTGCCTATTCTACCACTATCATCCATGGCGGCAAACATCTATTAATATTGCCTCCCGCGATGCGATGTTTTCCCTCCCTGGATTCCGCGCGCGTCAAGCTAATGCGTGTGCCGCACACTTCAGTGCGCGTCCGACTTCCGCGAATCTCTCCTGTGCCGCAACAAACAAGTCTTAAGGAGAGGAACGGCGCACCTTAAGGTCTGACAAGCATTGAGACTCTCTTTAATTCGGCTAATAATTATTAACGATTTCACATTAAAATTTTAAAATCCCTTGACAACGATAAAGGGCCATGGTAGAAATATGACATAGGAATTTTCCGGGAGAAGCACTCACCGAATTTTCAGGAAATAACAGGTTTTGACCTGACAAATTAAAAGGAAGTAACGCTTTAGCCATCTGAATGAATTTTCTCTGGCAGGGCGGAGACGATGGTTTTAGTGGGGTCGAGGCCGCGTAGTTTGAGGGTTCTGT
>CAZSPL010000056.1:6976-17950 GCA_964608735.1 uncultured Planctomycetota bacterium | reverse complement strand
CCGGGGGGGGGGGGATTTGGCTGTCCGGACCCACCGGATTTGAATGACTGCACGAACCCGCAAAAACAACCAGCGCGCACGCAAAGACACCGACGCAAAGCGCTCTTACGGTACGGTGGTTCATCTCATGGTCTCCTACGCCAATCTATTTAGGGAACTGCCCCCCTTAATGAATCCCTATGGCTGTTTGATACCATGAAGACGAAAGGCTGTCAAGAGCTGTCATGAAGAATTATATTTTATCTGGTATAGGGACTCGGTCGGGGGGGCGGCAAACAGTGCACCCAAAATATCATTCAAGCCCAGTGTCACGTATAGCTAATAGCGCCAGTATCACGTTTAACAATGAGTATTTGTACATTTCAACGCGGACATACTCGGCATAGTTCCCACATTAAAATTTTTCACTCCTCAAACCGCATCAAACTTATCGGGCCGAGGCGTAATGCTTCCGGCATTCTTTGCGGCTGGAGGGTAACAATGCGCTACATTCTGATAGTCTCGATAATTTTGGGAATCCTCGCCACAGGATGCTCATCGGTGTCCGCGCCAAATCCGGTATCCCCGGTGCTACCCGGGGACAGGGCTTCAATGGGCGGCTCTCATCAGCTCCTCGGGCTTTATCAATTCAGGATAGTGCCGGAGGATGCCCGGCTCGATATAACCCCGATGCGCGCGGCCGCGATGCATCTGAACGCGCTTCCGTTCCTCGAACCCCCGGCGCTGGTGAACCTGTCGCTCGATTATCTCGAATTCAACGGCGACCAGGTAACCGCCGACATCGGGCTGAGACACCCGTTCCTCGGGCTGACCGAATTCACCGGGTTCGATGTGTGCGGCATTTTCATCGCGAGCGGCTCGGTAAGCGGCTTCGATGACGCTGCCCTCGTGATGGCGGGCGACGGTGATACGCGGCTGATGAATCCCGACGGCTATACGCGCTGGTGGAATCCGGCGGAGTTCCCGGTGAATGAAGGCACGATGTTTTCATACAACGACGGACTTCTCGGCACGCCATATTCGATGGGAGATTTCAACTGCACGCTCAACGGCTACAAATATTACACCGACGACCTCGATGCGAATGACGATATCGATGAAGCCGATCCCGGCGCGAGGGGAATTTTCTCCGCGGGACAGAAGAATGTCAGGCGGTTCATCATAAAAATGGATGCCGGGCTCGTTTTCAATTACGCGGTCGATGCCAACTGGAAATTCCCCGAAGGCGCGCCGCCGTATGAAGCCCCGGATGATTTCGCGCCCGATGCCAATCGTCCCGAAGCGTGGCGTATCGATATCACCGAGACGACCAACACGCTCTGGAACGACGGCAGCGCGTCGGGGGGCGAGCTCGGGTTATCGGTCGATGTATACTCGCATTTCGATGCAGCATTACAGACGGTGAGGATCGAATCGGCGGGCAATTTCGATACAGCGTCATCCGGCGCTCCCGTGGGCGGCGGCGAGGGGTATTCGACGTATGAGATAGACATCACCGATGCGACCCCGCTGCCGGATTCGATCGACCTGTTCATCACTGTGGAGTGCGACAAATCGGGCTATGGCGGGATGCTTCCCGGAATTCCCCAGGCGGTGTATTTCACATCGTCGGCGGATGTTGCCGATGAGAATCCGAATCCGCCGCTGGTGGGAGTATTCGTCGACGGTGACAACGCCGGTGACCCGCTCGAGGACGGGAGCATGGAGCATCCGTTCGACAACATCATGGAAGGCATCACGGCGGTCGGCCATGCGCCGTTCGAGGATATTTACGATATATATGTCGACCCCTACGACGACGGCGTGTCGAGATATCCGTATTTCAAGATGTACAACTACGCCCTGGTGCATGGGTATTCGTGGAACGGGGGGCCGGGCAAGCCGATGATCGATTCGAACTCGGAGTACCAGTTGTGCGGCGATGTCGATAACGTGTTGATCGAAGGCTTCGAGATTATCATCGCCCTCCCGTTCAACAATACCGAGTCAGACTGCATCATGATCGTGAATTCCGATAACTTCACGCTGAAGGACTGCAGGATAACCGGCTACGCGCGCGGGCGTACCACGAGTATCCTATCGATAACCAACTGCAACAATTTCACCCTCGAACACAACGAGTTCGTCGGCATAAGGAACAAGAATGACAGCACCGGTCCGGGCGCGACACCGTGGCCCGGGCATACGCTCTACCTCGTCAACTTCAGCAGTTGCCCCGGGTATACCGTCACATACAATGAATTCCACGATTTCGGATACGACGACGAGGGGGATTCGACTACATACGCCTGGACGATAACCTACATGCTCGCCATGTTCGACTGCCACAACTCGACATTCGCGAACAACCTCGTATACGACTTCAACGATTTCTCCGATGCCGACCCGGTGGGAAGCCCGACCGAGTACACCAAGAACCACGCGCATCTCATCTACTGGTCGAGCACTTATCCGGGCAACACGCTGAATTTCACGTTCGCGAACAACACATTCGACGACCTGTCCGTAACCGGCGGCGACCCCACGGTCAACGCCCAGGGCTCCGCGACATACGGCCTCAGGATGGACGCTTCGTGGGTGATGAAGAACAGCATCTGCTCGAACTGGCACGACCTTACCACCGTACCGCAGGTGAACTGGCATCGCGGATTCTGGTCGGACGGCCCCGGCGACCATGTGAGCATGACATATTCCTGCTGCTACAACTACGGCACTCCGGGACCGAGCGTGACGGTGACTGGATTCACGAATTATATAACCAAGGGCGTCGGGTCATATGAACTTTACGACAATCAGGACCCGATGTATGACATGACGCCGGGGGACAACTGGTATCACGTGACGAATTCGACGCTCGTGAGCGACGACGGGTCGGAGATGGGAGCGTTCGGTGGACCGGATGGGGATTGGCTTCCGCCAAGCCAGGAGTAGTGGTTTCGGGACAAGGGTGTCCCGAAACATCAAACTTCGCGCAAGGGAAGTAGCGTAAGGAAAGAATTGAAGATAAGTCCCGCGAAATCATTCGCGGGACTGTTTTTATCAAGCCACTTTAGAACCAAATTCCGGGTGGCACCCTTTTAACCGCCGACATGTATCTACTTATCGAGCATAGACCCGCGGCGGTTAAAGGGGTGGCATTGTCGGTAGTAAGATGAGCCACCCCTTTCCCGCGCAATATCCTCTGATGGGATGGCGAGCACATGCCGTAAGCGCGGTAAAGGGGTGCCACCCGGACACTATATCGATAAATGAACCGAACCGCGGCGGCACTTGTCCGACGTAGCGTAACGAAGGCGGAAGGCAGGGGCAGCGGGCTAAGAAAAACCCGAGCCCCGACCGTACTTGTCCGACGTAGCGGAGCGAAGGCGGAAGGGAGGGGACACCGCGTGGAACTCGAAGATAAGACACGGGCAAGCTCGAAGACTCGCGTGCCCGTGGCACCAGGGTTGAATGTTTGTCTTGGGTACGTTTGCTGCGGTTAAGTGTTCTTCAGGCAGCTCAAGCTTCATTGACAGCGTTTGCGAATCTATATATTATTCCAGTAGAATTTAGCATCTGAGAAACTACCGGGTCGGAATTAATCCGGGTGTTTGCTCGTTTCGACGGGTCGAAAATGAATGTCGATTGGAAAATAAAAGCAATCGCGATAGTCTTTTTTAATCTCATTCTGCTATCAGGATGCAGCGGCTCCGGCGGCGGGATAATGCCCGCACCGGATGATTCCAAGCCGCCCGATGCTCTCGTCGCCGATGCCGATGAGTGGGCGTATAACCGCATTCTCTGGGGAATATGGAACATCTACACCGAGGACCAGGTGCATTTCGATATAACACCGATGCGCTATGCGGATCAGCATATGAACGTAAGGCAGTTCCTCGAAGATTCCCCGTGCACCAACTGCCTGCAGATAGTGAATCCACACAAGGACCAGGACGGCAACCTCGTTGTCATAATAAGGCTCGTGCATCCCTTCGCGGGCGCCCCGACATACACATCGTTCGACACCCGCGGCATCGTCATGTTCCGCGGGAACATGCATTTCCCGGGGCTTGGCGTGCGCACCCAGAGCTATGACACGAACGACCCGATTTTGCTGAACGCCGACGGATACACGCGCCTGTACAATCCCACCGAATACCCCCCCGGCTCGATGGATAGTCCGTTGAAGGAGTATTCCAAGGGCGTTTTCGCGAACGATGTCGGCATAAGCGCCACCCTCAACCCGTTCCTCTGTTATTACACCAACGCGGAGCGACGTTATTTCAGCGCCGGAGCACAGGTCGACAGGCAGTATATCATTCGCGCGGGACCCGGGCCGCTCAGTTTCGCCTATGCGATCGATTCAAGCTGGGCGATGCCGACGGTTATTCCGCCCACGCATATCCCGGATGATTTCTCGATAAACACGAACTGCCCCGAGGCATACAGGATAGTGCCGACCATCATCCCGTTCGAAGAAACCCTCATACCGTGCATCGGCGACACGGCATGGCTCATCATCGATATCTACGACTGGCAGAGCATCAATGATGTTCAGCATGTCTATGTCGAATGCCCGGCGATCAACCAGGATGTCGTCGAGGCCGACCTTACCGGGCCGCTGGGCGACGCGGTTCGCTACCAGACGCTCCTGCAGGTGACCCAGTCGCCGTACAACTGGGAGGAATGGCCGCTGCTTATAGCGGTACAGGACAAGAATGCCGGCGCCCCGATGGCATACCAGGTGGTGCGGATTATCCCGGCGGAGAACAACGCGCCGGTCGCCGTCATCGAAGTGGATGAAGACAACCCGATAATCGGGCAGACCATCACATTCTCGGATTTCTCATACGACATCGACGGCTTGAACCATATCACCAAGCATTCGTGGGACATCAACGGCGACGGCGGTTTCGGGGACATGTTCGGGAAAGTCATCCATGTCTCGTATGATGAGGCGGGGATGTACGAGGTTCGGGAGAAGATACAGGACATATGCGGCATCGAAGTCATCAGCGATCCCATCGCGATAAGCGTCAAGGACCCGAACGCGATACAGATAACACTTCCGGAAGATGTTCTCGCGTCAGCCGCCGGGAAGACATACCGCTATTATTCAAGCTTCGGGGATTTTGGCGCATACCCGGTGGACATCCTCGACTTCGACGGCCCGTGGGATTTCACCGAGATGTCGGTGGTGGACGGTGAGACATTCAGACGATTCCTTTCGGTTGACGACCCATCGGTGAGCGATATGGTCGAATACCTGAATCCCGGCGTGGAGGTTTTCCAGGAAGCGTCAACCGTCGCCCTGGACATAAATCTGCATTCATGGATAGGGCAGGAGTTCAACGAGACGCAGGATGTCTTCAAGGCGTGGGGGATAAAAACGATATTTAACGGAAGCGGCCAGTTGTTGGCGCTGCCGTCGCCGATAGTCTTTTCCTACCCGCTCGAGATGGGCTACCACGAATCCGATTCGGTTGGCGTGCCGGGGATAGCGTCGGCGCATTTCCAGGTCGACGCCATGGGCACGGGGTTGATTACAGTGCCGTTGGGCGGGACGATTAAAACGCTGCTTGTCAGGATGCTCGCCGAGGAGGAGAGCATCAACGGGTTCATCGGGCAGGGGTTGACATACTTCTGGTTCGACGACGACGGGATAATACGGGCATTCGCGGCGGCGACGAATCTGCCGAACCAGGGGATATACAATTTCGATTATGACTTGCTTGAATTCACCGGCCCGGCTTCATTCTATTCCCTTTACGCGATAGAAGAACAATAATCCCGCTATATCTATATCATTGAAAAAACCGAGCCACGCGCGGCTCGGGCTTCGTATCCGTGTGGCACGGTCAAGCGGCCGCCAATCATCATCATACGCCCAACGCCCACGAAGCTTGCCCGTGTCTTATGTTCGAGTTCCGCTCGGTGTCCGCTTGCTGACACGCGCGGCTCGGGCTTCTCTCTTTTTGTTCGCGACCGTAAGGGAGCGGCTGAAGACACGGGCGAGCTTAAGAGGTGCGGCAGGCTGATCGTGATTGGCTGTCGCTCGTCCGTGCCACCCGGAGTCCGATTATCCCGTGGGGACTCCATCTTTATCGTGCCTGCCGCTCGATGGCCGGAGCGTTTCATAAACGCAGTAAATCCAGAACGCAAGCACCGACATTGGCTTAATCAACGTGAAGTGCCAGTCATTCAGGAAGGATGTATCCTTTATCATGTCTACCGGATTCCCCGCGAGCATCGACGCATGCAGGATATCGTAGAATATCTTGTATGTCGTCGGGGCGGCGAGTAAGAACCATATAATCCACAGCGCGAGGGTCGGGCGCCTGAGGTAAAGGAACGCGATAAGCGGGAGCAGCATCACATACTGGTGCTCCCATACATCGCTGTAGATGAGAAAATACATCGCGATCCACATGCAGACGGATTGCGCGAAACGGTACCTCTGCGCGCGGAATGTCGCCCACAAGCCGATGAGAATGAATACGACGATCGAGATGTACTGCACCGCGAGACGCGCGGGGGTATCTTCGCCGTTATTCACACCCATGAATATTTTCGATATGAGGCCGAGGAATCCGAAATTGCCCGAGTCGGCGGGGCCCGGCGCGCGGAAATTTATCATGAAAAATTTCAGGAAATCGGCGGGATGCCAGATGAAATACGGCACGCTTGTGACTACGAGGATGATGACGAGCCACTTAATCGGCGTCCATAGCCGCCACTTGATTACCGACGGAAGGCAGATGATAGTGTTTATCTTCCACAACACCGACGCCACCCAGTAGCGTCCGCCGTGGCAGGCTTCGCCGCCAATCGGCACGATGCTTCCGAGAATCAGGAACGACTGCATGAAGCTGAACTGCCCGAGGTAAATTTCGGGATACCACGGCGTGAAGAACAGGTAGAGCGCCGCGGCGACATGGAGTTTGCGCATGGTGCCGAACCGGTGTCCGAGCATGAGGATGCATCCGAAGAAGAGGATTTCATAGACGACAATCCACGTCCAGTATGCGACCCACGGCTTCATGAGGCTGAACGGAATACCCACGAGCACCGCGACGGGAAGGTAGCGGTAGGGGTCGAAGTATGGAACGATTTTCGAATAGTCCGTCTGCGGTTCCCCGCTTATTTTCCAGCGGGTTTTTTGTTCCTCCGGCAGGTTCTTCACGAAATCCTGGTAATCGGGGAGGTTCTCGACGGGATATATCGTGCGGCCCCTCACAAGTTCGTGGGCTGAGACATAGATGGCGAAGAAATCGGTACCCCGCTTGTGCACCGTCGGTACCGAGTCGTGGAACCATGTATCCCACCACCCGGTCTGCAGCGAAAGCAAGAATGACACGTGCAGCAGCAGCCCGATGATTACGACGAGCTTGAGCGCGACATCGGATGGGGCTCGCCAGTATGATGTGAATTCCGAGCCGAACCGCTTCATATCGATTTTTGTTTTTTTGGTTTCCACGGTACGTGGGAATTATACCTCAAGTGGAAAAGTTGGGACATAAAAAGCAGGGACAGTCGCATGTTTCGCTCATGGCATTGCGGGTTATCGCAGATTTTCGTGCGAAACAGGTGACTGTCCCTACTTTTTTCCGGGTGACTGTCCCTGCTTTTCCCTGATATAATTCCTCCATCCACGGAAATGGAGGATGATGCATCAGGCAGGTCGCCATCGTATGGAAAACGTCATCGAAATTGACGAGCTTACCAGGGAGTACCGCGGTCCGCGAGGATGGTTCAACGCTGTGGACGGTCTCAACCTGTCGGTAACGGCGGGCGAGGTGTTCGCGTTCCTCGGGCGTAACGGCGCCGGGAAGACGACAACGATAAAAATTCTTCTCGGCCTGACGATGCCGACATCGGGCAAATGGCGCATCCTCGGCGGCGCGATAGAAGACCCGGCGATACGCCGCCGGATCGGGTTCCTTCCCGAGGAGCATTCGTTCTATCCGCATCTCAGCGTGAAGGAAGTGCTCAATTTCTACGGAAACCTTTTCGGGTTGCGCGGGAGCAAGCTGCGGGATGCGGTCGGCAATGCCATAGAGCTGACCGGGTTGCGCGGACGCGAGCGGGACAAGCTGAAGTTCCTGTCAAAGGGGCTGGTACAGCGCGTCGGGCTCGCGCAGGCGCTGATAAACGACCCCGACCTGCTGATCCTCGATGAGCCGTCGTCGGGACTCGACCCGGTCGGGGTGAGGGAATTCCGCGACGTCGTGAGCCGCATCAAGGAACAGAAAAAAACCATTTTCCTCAACAGCCATCAGCTCAGCGAAGTCGAGAAGCTCGCCGACAGGCTGGGAATCATCGAGAAGGGGAGGCTCATTCGTATAGGCAGGATTGAGGAACTCCTCACCGGTGAGGGGGGAGTCGAGGTGCGCATCACGCCGCCCGCCGATGAAGCCGTAACCCGGAAGCTCGAATCGATGTCGACGCGAGTGTGGCACGAGAAGGAGAAGGGCGCGCTGGTGATACTCGTTCCCGACGAGGGCACGGTGCCCGAAATAATGGCGGCGGCGCGTGAAGGCGGAAGCAAGCTCCTCAGCATCACGCCCAAGCGCGAAACCCTCGAGCAGTTCTTCATCGAATCGGTACAGGATGAAGATAAAGGCGCGGGGGGTGAGAAATAGTGGGCGGCGAAGACCGATACGAGAAGTATGAATTTTCCTGGGGCTCGTTCATGGGATTCATCTTCTTCCTGCCGCGCAAGCTGTTCCTGCCGGCCATCGCGCACATCATTTTCCTCTCCGTCGCGATATCAATCTGCGCCTGGTTGTTCAAGGCCAATCCGGGCTTGAGCAAGTGGGCGGTGTTCGCGTTCGCCGTGCTGGAGATAATCCTTCTTTCATATTTCGCACGCAGCGCCCGGCGCATAAGCTGGAAGACTTGCAAGTGGAAGGACGTGCACCGGTTTGAATCGTCGAACAGGAGCTGGGCATTTTTCGGGCGGCTTTTCCTGTTGATGCGAATTCTCAATGTAATCGCCTACAGCTTCCTGCAGAAACCCGGCGTCTACACGCGTTTCACGCCCATGCAGACGGCGCTGAGTATCGCCGCGATCGTAGTGGTGGCGGCTTATGTCATATGGCGCATACGCGGGCCGATATGGGCCGTCGCGCTGAATACGCTCAAAGAATCAATAGGCAAACTGGAAGTCGTCACGCTGTTTCTCATCGGCGTTGTATTCGTGATAATGTTCAACACGTTCTGGCATGTCCCGGCGGTACAGACCGCCGTCATGGCGTTCTTCGAGGAGGCTCCAACGGCTGAAGAGACGACGGAGCAGGAAGAAGCCAAATCGCAGCTCGATATACAGACCGGCCCGCAGAGTTCGAGATTCACGGAAAGGGATATTCAGAAGGGCAACCTCAGGCTTCAAGTGCAGGTCGCGGCGTTTCTGTTCGGTGAATTTTTCATCGCCCTTATATGTTTCGCGCTCGGGATATTCCTCCTGAGCGGCGAAATCCAGCGTGGCGTGGTGCTCACGGTGCTTCCCAAGCCGATAGGGAGGGGGGAGTATGTGCTTGGCAAGATACTCGGCGGATGGCTCATCGTGGTGATATGTTTCGAGGCGATGTGCATAATCGCCCTGCTGTTCGCGCTACCTTACATCGGAAGCCCACTCGACAACATCCCGAATATTTTCCACGCGATGCTCCTGATGCCGATCAAATACGCCATACTCATCGCCTCGATAACCTACCTCAGCTTGTGGCTTCCCGAAGCCGCCGCCGGTTTCATCGGGCTCGCGGTGTTCGTATCGGGGCATTTCAGCGAAAAGATACTCGACCTTGCGACCGACGAATTCGCCGCGGTGCCGTTTATGAGCCAGGGATTGAAGGCTTCCTATGCGCTCATCCCGCATCTGACGATGGTCTTCAGCCCGTCGATACTCGACCCCAACTGGACCGACTTCACATCGCCCGGTCCCGCGTTCGAATGGGCGTTCTGGGCGGTATTGTATTTCGCGGTAGTGGCGGCGCTTACGGTGATGAGTTTCCGCAAGCGCTCGCTGTAAACCTGCATCGGAGTTTCCCATCCGCCTATGACCGATAAGAGAACCATCTCGCGACATATAGACACTCTCCGCGGATTCATGCGCCGTCTTTATCCTGAGCCGCGGAAGCACAGGCGGCTTCCAGCCATCGATGAGCTGATACTCACGATATTGAGCCAGAACACATCGGACGTGAATTCCCACGCGGCATATTTGAATTTGAGGAAGAAATTTCCCACCTGGGACAGAGTCGCGAAAGCGCCGGCGAAGCAGATTGTGGATGCCATACGCAAGGGCGGCCTCGCGGCGCAGAAAGGGCCCAGGATAAAGTCGATACTTCGCGAGATCCATGCCGAGCGTGGGAAGTATGACATCGAACACGTCGGCAAGATGCCTCTTGACGAGGCGCTCGAGTACCTGATGCATTTCAACGGCGTGGGCATGAAGACGGCGAGCTGCGTGATGCTCTTCTCCTGCCGCAAGCCGGCGTTCCCGGTGGATACACATATACTGAGAGTCAGTAAAAGACTGGGGATCATCGGGCCGAAGGATGGAGCCGATAAGGCAACAAAAATATACATGGATCATACCGAGCCGGATGAAAGGCTGAAATTCCACATTGACATAATCATGTTCGGACGCGAGATATGTCATCCGCGCCAACCCGAATGCAATAAGTGTGATTTGACGCGGATGTGTGTCTATTACCGGGATACGGTCAGGCTTCGGAAGTATACAAAATAGCCCGTGGTGAATAATGAGAACTTGCTCGATTACTCGCCTGGACCGGTATAAATATTTAACCGCCCGTTCACCGGGGACTCGCCGGGGACAGGCCCCAAAGCATGCATGGCATGAAACTTCGCAAACGCCTTCACCTTAATCCCAAAACCACAATCTCGAAACGGCCTGTCCCCTCACCGCCCGTTCACCGGGGACAGGCCCCAAAGCATGCATGGCATGAAACTTCGCAAACGCCTTCACCT
>CAZSPL010000056.1:0-6876 GCA_964608735.1 uncultured Planctomycetota bacterium | reverse complement strand
TAATCCCAAAACCACAATCTCGAAACGGCCTGTCCCCCTTACCACGCGGTATAAATATTTAACCGAAAAATTATAATCGGTTTTTATTGACAGGGGTTACTTCAGCAAGTATATTCATTCTATCCCACCTTAATTCCCGCGTTGGTTTTTGCGTTGTCGTGTATTTTTTTTGTGGTAACTTCATCCACGGAAGTGCATAATACATGCCATCTTGTTTTCGGTTTCAGGCCGCAACTTGAAAAAACATGCCACGGTTAACCGATTTTGATTATGAGAGCAACCGGTGTAACACCGGAATTCCTTTTGAGGAAGGGTGTAAGATTTTTCCAAACAATCCCGCGCCATGCGGGTCTAATAAAAAAACAAGGCTTTGCTCTCCCGGGGGAAGCATGCCGGGAGGCCAGAGGAGGAGCCAGATGAATTTCAGACATGGGCTTATCATCCTTATCGCGGTATTCGCGCTGATAACCGCGATAGGCTGCTCGAATGGGGGAATCGATCCCGCGGCTCCGGCTGATGTGGCCGGCACCGCCCAGGCGTACAGCGGGAACCGTACCGTTTGGGGGATGTGGAGCTTCAGCTTCGACCCGTCCGCGATGGTGGTCTCGGTCGAGCCTCAGCGGGAGATGCAGGCGCACTTTAATATCACGAACACCATTCAACCTCCCTCATGCACTGATTGCCTCGATATAAAAGTGAATTCCTACGATCCTTCCGATGGGGTCGTCGACCTGGACATAACCCTGCGTAACACATACGGGATAACAGGGCACGATGTGCGGGGCATCGTCTATACCGACGATCTCAACACGGAGCTTGTGAATCCCGATGCGTGGACGGACCTGTTCGACCTTCCGGGCGGGGAGCCGCTCAACCCGTTCAAAGTGTACGCGGTCGATGCGGGGAACAGGGCGTTCATCCCGGGCGCTGAATATACCGGGAATTTTCTCGTCAGGCTGCCCGGGGAACCGGCGGAACATGCAGTCATCTTTTCGGTGGATGCATCGTGGCCGGGGAACTGCAAGGAGCCTTATGAGATAGAAGTTGTGAACCTGGAGCCGCTCTACGATGAGCCCGGCTCATCCGGGGCGGTCGTCTTGAACGTAAGGGACTGGCAGAACGACGTTACAAGTGTCTCCGTGGAGGCGCCCGACCTTACCGGCAAGGAATTCGTATCGATGGTTCACGCCGGGAACGATACCTGGCAGATGGATCTCGGCAATGATGCCGGCGCACCGGCGGGCCAGTACAGGGTGCGCGTTATCGCGGTTTCGGGTTACGGCGAAAACGCACTCGAGGTCCATGACTATATCACTATCACGGTCAAGGAACGGACAAGCTGGGCGGCGACTTTCGGGGCCGACAGCGGCGACGACAAGGCATACAGGATTGCGTTGGACGGCGAGGGCAATATCTATACCACAGGCTACTTCGGCTCCAACTACAACCCGACCGTTGATTTCGATCCTGGTGACGGAGTATTGAATTGCACATCGCACGGTTGTGAGGATGTATACATAAGCAAATTCACTTCCACCGGGAATTTCCTCTGGGCGCGCGCCTTTGGAGGTCCCGGGGGTGACAGGGGACAGGATGTTGCCGTCGACGATTCCGGCAATGTCTATGTCACCGGATGGTTCAAGGGGATGGTCGACTTCGACCCGGGAGCGGGCACCGAAGTGAGAACATCCGTTGGCGATTGCGATGTATTCGTGAGCAAGTACGATTCGAACGGCGAATTCATTTCGTGCTTCACGTTCGGGGGCAGCTCGTGGGACTACGGCTGCGCTGTCGGTATCGACTCCGCCGGTGATTTGCTCGTCAGCGGCGCGTTCCGTAAAACAGTCGATTTCGACCCCTCCGCGGGCGTGAATCAGAAGACTTCAAACGGCGGCGAGGATGCCTTCCTTGCCAAGTACACTTCCACCGGCAGCCTGCTGTGGGTCAGCACATGGGGCGGCGACAGCGAATCGCTTCCCGATGTCGGCCGCGCATTGGCGCTTGATTCGAATGACAGGATTTATGTCACCGGCGAGATGGAAGATTCCGACGACATGGTCGCATATCTGAATTGCCACACTTCGTTCGGCGTGGCAACCTGGTGCGTGGACTGGCGCGCGGTTGTAAGTTGCGAGCCCGGAAGGGGCGTCGCCGTGGACTCCGCCGACAATATCTATGTCGTCGGCTGGTTCGAGAACCAGGTCGATTTCAATCCCGGAGCCGGCAACTGCAACCGGACATCGAAAGGCGGCCGCGATGCCTTCATCAATGTGTTCAACCCCTCGGGCGATCACCAGTGGGTGAAAGTCTGGGGCTCCAACGGCTCGGATGAGGCGTTCGACATCGCGTTCACGCCGTCGGGCGAAATGTTCGTCTGCGGGTACTTCGAATCCGGTGCTTCCCTTTCCGACCTTGGAGGCGGCACACTCAATTCCAACGGTGGACGCGACGCATTCCTGCTCAATGTGAGCCATGACGGCGCCCTCAACTGGTCAAGCACCTGGGGCGGCGACGGTTCCGACGAGGCATTCGGTGTCGACGTCAACTCCGAAGGCAAGCCGCTCATCGCCGGATATTTCCAGGGCACCGCCGATTTCGACCCCGGGAGCGGAGAAAATGTGCATGCATCGAACGGATTCTTCGATGCATTCCTCTGCATGTTCCCGGCGGATGGAGTATTTTAACTTATTGCTCTTGAGGCATTTTTCGCGGGCATAGAATGTATTTTGCTTGCATCCCGGGGAGGACTTGCAACCAGGTAGTAAACCGATGAGGCGAAGCATTATCCGGCTCATCGTTGCCGCGGCAGTTTCCCCGGGATGTTCCATTTTTAAGAACGCTTATGCGGCTGATTAAAGCTTCGAGGCATATAGTCCAATTCTTTTATTTCACCATGCCGCGAGCAATACCGGGACGATTATAACCGAAGACATGGACACCGACACGAAAACCACCGATGCGGCATTAGCGGCGAGGATAATCCTGTCCAGGTTTTCGACCTTGACGAATATACTCGCTATCCAGTATTCGATGCTGATGAAGATGCAGAAAAGCAGGAGGAGATAGAACAGCACATCGAGACAGCTCCGGCCTATCCCAACAGCTATTGCGGGAGGATAGAGAACTCCGCCGGACGCCACGCACCAGATAAAATCAGCGAAAGCGGCAATCGCCACTATCTTCTTGATGATGCTGCGCCGCATCCCACGGATGCTCAACACGGCAATTGACAGCATTGCGAGCTGTAAAATCGCAAGTATCGAGACGACGGAACTGGTGGCCATCTGGATAAGCCATGCAATAGACGGCACGATGGCGTATGTCACATAGTTCATCAGGATGGAAATACCGTATGCTCTGACCGAGCTGATATGCGCGAGATCCCTCAGGATCGCCGCTTCAAGGATAACAACGATAAGGAATACAAGAATCGCTCCCGGGAAAAATCCCACCGTGCCAATCTGAGTGCAACCGAGGTAGTGAATCGCATAAGACAGGAACATCACCGATGCGGCTATTGGAAAGAGGATTATATTTCGGTTCAGTTTCAAAACGCCCGCTCCCGGCATCAGGATGCCGGACTACAAGATAGTTATGCATAAAGCGGAGGAAAGCTCCTTAATAACATCTTAGAGATAATATAATAAACCGGGGTTCAGAAAAAAGCATCCTTGCGGATGCTTCTGATTTTCGGCTTATATCAAGATTATTTCCCCAACGCGTCGATCATCACTTTTGCCACTTCGACCCCGACGCGTCCCTGTCCTTCGAATGTCGCCGCGCCGATGTGCGGCGTGAGGGTCGTGTTGGGATGCTCGAGCAATTCCATGAACTGCGGCGGCTCCTGCTCGAAGACGTCAAGCCCGGCCCCGGCGATGTGCCCGGAGTTCAGCGCGTCGAGAAGCGCCTGCTCGTCAACTGTACCGCCGCGCGCGCAGTTGATGAGGTAGCTTCCCTTCTTCATCTTAGCGAGCTCGGCTTTGCCGATGGTCGCGCCGATGTTGGGGTCGAAGGGAATGTGGAGACTTATGAAATCGGCGTTGGGCAGGATGTCGTCGAGTTCGTCATACATAGTGATGATATCCGGGATGGGCGATTTCTTGATGAATAAATCGTAGGCGATGACCTTCATCCCGAGGCAATGGCACCGGCGGGCGAGTTCCTGGCCGATGCGCCCGACCCCGATGAGGCCGAGGGTCTTGCCTGATAGCTCGATACCCTTGAGGGTTTTCTTTTCCCACTTGCCTTCGCCCATGCCCTTTGTCCCGCGCGCGATGTGCCGCGCGAGGGCGAACATGTGCGCGAGGGCGAGCTCGGCGACCGATACCGATGACGCCGCCGGGGTGTTGACCACCTTGATGCCCTTGCCGGAGGCGAAGTCGGCATCGATGTTGTCGATCCCCACTCCTCCGCGCGCGATGACCTTGAGATTCGATGCCTTCTCTATCGTCGGCTGTCGTACCTTGGTGCGGCTCCTGACGATGACGCCGTCGTAGTCCGCCACGCATTCGTTGAGCTGCTCCGGGGTGATGTCATCCCAGACCTTCACATCATGGCCCGCCTTCTTCAGAAGTTCGACGCCTTCGGTGGCAATCGGGTCGCATACGAGAATTTTCATCGTTCCCAACCTCCTGGGACCGCGGACAGCCTGTCCGCATTTGTGCATGAATTTTATCGGGCTTCCCGGCATCGGAATGCCGCGTTACATCTCACCGGCCCGCAAATCCTTTACTGGTGCCACGGGCACGCGAGTCTTCGAGCTTGCCCGTATCTTTGTCCCCTCCCTGACGGTCGGGGCTCGGGCTTTCTATATCAGAGCCCTAAAATCTCATCAATTATCGCGAGGCAGCCGAGTAAATCGGGATACGTGCAGTCGCCCATGTGCGCGATGCGGAACGTCTTGTCCTTCAAATCACCGTACCCGTTGGCTATAGCAAGATGATGCTTCGCGAGTTCCTTGTTCAGGTCGCCTATCGAAATTCCACGCGTGTTGTTGATGACCGTAAGCGTTTTCGACTCGTAGCCCTTCTCCGGGAACAGCGACCAATGCTTGCGCGCCCAGTCGCGGCACTTTTCGGCCATCTTGAGATGACGCGCGAACCGCTCCTCGATGCCTTCCGCGAGGATGTCATCCATCTGGACATCCATCGCGAACATATGCGCGATGGCGGGCGTGTTCGGCGACTGCCCCTTGTCGTACTTGGTCATCAGTTCGAGGAAATCGAAATAGAACCCGCGGTTCTGCACGGTCTTGGCTTTTTCGAGGGCCTTCTCGCTTACGGCGCATACCGTCATGCCCGAGGGCATCGCGAACGCTTTCTGCACGCCCGCGAGGAGCACATCGATGCCGAGTTTGTCCATCTCTATCTTATCGCCCGCCATGCCGCTGACCGCGTCGACGAGGAACATCACGTCGGGATATTTTTTCATGACTTCGGCGATTTGCTCGATGGGCGCGCGCACGCCGGTGCTGGTCTCGTTGAACACGAGGGTCATGGTGTCGTACTCACCGGTCTTGAGCTTTTCATCGACCATTTCCGGCTTGATGGCCTTGCCGAACTCGACCTCGAACTTGTCGGCGGGGATGCCGTTTCCGAGGGTCATCTTGTGCCATCGCTTTGCGAACGCACCGTTGACGAAGTTGATGCATTTTTTCGACGTGCAGTTCCGCACCGCGGCTTCCATCGCGCCCGATGACGACGACGCCATGAGGAAAATGGTCGCCTTTGTGTAGAGGAGCTTCTGGAGCTTTTCGATGCATCGCCACTGCAGCTCGCCGATTTCGGGCATCCGGTGCCCGATCTGGGGGGTCGCCATCGCGAGCAGGATCTCCGGCCTTACTTCGGTCGGCCCCGGTATGAAGAGCTTCTTGTGCCAGCCCATGTGTGTTACCTCTCTGTTAATGCGGCATCGGGACGGGACAGCCCGGCCACAATATCTGGATAATGATGGCCTTCCCCGCCATAGGAAAAGGGATGAAAATTATAGGAAGCGGCATGGTCAAAGTCAAATCCGCCCGGAAATAAGGTTAAAACAGCGAACAAACCTGTATCCCCCTGAGGTAACCCGGGATATCCGTGCTGAGTTGGAATGCTGCATGAAGGGAAGTTGCAAGGCAGTATGGGAACTGCTTGGGCCAAGCAGTGGTTGTGGCTGTGCAAATAAAAACCCGCCCTTACGGGCGGGATGAATGAGCGGCCAAGCGGTCAACTACGCCTCTACGTAAACCATCACGGGCTGAACGCCGATGGCCTGGTTGAGTTGCTGAGGAGGGTGCCCCCCCATGCAGTTGGCATAAGTGATGGTATAGAATATACCGAGATGCCATCCCGGGACGAGGCCATCACCGATCTGGTTATTCCACATCCAATTGTCGATTCTTAACCAGATTACTGTTGTCTCTTCGTCTACCTGGTCGACCAGAATCGGTTCAGGCGCTACGATGGACCAATATAGAACCGGGTGCATCGGATCGAATCCCCAGTAATCCGACAAGGTCGGAGCAATCACGGTCGCGGCATAAGGGAGTGTCCCAGGGCGGTGCTTGACTGTAACTTTGAAAACCGGCTGGAGCCCAGTTGCGTATGTGATCGGTGTCAACTGCTCCATCGTGATGCCATATGGATCTTCGCAGTTGGCGTGGACAGGGAAGTCGGCTTCGGGATTTGTGACGGGCATTGTATCGGGTTGAGCCCAGCATGCCGCGACTACATACCCGAATTCAAATGCCCCTCCGCCGGAAGGAGGTTTGATGTGGAACGTCCTCTTCATAAAATCGGTTACTTTGAACATGCGTCTCGGGCTGCCATCCGAGAAAAGGATATACGGGTTGACCGTGCAGTCAGGCTCGCCGTAGCTGTGCTTTCCGGGGAAGTA
>CAZSPL010000055.1:0-17957 GCA_964608735.1 uncultured Planctomycetota bacterium | reverse complement strand
GGGGCGGTCAGCCTTATGCCACCGCCAACTCGATTCCGCTCGACGAAGGTGCTCGAACGGTATACGGAAGCTGCGTTCAAGGGGTCGTGGTTTCCCGGCAGGATGAATACCGGAACTGCAACTTCTTTAAGCGCTTCCATTGCGCGCGCAACCGTCTTCCGATCTACCTGGTTTGATTCGAATGCGTCGCCACAGACAAGCACGAATTGGCATTGCTCCTCCTTGGCGATGCGCCCAATGGTTCGAATGGCGTCGAAGCGTGCTTGGCTATACCTTTCCTGCGCGCCCTCCGATAGGAAATGGCGAGTCATCCCCAATTGCCAATCGCTTGTATGAAGAAAGCGGATCACGGAGCCTTAGCTACCTATATTGCTGTATTTACTAGTTTCTACTCATACAACGGCATAGACGTATCCGGTTCCTCGATAGTGCAGATGTAATTATCGTCTATCACGATATCGCACACCCGCCACCACGATTCGGTGTCGCCGTAAATCGGATACTCGTCGTTCATGTTGCCGTACGATAATGAATGCTGGAACACCTGGTGGTCGACGTAAATCGTCCCCGGGTTCACAGTGACATCGACCGTATTCAGCGTATCCCCCGACTGGTCGTGTTCGAGGTAGTAATTCACCGCGAAATAGTAGCGTCCGGGAACAACATCGAGCCCTGTAATCGTCTCGGGCCCGTATCCCTGGCTGATGACGTCGATATCGAGGAACATGGTCGGCCAGTCCTGATCGATGTAATAACAGTGATTGAAACTCGGATCCCAGCCATGCAAATCCTGGTCGGTGATCGTGTCCCACGTGAGAACGAGTTTGAATGGATAATCGGCGCTGCCGTAATCGACCACTTTCTCCTCGCTGAACACGCTGCCTGTCGCGTTCGTGGCACGGATCCTGATGTAGTTCAACCCCGGCGTAAGCTGCACGTCGTACTGGTATTCGCCGGTCAATTCATCGACCTGCATCATGTATTCTTCGTGGTTGTGGCACATGACCGCGGCGGGGAAGTCGAGATTCTCTATGGTGCCGGTCACCGATGCTTCGCCGAATTCCCACTTGATGAACGGGTCGTCGATGGAAACCACCGGAAGCGGCGGCGGATCATCCATGATCGGTATCATATAACCGTCGGTCACGAGCGGGTCGCCTTCATAAATGGTGGTGTAATGCACTGTCTGATAATACGGCTTCGCGAATGAGATTACCCGCTTGCCCTCGGGGACGTCATCGATGTTATAAACGCCGCACATATCCGATTCCCCGGTGTAAAAAACCTGCCCGTCGCTGGTGGTGATGGTGGCTTCATCGACGGGAACAAGGGTCACGTTGTTGTATGCCGCTCCCTGGTAGGGGGAATCGAGCGTCGGTTCTTCGACGGTGATGGTGACGTAGTCGTAAAGCTTCAACGGGCTGTCATAGCTCAGCGCTTCTATCAGGCATTCGTAATCGCCGACGGTCGTCTGGAACGAGTTCAGGATGAGCGCGTCCCATTCGTTTGTCCCCGCCACATGCTCAAGCGGGGTGAGTCCGCCGGTGAACGGGTAGGTGTCGACATAGATGCTCTCCACGTCATCCGCGCCGACCCAGTCGTAGCATTTCAGGGTAAGATATGCGCATCCGCGCTCGGTGGTCATGATGCCTTCGATGGCGATGTCTTTTATCCAGTAAGGCTCCTTGCAGTTCTTGGGCCAGCTTGCATCGACGGCGTACTGTACCTGGAAATTATAAGGCGGCGGGAAGTGGATATAGTAGTCCTCGGTATATACCGATGCCGGCGCCACCTGCCGCTTCGGCGCGCCCTTGGCGAACGCCTTGAACGGGTTGGGGGAGCCGAACCAGAGGTCTGTATAGTTGTCGGGATTGGTCAGCACATGCTTCCCGGCCTGGTTTACCATGATGCCCCTGACATCGTAGGCCACCTGGTATGTCGGGTTGCGGACGGTGACCGCAATATTGAATATACTCCCGGGCTGATTGCCGGTATGCTGCACGATAAGGCAATTCAGCAGCGGGCATATCGCCGGGTTGGTCAGCATCGATGTGAGATTGTAGTGCGCTTCCATCTCCCGGTTCGGTATCACTTTTACGTCCATCGTCCCGGGATCGACATCGAATGTGTAAACGCCCCAGAGTGCACGTCCGGAGTCGGCGGGAGGTGTGTAAAACTGCGCCGATTCATTCGGCCCGGCGGATTCACCCGGTATTGCCGGAGCATTCGGCTCCGATCCCGAACAACCCACGGCCATGACTATGAGCCCCGTGACTATAATCAACGATATAAGCGTGTTCCTGAGCATGCCACTCATTGCTGCCTCCATAGCCTGTTGTCGGATTCATGTGCCTGCCCCGCAATAGTCAGACACTTAATTATATCACCTTCAAGCTGATATCTTCTCCTCATACTACTTTAGATGCAATAAAAAACCGCGGTGATAAATAATCACGATTTGGCGCTGCCGATGCAACTTGCGGTGCCTGGGGGCGTCATTTTACCGGGACGGGCGATGACCGTTTGTAATTGGATGACGTGAAAGATATAATTCACCTTTCACCCCGGTCTTTCCTGATCCTTGTCTGTTCGAGGAGCTTGCAATGGATGTTATCACCATTTTTTGGATCCTCTTTCTCGCGGGGCTGTTTTTCAGCATACTGATGGCCCTGTTCGCCGGTTTCGGCTCCGAGATGGGTGGTCATGATTTCGGCACCGACCACGACTTTGGCGTCGGCCACGATGTCGGTATCGGCCATGACATCGGCATCGGCGATGCGGATATGGATGTCTCGGGTGTGGACGGCCACGGCGGGGACTTCCACGGGTCGGGGGAAATCGCGCTGTCGCCGGTAAGCCCGATAACCATTGGCGCGTTCATCGGATGTTTCGGCGGCGGCGGGATCGTGGCTCACTCCATCACCGGCAACCTCACGTACAGCCTGATAGCGGCGGTGATTGTAGGCTTCATCGGTGCATTCGGCTTGTACTACGTCATAGGACGTATCGCGAATGCCATCCAGGGGTCGAGCGAAGCCCGCGTCGGTGAGCTTATCGGGGAAATCGCCGAAGTCATCACCCCTATCCATGGCGAGAAGATGGGCGAGATATGCTATGTATTCAAGGGCTCACGCTACAACGGCCCGGCCCGAAGCGTCGATGGGCGCGATATCAACAAGAACAAGCCGGTGAAAATCTGGCGCGTCATCGGCACGACTTTCTATGTAAAAGAAATCTCGCCCGAGGAGACAACTTTCCCTGAGCAGGGGACCGAGACGAAGGAACTGTGATAAATAGCTTCACAACAAGGCGGCTTTCGATTATGCCGAACCTTCGGAATCAGCGGGTTCAGCAAGGACACGGCGATGGATAATTATCCTGTCGGGCTATCGATGCAAAACTGCGCGGTATCAGCCGGAGTAGTGCTGATTCTGCTCATACTGATGTTTTACATTTTATCGCGTATAAAAAAAGTCCCCCCGAATACGCTGATGGTTCTCTCAGGCTTGAAACGCCACTACATCGATGACCGGGATAATCGGCAAGTCGCCAATTTCCGGACTTTGAAGGGCGGCGCGTCGTTTGTATTTCCTTACGTGGAGAGAATGGATCTCATGAGCCTCGAAGTGGTCGACCTCGATATCGGCACGATTAAGGCGGCGACATCCGACGGCTCAACTATCGGCATCAAATGCACCGCCCAGGTAAAGGTTAATACGGCAAGCGAGGGTTTCATCAATATAGCGGTTGAGAACCTGTTGAGTAAAAGTCCGGATGACATAAAGAGCCTTTCGCAAAACATGCTCGACGGGATGCTCCGCACTACGCTCGGGACCATGACCGGCGAAGCCTTCCGCGCCAAGCGGGAAGGTATTTATGGCGATATGAAAAACAAGTTCGAGGCCGGCATGGCAAAAATCGGTTTACAGGTGGTTAATTTTAGTTTATACGTTGAGCCGTAATTCCGTTTTTTGGGAGGTTGTGGGAGAATCCCCTGAAAATCGGACTGAATTATGGAACAAAAATCATGCACCGCTGTCTTTTATGTGAGTGCATTTCTTGAAAACGATTTTACTTTTCCCGGCGGGGGGCCGCGCGGGATCGAGAAAACAGGAGGCTCAAGTGAACGCATTAATGACTGATCTGTTCGGCATTTCACACGGGGCGCTGCTTGCGGCGGCGGAAGCCGAGAAGAAGGGCGGGCTCACTCCCCAGACTACATTGGTCACCGCGGGAGTCATCATCATCGTATTCCTGCTGTTTTGGGTAATCGCCAACCGCATCGTGAAGGCCGGCCCGAACGAAGTTCTTGTGATTTCCGGTCTCAAGCGAAGGCTCACGGATCCGTCCGGTGCGCGACGCAGGGTCAACTTCCGTATTCTCAAGGGTGGTGCTACATTCGTATGGCCGTTTCTTGAGAAGGTCGACAGGTTGAGCCTCGAACTGATAACCCTCGACGTCCGCACCCCCGAGGTGTACACCATTAAGGGTGTGCCGATCATGGTCGATGGTATCGCCCAGATAAAGATCAAGGGTGATGATGTCTCCATCGCGACCGCGTCGGAGCAGTTCCTCAGCAAGGGTGTCGAGGAAATAAGGCGCATCGCCCTGCAGACCGTAGAAGGCCACTTGCGAGCGATACTCGGTACCCTGACCGTCGAAGAGACCTATGCCAACCGCGACATCTTCGCCCAGAAAGTGCAGGACGTCGCCGCGAGCGATCTCGCGAACATGGGACTCTCCATAGTAAGTTTCACCATCCGCGACATCCGCGACAACCAGGGCTACCTCGACGCCCTCGGCAAGCCGCGCACGGCAGAAGTCAAGCGCGACGCGGTTGTCGGTGAGGCCGAGGCCGAGAGGGACGCCACCATCAGGTCGGCCCAGGCGCACCAGGCGGGACAGACCGCCAAATTCAAAGCCGACACGCTTATCGCGGAATCGGAGCGGGACTACCAGATGCGGGTTGCCGAATATACCGCATCGGTCAACCAGAAGAAAGCCGACGCCGACCTGGCATACGACCTGCAGCGATATGAAGTCGCCCAGCAGGTGAAGGCGAGGGAAGTGCAGGTCGCCGTCGTCGAGAAAGAAAAACTCATCGACGTACAGGAGCGCGAAATCTCCCGAAGGCAGAAAGAACTTACCGCCACGGTCGAAAAACCGGCCGAAGCGGAGAAGTTCAGGATCCAGACCCTTTCCGACGCCGAGAAATACAACCTGAGGATAACCGCCGAAGGTACCGCCGAATCCGTGAAACTGAAAGGTTTCGCGCAGGCCGACGTCATACAGAGAACCGGTGAAGCCGAGGCCCAGGCCAACAAGGCACGCGGTCTCGCACAGGCGGATGTCATCAAGGCACAGGGATTCGCCGAAGCCGAAGCGATGGAGAAAAAAGCCGCCGCGTGGCGCAAATACAACGAAGCGGCCATCACGCAGATGTTCATCGAGAAATTGCCGGAAATCGCATCGGCTATCGCCCAGCCTCTTACCAAGACCGAGAGGATCGTCGTCATCTCGAGCGGCGGCGATGCAAACTCCGGCGCGGGAGCGAGTAAGATCACCAAGGATGTCACCAACATCATCGCCCAGCTTCCGCCGATAATCGAAAGCCTCACCGGCGTAAGCCTCGAGGAAATGGTCAAGCGCATCCCGCAGCTCAAGGGCGGCTATGAAGAGTCGAGCGGCGAGGGGCGTAAATTGTCGGATTCCAAGTAAGATTGACGGATAACACGATGCGTCCCGAAAGGGACGCATCTAATTAATTTAAATGAAAAGCGAATATTTTCCGGAGGACAACGTGCGAACATTAACTCTTATCCTGATCGCCCTGTTTCTGACCGTATGCTGCATCGCCTGCGCACCAAAGGGCAAAGATGCCCCGCAGCCCGATGCAAAGGCTCCCGAAGCAGGGAAGGTTGATAACGTCACTCCCGCGATTCCGCCAACCGACATGGCGGGGGCCGATGCGACGGCGATGCCTGGCACCATGGTCGGCGATGCCGCCGGCTCAACGACTACTTCCTTCGACGACACGGACCTGAGGGCTTTCATCAAGGCCGTGGTGATGGAGGACCGCGAAGGCATCAAGGCCCTTGTCACCGATGATCTCGCCGCGAAGGTCGATGATATCATCAAGGACCTCGGATTTTCTGAATTCGTCGAGGGGGGCGACTACAAGGCTCTGTGGGAAAAGGTCGACAAGGCCGGGTCGTTAAGTGTGACCGGTATAGGCGGATCGGTCGGACTGGGATTATGGCAAGTTTCGGGGAAGGCTTCCGGACTGAAGGATTTAATGGTAGAATTTCATTTGAAGGTGGATGATTCAGGCACGAAGGTGTCGTCTTATACCATGACTTCGCCATAGTGACGGGCGGATTTATAAACGGAAGACAATGGGAAGCCATTAACCTGTGAGGTGGGGAATGATTAAGAGAGCGCCGATTATCCTTTCGCTCGCGATTATCGCCGTGCTGCTGTCCGGCTGCACTGAAAGCCCCAGGACCATCGTGAAGAAATATGTTGAGATGTCGAGGAACGGGAATATCTCGGGGGCGAGACAGTACTGCGCGGGCGATGCGAGCCTCAAGGGCACGACCCTGATACGCCGTGGCTGATCGGTCACGAGGAAGACCTGTATGGTCGTACCGGATATCGAGTGGTCGAGGGTCAAAGCCTCTACAAACTTCATCGACAAGGAGCGCGGGGCAAGCAAGGCTGTCGTGATGGTCAACCTCGAAGGGCTCGGATGCATTGATTACACCGTTGAATTATTCGAAGGCGAGTGGAAAATAACCCGCATCACATACCCGGGCTACAAGAGCGCCGACGATTTCTCCACGGTGCTCGAAAGGTCCGGCGCCCTCGCGTCGGTAGAGTAGGCCATCTCGCGCCAATGTATGGCGTTTTCAGCCTTCATTTGTTATCATACGCGCAACACTTCGCAACGCTTATGGAGGATAAGGATGCGTCGTCTTGTATTCCTTCTCTCAGCACTGCTGCTGGTGATTTTCATCACCGGTTGCGGGTCGCCCGAACAGTCCGTCCGCTTGTTCCTCAAGTATTTCGTCAAGCAGGATGTCGATGCCGCAAAGCTGTATACCACCGATCCGATGGATGCCAGGATCGAGGATGGTGAAATCACGAACGATTACCTCGGGTTCCACGCCCCGATTGGCGGCGTGATAACCTGGGATACCGTGAAAAATTCACTGTCCTTATCCGTGGACAGCAAGACCGAGGATTCCGCCACACTCGTGTATGACAGCGCCTATGGCGACGTCTACTACCATCTCACGCTCGACGGCGGTATGTGGAAGATCGATAACGTCGAAGGGGTCGTGCCCGGCGAATTGCCCGCCCCTGAAAAAAACGGTGAAGCCGCGCCGGAAGAAGTCCCCGCGGACGCCACATAGCGCGAACCATTGAAACAGTGAGACGAACCAGCGTCAAAAGAAACTTTATCGTAGCGCTCGCATGCGCTGCGATTTTTTTATTTGCGGGATGCTCGTCACCCGGGCGTGCGGTCGATGAATTCATGCTTGGTGTTGTCGCGGCCGATTTTGATCGGGCATCCGCGTATGCCTTGCCGGAAATCACATCGGCATTCAGAAGTGCATCGGACGCTTCATCCGACGCCACGCCTTCCGGGCAAAATGTCGTGACCCCTGAATTGAGGCGATTCCTCGATGCCAGCGCCGACGTTACTGTAGAAAGGCGGATGGATTCGTGGGCGGTCGTGCGATGGCAGCCACGCGTCGAAGAGCTGCGCGAGATGGCGAGGGCATATGCCGAAGGAGAGCGGGAACTCGAATTTATCGAAGCCATGCCGGTCGGACCGTTCCGCTTCCTCGTCGTGAAGCGCAATGGAAGGTGGTTTACGGGCGGCATGCTGCCCTCGAATCCGGATAGCCTGGAATAAAGCATGATTAAAACTGGTTAAATCGGCTTAAATTGTATAAGATGACTTCTTGGACTTGGATATTATTAATAGCGTTAAATCGTTTAAAGGAGAAGCTTACCATGAAGAAACTTCTTGTAGCTTCAGTATTGTTCTTCATCCTGTGCCTGCCCGCTATGGCGGCCGATGGAGACCAGTTCGATGGAAGATTCGGAGTTAACGCCGGTTATTTTTTCTTCGATAACCCGGCGATTGACGACAACTGCTGGTTCGCCGGCATCGAGTATGCCGCCGACATGTGGTCGGTCGAGCTCGATTATACAACGCCGGATGCGGTAGTGGGTGGCAGTACCGAGCAGTTCATGATGGTGCACCTCGACTACCTCTACTATTTCAGCGGCGAGGGGTACCAGATGGAGAACCCGACATATGCGGGAGTCGGTTACTCGCATCGCTTCTCGGGTGATGTCGTCGACGACGGCGGAGGGTTCAACGTCATGGTTGGCATGGATTTCCAGGAGAACTGGAACTTCGAAGCCAAGTACGTCAACTTCGGCTCGGACGACACGCTCTGGGGTCTCAGCGTCGGCTGGTTCTTCAATCAGTAATCCCCGGGTGTGCTTGGTTTAAAAGCCCGTTCTCACACGGGCATTTCTTGTTTTCTCCGGAAGGTTTGTTTTCCCGGCCCCCTTGAGGGGCTTTTTTGTTCGGGTAATTATTTTCAAGGGCTGCTTGAATCTCAATCCTGATGAGGCTTTTGTTAACCCCCGCTCCGTTATAAAATATCTATGATTTTGTGCAATAATGCCATCAAATAAGATAGCCGATTGAGAATTTCTGTCCGTAAATAATGCGCGGAGGCAGATGATGAGAATTACCGCAGTATCAGTCTTTGTCTTGTTTTTAATCTGTTTTGCCGGCTGTTCCTCAGCTACGTCCGGCCCGGTCGCGCCGGTCTCGACTGAGCAGAAAATATCCGATTCACATGCGACTCACAGCCTGCTCGGTTTGTGGCTTTCAGCATCAACCCGGACGCGGAGACAATCGATATCGTCGCACTGCGCGAAGCGGATTTCCACCTGAATGCCCTCCCGTTCCTCGAACCGCCCGTGTTCGTCAATCTCTCGCTGGAAAGTCTCGATTTCCAGGGGAATACGGTGATTGCCGACATCGGCCTCAGGCATCCGTTCCTCGGCCTGAACGAATTCACCGGCTTCGATGTGTGCGGTATCCTTATTTCGAACGGAAGCGTCGGCGGATTCAGCGATACGGACCTCCTTTTCCCCGGCCCTGACGACCTGCACCTCGTGAATCCCGACGGCTTCACGCGATGGTGGAACCCATCGGAGTTCCCATCGAACGGCACGGTTTTCGGGTATACGGACGGCATGCTTGGCACTCCCTACTCGGTCGGCGGTTTCACGGCCACCGTCAACGGTTACAAATATTATTGCAACGACCTCGAAGAGCCCAACGCTCCAATCGATGATGTGAATCCCGACGGACGAGGGTTTTTCAGCGCAGGGCAGAAGAATGTCCGGCGGTTCACAATCGATATGGGCACAGGCGGGCTCGTATTCAATTATGCCGTCGATGCTTCGTGGACGATGCCCGACGGGAGTCCGCCTTATGACGTTCCCGATGATTTCCCCCCGGGCGCGAACCGTCCCGAAGCGTGGAATATCTCGGTCGAAATCCCCGCGAATACACTCTATAACGACGGCGAGGAAAACGGCGGCGAGTTGAGTTTGAATGTTCTCGTCTACGACTGGTTCGATGCCGGGCTGAATACCGTTACCATCGAAAGCCCAGGCAATTTCGACACCGCGTCGTCGGCTACTCCGGCAGGGGGCGGTACGGACTACTCGACATACTCGATCGATATAATCGATGCCACCCCCGGGATCGATGAAATCGAGCTGCTGATTTCGGTCGAATGCGGGGAATCGGGATATGGCGGGATGATTCCCGGCGCGCCGCAGGGGATGTACTGGTTTTTCAGCGTGCCGGTCTCGGCGGAAGCGCCCGGCGGCGACCCGGAAGACCCGATCGTCATTGACGACCTCGTGCTGCCGACCCTGTGCGATGATATCGTCATCCAGGGCGACTACGCCTATGTCGTCGCGCGATATGCCGGGCTGCATATAATCGACATCACGGATCCCGAAGCGGCGACCATCGTGAAGACCATCGACACCCCTGACCAGGCGATGGGTGTGGATGTAGAGGGGGGATATGCATACGTGGCGGACTACAACTTCGGCCTGAGGATTATTGATATCGACCCACCGGAATCGGCTGATATCGTGGGTTCCCTCCAGACCCCGGCTCCGAGCGTGCAGGACGGCCCGAAAAATGTCGCCGTGCAGGGCGGATACGCTTACACCGCGCATTACAGTAACGGCATGCAGGTTATCGATGTCAACTCTCCGGAATCCCCGTTTCTGGTTAACAGCGTCGTGATTTCGGGAGCTGCGTGTGATGTCGCGGTGGATGGCGATTTTGCGTATGTCACGGACTACTATAACAACGTCGTGCTCATCGACATAAGCACTCCCGGCTCGGAAGCTGTTGTGAATACGGTCGCCACCGGCGCGAACTGGGGCATCGCTACAGACAACGGCTACGTCTACGCCGGAAGAAGGTCGGCGGGCGATGTTGCTATCGTCGATGCTGTTCCCGCGGCATCGGCCTATCTCGTGACCACGGTCGACACCCCGGGATATTATGTGAACCTCTGTATTTCCGGCGATTATGCCTACCTCTCGGGCGATAATTATCCCGCCGCCGACGGCTCGCTGCAGATAGTGGCTATCAATCCACCGGAGACGGCATATGTCTTCAGCTCCGTCGCGATTCCGGGGAGAGGTACAACCGTGGCGGTGAAGGATAACTACGCGTTTGAGACCACGCTCAATGCCGGGCTTCAGATAATCAAGCTCTGGGATTGACGGTGCGCAAATATAAAAAAGATAAACCCCGGGCATCCGGGGTTTTTGTCAAAAATAGGCCAGGCAGGATTTGAACCCGCGGCCTTCGCCTTTGGAGGGCGCCGCTCTACCAACTGAGCTACTGGCCTACGCTTAAAGCATTATATTTTACGCCATGACGTTCGTCAATGGTTCAGCCGTTTTCGCGTTACATACAAATATCTTTTAATGTCGCGGGAATTGTGCGCAAATCCTGCCGCGGGACGCATCATTATGCCGAAAATAAAGTAACGGGTAGTTGCATGCAACTACCCGTACCTCCAAAACTCGTATCCTGCTCATATAGAATAACAAGTTCAGTGCCAAAATCAGGGAGGCTTGGATTGCCATGCGAGATAGGCCGTCATTACAAGCTTTTTTAATGAATTTAAAGCTATTTATCTTGATTTCACGGGCCGCGTGAAGCATTATTGCGAAAGTTGCTCATTCAATATGTTGCAGAATGCGACATGAGAAGCAGCCGGGAAGCTCAAAATGCAACAGGGAGACGCATGAAAGCCGAGATTTTATCGATAGGAAACGAAGTCCTCCTGGGCGAAGTACTCGATTCCAACGCCCATTTCATCGCGGTGAAGCTCACGCATCTCGGCGTACAAGTGCACCGTATGCATATAATCCGCGATGAGATAGACGAAATCGTGAAATTCCTGGCATATACCCTCGACCACGACAAGGCGGATGTGGTCGTCACTACAGGCGGGCTGGGACCGACATATGACGACATGACATATGAGGCGGTCGCGAAATATGTCGGCACCGAGCTATACGAGGACAAGCGCGCGCTGCTCTACCTCGAAGAGCGGATCGAGCTGCTGAATGTGCTTGATACATCGCGCGTGCGGACACTCGTCCCCGAGCGGCGTAAGATGGCGTTAATACCGCGTGGCGGGATTCCGCTTTATAACCCGCGCGGGGCCGCTCCGGGCCTGTGGTGGGACCGGGATGGGCAAGTGCTGATATGCCTTCCCGGCGTACCGGGCGAGATGACCGGTATCTGGGATGTCGAAGCCGGCCCGAGGCTTGCCGAACGCACCCGGGGTATCGGCTATGATGTCCGCCATTTCACCGCTTCAAGCACCGATGAGAGCGCTATAGCGCCAGTTCTCGCGGACGCCGTGCATGCGTTCCCCGGCGTTCATTTCAAATCGCGCCCGAAACGGGTGGGGGAAAGTTGGGAAATGAAGCTGGACATCGCGCAATTCACTTCGGAAGCCAATCCGAGCCGCGTGGATGAAGCGGTGGATTATGTCCGCCGCGGCTTGAAGGACGCGGGAATCCCCATGGAACTCCGTGATGATGAAGAACCTCTGACGTAGTGAGCTTTAAGCGCATTGGACAGAATACCCCCCCCTTTGTCCCCCCCACGCTAAGGCGTGGGGGGGAGGTTTGCGTTTCCCCCCCCTAAATGCCGGACAGGTTTAAGGCTTGCGTTTTTTCTCAAAGCCGGGCAGGTTCTTTTTAGGGGTCTAAGCAGTAGGATAAAAAAGCCCCGGCGGGGCCGGGGCGTATTGGTGGCGAAAAAACAGCTACAGGAGCTCGTCGATGATCGCCTTCATTTCGGAAAATGAAACAGAGCCGACTTTGCCCCACCGTACATAGCCGTCCTGATCGATAACGAAGTTCTGCGGCACGTAGTTGCCGTGCCCGAACATATCCCGGTAGGGAACATATGCATCCCAGTAACCGTCCCACAACCAGTCGGTGAAGTGATACTCCGGATGCGCATCGGCGTAGTCGGCAAGTCCCTGCTTCGCCCCGAAACCGAATGTGAAGGACTCAAACGGATCGCCGTTGCCGGTGTAGTAGTCATACATTTGAGTTAAGGCTGGAAACTCAGCCAGGCAGCTCCCTCACGTTGTTTGCCAGAAGTTCATCTCCACTACCTTGCCTGGACTGTAAGTAGCCAGCTCAACGTGTGTCGTATCCCACAACCGTTCGTTCGACCAGTAATAAGCCGCCGGCGCGATATCGGGAAGCAGCGCCGCGGTTGGCCACTGGGTGACGAATATCGTATCCGAATCACCTTCGTCCCAGGCGTAGAAGCTGTCGTAGACGCGGCATGTCACCGTGGTCTCGACAACCTGGTTGGGGGATGTCCACACGACAGTCTGCTCGTCGGTCACGTCGAATTCGCCAAGGTCGCTTGACCATTCGTAGGTGAGCGAATCGCCGACGTTGGGGTCATGCCCGTGGCAGGTCATCGTGATGGCTTCCGCCGCCGAGCCTTTCAGCGTGGTCGTGCGGCTCATCTCGATGTAATCGAACACCGGCGGGGCGTTGTCTGTGTACAGGATCTCGACATCGAGCGGCGTGTCGAAGAAATCCTCGCCGCCGTCGTCATCCTCCACGCGAAGCATGATGCTGTATTCCCCTTCCGTGGCCCAGAACACTTCAACCTCTTCGCCGAACAGCGTGGGGTCGAACGAGCCGTCGTAATTGATATCCCACTCCCATGCGACGATGGTGCCGTCGGGGTCGCTGGATGCCGATGCATTCAGGTCGTAATAGGTGTTGATGTAGTACGGCGGGCTGACTTCGAAACCTCCCGCGGCCGTCGGCGGATTGTTGGTGACGTTTACCGGGATCGTTGTGTCGAGGATATCCTCGCCGCCGTTATTGTCGACGACCTTCAAGCCGACTTCGAAATTCCCGGCGGTCGTAAACGCTTTGACCGGATTCTCGGGTGTTCCGGAGTCGTACAGGTCGCCGTAAACGAGGTCGCCGTTGAAGTCCCACAGATACTGGTCGACCGTGCCGTTCGGGTCGGATGACCCGGTGGCGTCGAATTCGACCGTCTCGTTCTTGAGGATATCGGTGGATGTCACCGCATATGCATCGGCGGTCGGCAGCGGATTGGTCACGCTGACATGTATCTTGAGATTGAGCGTGTCCTCCGCGCCGAGGTTATCGGTGATCCTCAAGTCGACATCGAATTCACCCGGATCAGGGAAAACCTTTGTGGGTGTCTCGACAGCGCCCGATTCCCACGAGTCGCCGTAAACAGCGTCGCCGTCGAAGTCCCACTCATACAGGTCGATGGTGCCGTCGGGGTCATTCGACGCGGTTGCGTCGAAATCAACCGACTGGCCCGACCATATGTCCGTAGTCGTCGTCGCGATGGCATTCGCCACCGGCGGGTAATTACCGACAGTTACATGAATCGGTTCATCGAGGATACCGAAGCCGGCCTCATCGTCGATGACTTTCAACTGCACGTCGTATTCGCCCGCGGGCCAGCTTACTGTCGGTTCGACCTCGGTGCCGCTGTCAAATGGATCGCCATAAGATCCATCGCCGTTGAAGTCCCACATGTACGATGAAATCTCACCGTCGATGTCATAACTCGCGGATGCGTCGAACGATACCGTCTCGTCGGACATGATGTCCGTATCGGTGGTCGCTTCGGCGATCGCGAACGGCACCAAGTTGCCTGTCGATGTTACATTCACGTAGATTGGAGCGCTTATAACTTTCGCGTGATTGTTGTCTTCTATCCTGCACCTGGCGACATAGTTGCCGAATGCGTGGTAGGTTTTCGTCGGGCTCGATGGCGGTCCGCCATCCCATAATTCACCGTAATACCCGTCGCCGTCGAAGTCCCACTCGTAGCCGATTATCTCACCGTCGGGGTCGTAGCTGTCCGCGGCGCTGAAAGTCACCGACTGGTTGATGAGGATGTCCGAAGGCGTGGTGTTATACATGATGCAGACCGGTATACTGTTGTAGATCGGGTCCTGATCGGCGACTACCGTCGTGAACAGCGAGTAAGCCTTCAATGGTTTGTTCACGCCTGTACCCGCCGGCTGGTAGCTGCCTTCACTGGAATCTACACTGATGAGCACATCGAGATCATTATTGGATATGAGCTCGGGAAGGACGACCCTGAAATCATACATCTTGTAATTCGGACCTTCTTCGAGGAGGTCCCATACGAGCTCACTTACACCGATGGCCGGTATTTCGATCTTGACGGAGCCGATCGTGTTCTTGCCCTGCCAGTCGTGTACCGTGATGTGGTAGAAAACATTTCCGCCATATCCTTCCCACTGCTCGAACCACAGGGTGTTGACCCATTCGTCAACCTCGATCCAGTAAGGTTCGGCCATATTCGCGGTCATGGGGAAATCGCCGGGCGGCGTGGGGGGATTGGCTGTCGGGAACGCCCACGATGCATCGACTGCATAGTTGAACAGCAGCCCGCTTTTCAGCGAAATGGTGTAGTGCCTCGTGATGCTTGTCCCGGCGGAGAACATCGCGCGATTCTCCGGGTCGAGTTCGCTCAAGGTTGACATGGCCCCGAGCCCGTCCGCGAACAACTTGTAGCCGTTGATGGTTGCGGCTTCCATCTGCGGGATATTCCCGCCCATGATGCCGGGAGCATAACCATAAAGACCGTAGTTCGTGAATTCCTTCGGATTCCACCATCGTGTCGAGCCGTCGGGATTCATAAGCCGGGTCTCGGAAGGACTCGCCGTCCACAGGTCGTAATCATCCCAGTCGGCATTCGTGCCTTTGCTCATGAGAACGCCGTGCACGTCGAACACCGTGAATACCGGGTTGACTTCGGGATGATTTATGACCACGTTGACATCGAGCTGCTTACCGCCGTTGGAGAATTGCGGTATCCCGCTGATGCCGATCATCGGTGTGGGCGATTCGAGCAGTGGGACGCCGTTGAGATGTTTCTGCGCTGTTCGCAGCGATTCGATCTCGACGGTTCCCGTTGCGGGGTTCGCCACGAATGTGCAGAACGCGAGCGGGATCCTCAGCTCGGAGCCGTCACCGTAGTGAATGGGCTCGGCCGCGACGGGATCCGCTTTGACCGGCTCCTGTGAGACGATCGGATCCAATCCGGGATTCCCGTTGTCCTGGCCGTCCGGGAATACGGGCGAGTTACTTGCGCCCCCCGAACATCCGTAGAAAAATATCACCATAAACGCGAGGAGGAGATGGAGGAAATTACGGCTCATATGAAGCCTCCTGCAAAATTTTTCTTATACAGGTCTAACTACCCGAAGCTGCCTTCAGGTATTTTAATGATACTCATTATTACTCAAGCCCGCAAGGTCAAACTTGCGAATGTTTCCTGATTTCGGTAAATCCAGATACACGCCCTGCTTATATAGATGCCGTCAGCCTGCCGGGAAATAGCCCGGGGATGCCCGTCCGTCCCTGTAAAAAGCCCGTCTTACGACGGGCTTGGGAAATTACAAGTTTGTGAGCCGATACGCGCTAAGTCCATTCTTCAAGCATCGCGATATAAGTCGCCGTGCTCGATATACCTCCGAGCTTGGCGTAGCGGACGTTGCCGTCGGCATCGAAGAATATGGTCTGCGGTATGCCGGTGCTTCCGCCGTTGTAATCGTTATACGCGTTGAAGATCGGATGCGATACTGGTGAAGTCGGGTCCCAGCCGAATTCGGTGAAGTGATAGCCGTTGGTCGCGAGATAGTCGATTGCGCCCTGTATCTGGGTTGTGTCGAGGTTCACCATTATCGTGGCATATGTATCAACGTCGTCGAAGTGATCCTGAATCTGCTGCAAGTAGGGGAACTCCCCTTTGCAGGGTCCTCACCACACGGCCCAGAAGTTCATCATCACCGCCCGCCCGGGAGTGTAATCGCTTATGAAGAATGTCGTGTCGTCATGCAGGCGTTTCATCTCGAAATCGGGCGGATGCTCGGGCGGGAGGACGGCGTAGGATGTCACGCGTATCTTCGGCGATGTCACTTCCACCCACGCGCCCTCGCTGTCGGTTATCACGCATGTCAAATAAAGCTTGATGACCTGGTTCGGCGAGAACCACTCGGGGCTTGCTATCTGGTCATCGTCAAATGTGCCGGTATCGGCATACCATTGGTAATCGAGCGTATCGCCGACATCCGGGTCGCTCGCGACAAGCGTCACCTGGACTGTTTCAGTCAGGCTTCCCTTGTAGACCGTTGTGCGGTTGATTGAAAAATCCTCGATGAGCGGAGGATGATTGTCGTTATATTCGACGGTGATGGACAGCGGCGTATCGAGCATGTCGGTCGCGCCGTCCTCATCCTCGACACGAAGCATGATGTCGTAATCCCCATCGAAATCCCATGTCGCATTCACCGTTTCGCCTTCGAGCGTCGGATTGAATGTTACGCCGTCGTAATCGATGTCCCACTCGTAGCTGATGATGGTTCCGTCGGGATCATTGGAGGCCGAGCCGTCGAGATGGTAGTAGTAATACATCTTGTACGGCGGGTCTTCCTCGATGCCGGCCGACGCGGTGGGGGGCTGGTTGGTTACGTGGACTGTGATTGTGCTGTCCATCACATCCTGAGCGCCGTTGTTGTCGGTCACGCGGAGGCCGACGTCGAATGTGCCAGCCGATGTGAATATCTTTACGGGATTCTCATCGGTGCCGGAATTATACGGGTCGCCGTATACCGCATCGCCGTTGAAGTCCCACTCGTAATCGTCGATCGTGCCGTTCGGGTCATGCGACGCCGATGCGTCGAACTCCACCGATTCGGTCTTGTAAATGTCGGTCGATGTTACCGCGTATGCCTCGGCGACCGGCGGATAGTTGTCGACCGTCACGTGTATCTTGACGTCGAGCGTATCCGTGCCGCCGCTGTTGTCGGTGACTTTCACATCGACATCGAATTCGCCGTCGTCGGTGAAATATTTCGTCGGTGCCTGGGCGGTGCCCGCATCGTATGAGTCACCGTATACGCCGTTGCCGTCGAAGTCCCAGTCGTAGCCGACTATCGTGCCGTCGGGATCATGGCTCGCCGACGCATCGAAGCCGATCGATTCGCCCGAAACAATTTCCGTGGTTGTCGTGGCTTCGGCATCGGCGACGGGCAGATAGTTGCCGACCGTCACATGGATCTTCTGATCGAGGATATCCGAACCCGATTCGTTATCGACGACCCTCAGGTCTACGTCGTATTCGCCGGGGTCCCAGCTTACCGTCGGATGGACATCATCGCCGCTGTCGTATGTGTCGCCGTATGTTCCATCGCCGTCGAAGACCCACAGATACTGTGCGATGGTCCCGTCGGGGTCGTAGCTGTCTGACGCGTCGA
>CAZSPL010000054.1:0-18037 GCA_964608735.1 uncultured Planctomycetota bacterium | reverse complement strand
ATTGACGGCGTGTCATCGCTCTCGAGGATATACACCACGCTGTTCGTCCATTCATGGCTCAAGCCGAGCGGATTGCCGTCGAACGCCAACGCCGATGCATAAACGTCGTCGACCTTGCCGTCGACATTGCCGAGAGTGTCCTTCTCGAACATCGAACGGTTGAAGCGCGCGTCGTAGTAGTAGTACGGGCTGAAGACCGTGACCAGGGCGACCTCGGTTCCGACGGGCGGGTAGGTGTCGGACATCAGCTCGTCGGTAATCGCAATGCCGATGATCCGCCCATCGATGCCGGTCTTGTAGTTCGCCGATACATCGATCCACTTGAGCACGCCGTTTCCCTTGGGACATGTGATGCCGTTTCGCAAAACGGGTTCGATGTCGAACCAGAATGCGATATCCCTGTGCAGGTACGGAAGAAATCCCGATGCATTTTCGGAGACCGAAGTGAACATCCCGGCCCCGGCGGACACGATATCCAACGCCCCGATGTCGTACGCCTCGCCCCACAGGTCATAATCGTCGTACCCCTCGATGGTGCTGAATATGTTGTAATAAAGCGAGGCGTCATCAGAATAATCGAGCGGGTATCTGAATATCCCCCCGGGCTGGGTATCGGGAGGGATGGGCGCGATATGCGCGAAGTAGTAGACCCCTTCCGTTTCGGGATTTCCCGTGACAACGCAGAAGTCGCGCTCATCCGTAACCGGTTGCGGGTCGGGAAGCTGCCCCGATGAAATGATGTTAATGCCTTCGGGAAGGGCCGATACATTGGCGGTGTAGGGGAATCTCACCACGATGGGCTTGTCGTACAGCGGATGCCCCTCCGGCATGAGGCTCGCGATGTATGCTTCGCCGTAGGTTGTGCCGTCCGAACACGTTATCAGCAGTTCGAGTCCCGCCGATGTCGCCGGTTGGATATCCGCTTCGATATTGAATATCGCCGAATGCTGGCTTGCGATTTCGACGAAGCTTAAATCCGTTTCAGGAAGCAGCCCCGGTTCCACCGATTTTATCGATGCTGAATATGTGCTCCCGGCCCCCTGCCAGTCAAAGATCTCAATGTCGAAATCTATCCCTCCCCCGGCATCGCTGTCGTTGTAATAGAGCGTATTCTTGTTCTCGTGAACGCGCGCGAAAACCGCTTCGTGCGAATTTGCCGACAGGGAAAATGCATCGAGCCCATACGGCGGCTGCCCCTTGGGGAAGTGATAGCTCGCGTATACCGCGTAGTTGAAGACGAAGAAATCGACTATGCTCGACGTCTCATCCCAACTCAACTCATATCGCCTGCGTACTTCAGCCCCTTCCTGGAACACTCCGCGCAGTGAGACATTCGCCGGTTCCATGAAGAAATCATCGACCGCCTGCTCCGTCTCGATTCCCCCCGCGAAATATTTGTAGCCGTTGAATCGTATTGGGAAGTCTTCCCAGTCCCCCGCCGTGCCGAGCATCCCGTCCTTGTAACCGAGCGGGACATCGCTGAATTCGCCCGGGTTGAACCACCTCAGGTATCCGTCGGCGTTCAGCAGCTCCGGCCCGAACACTATGCCGCGCACGTCGAACCCGTTGAACCGCTTCTCCCCGGAGAGCAGCGGATGCCGGATGATGACATCGACGGTAACGAGCCCAGCGTCGGCATCGATATGAAGCGTGCTGAAATCGATGCGGAGGTTGTTCAGGGCGGGGGGTTCGAGGAAACCGAGGACGTTCAGCGCGTCGGCGGCATCGCGGTGGATATCGCACGTGACATCGCTCGAGTACCTGTCGATGCGGACGGTCCTGTAGTCGATGCAGAGCGTGTTGCCGCGGTCGGATGATTCGCGCGTCGCCGGATTGAGCCGGATATCCGGCAGCGACGGGAGCGCGTTGTACGAGGAGCATCCCACGAGCCCCTTTAGCAGGGCGAGGCAGCACAGGAACATGAGTATCCTCGAGGTGAGCCTGCGTGTCGCTATTTCCGCGCCGTGAATTTTCATCATGTAAATAATATGTTATTTTACATACTGCCACTATGATTAGATGCGATGCATCGGGCGGTTTAATATTTACATGCCCTTTACGTCGTTTTTCTTAACAGAGTGACATTAGCGTGAAATAATACGATATAATAGCCAACTTGTGAGTTTTTTCCGGGAGGATGACGTCAGATGCATAGACTGGCCGGCCTTATAGCCGCCGTGGTGCTTGGGCTTTTTATTCTTATTCTGCCCGCCGCTGGCGAACTCGAAAAGAAATTCCGGGTTGATACACCCGACCAGGAGTATTCGCCCGGTTTCTACGAGGATTTCTTCAACCTCTTCGACCCGTCGGCCCTCTCGCTTGGCGATGCCGAGCGCAAGGCCGGGTATGATGTGCTCATCTCCGCCGCGATAGATATCAAGCACGGGGACTATGAAGGCGCCGCGCGTATGCTCGCGGTGCTTCCGGATGAGATCGAAGCGTTGATGCGTCCGGTCGTCACGATGCGCGAAGACCTCGCCACCGCGGAGCCGATCATCCCGTTCGCCGATAGTGACGCCCGCGCCGAGCTGATGAAATACCACAAGGAAGTTTGGACTGTCCACCCGGAATTCGCCGAGGACTTCTCCGCGTTCGCCGAGGACTTCGCAAAGAGGGCGTCGCGAAGGGAAAAGGTCGAAGGCGCGCCGTATATCATCGCCCACCTGAACGATTATGGCTTCGTGCCGAGGAGCGACGGCGGCCCCCAGCAGGCATATCTGTTCCTCTGGACGAAATTCAACGCGATATCGAAATTCGCCGATGTCTGCGACAAGCTGGGGCTTGACTACGAGAAGATCTCAATTGAAAAATATTCCGACGCCGTATCCCGCACCTTCTCCGACAGGATTTTCGCGGCGAATGATGAGGCGTATTCACGCGAGCAGGGACGGATGTCCTGGACCGAGTTGATAGACCAATATGCTCCGGTTCCCGAAGAGCCTGCCGCCGCGATCGAGGAAACCCCCGCCGATGAGGGGCCCGTGGAATACACTGAACTACCCGCCGAGACGGCTCCGCTTCCTCCCGCTGTAGAGGAAAGCGAGCCGGAAACCGAAGAAGCGCCGCCCGTCGAGGAAGAAGCACCGCCCCCCATAAGCGAACCGCCCGAAGTAAGTCCGGAGTTTGAGATACTGGTCAACCCGCTGTCGTTGTTCACGCCTCCATCGGATGCCGAAGCCGTGAAGCCCGCGGAGAGTGAAACATCCACTCCCCTCGCCGAAGAAACAAAACCCGTGAAATCCACGACCGTATTCAATCCACCGGATTCCGGACAGCCCGCGACAGCTACTGAACAACCGGCTGACGAAACCGACGTGACGGCTGAAGCGCCGGTATCGACTTTCAATCACCCGACCGAATCGGCATCCGAAGAGCCGGGGGAATTTCCAACGCATGTCGATGCCTTGCCCGTTCCCCCCGGCGATGTGACCGGCACGCTTGCGGTCGGGACCCCCGCTGAATCGGGTCCCGCCGATGCTTCGGGCACGTCCGTGGCAATGGACAGCGAGGAGATCAAACTCAAGCTCGCGGCGATTGCCGAGGATTCGATCGACAAGGCCGCACTCAAGGCGCTCAATCTCGGACGCAATGCCCTCGAACTCGCGAAAATGCTCACCGACGACCCGAAGCATGAGAGCGACGCCACCAAGAATCAGCTCGACAAATTCCGCTCGTCGCGCACCGAGTTCCTCGCCGCGACCGCGCTCATCGACAGGTACAGCCTCGAGGAGTACCTCGATGTTCCTGTCGAACTTATCGAGGAAGAAATCGTCGCGGAACTCCGGCGCCCCTATGACGACCTGAAAGCGAGCCCCGCGTGGGAAGATTACCGCGAAAAAGAAGCGGATTTCGACGATGCGTTCGCCAGGCTTGCGTCCGATTTCAGGGCACGGCGTGCGAAGGAAAGCATCTACGCGGGAGAGATGGCCGCACTGGAGACGCACATAGTCGACTATGAATCATACATGCTCGAGATAGAAGAATTGCTGGCGGCCCTCGAAGCGATGGAATCGGGTGATACGGGATAGCATGCCCGTCCGCTTCGATTTTACCTTGTGATTGCAAGCCCGCGGCCGCGGGCTTTTTTATGTATCCGCCCTTGCCCTTGGAAGGTACACGCGGAATGTCGTGCCCGCGTTCATCTTCGTGACGAAATCGATCCGCCCGTCGCTCTGCATCAGCCGCTGCCTGCTCGTGGAAAGCCCGAGCCCGTTGCCGGACGGCGACAAGTCCTGCGTTGGTATACGTTCTTTCGTGCTGAAGAACGGCTCGAAGATATGGTCGCGTATCGATTCGGGTATCCCCTCGCCGTTGTCGCTGACCGAAAGCACTATCTCATCCCCGGCGGGTGCGGTCCTGATGGTCAGTATACCGTTATCCATTCCCCACACCGCGTCGCGCGCGTTCCGAAGCAGGTTGAGCAGCACCTGCGTGACGTCGCCCGCGTTTGCCGTAACGATGGCCGGGTCCTCCATTTTTTCGGTGACGATATTCACCTTGTCGTACAGCTTCGATGCGTTTACCAATAGCAGCGTCTCGTCTATAAGCTCATGCAGGTTGATCTTGGCGGACCCGGTCTGCTCGGTATTACGCCCGTGGTATGAAAGGTTGCGGGCGATGTCTCCGATGCGCTGGCACTGCTTGATTGCCTTCGCTATGTGTTCGTTGTCGGGATATTCCTCCCCGAGAAGTTCGAGGTAGCCGAAGAGTCCCGCGAGCGGATTGTTGATGTTATGCGCGATTCCCCTGGCGAGCTCGCCGAGGATGGCCATCCTGCTCGCGACGAGATACTCCATCTCCATTTCCTGGTGTTCCCTGCGAAGCGCCTCGCGCCCGGTGATGTCGATCGTATGCAGCATCACCGCGGCGACCGCGCCGTCGGAATCCACGATCGGCATCATGTATACTTCAACGACTTCATTCTGACCATCCGTACAGGCTATCTCAAGGTTGATCGGGGCGGTCGTCTTGCCGCCGAGGGCTTCCTGGAACATTTCTTCGAGCTTTTGGCGGACAGCTTCACTGCGTGCGAGCCTGCGGTTCAACTTGTGAATATCCGCGATCTTATCTCGCGCGAAGCACGGGTTATTCAGGAAGATGTTATTGCGATGCAATATCCCGCCGCCCCGGTCGAATATCACCACGTCGCCGGGGAGGAAGCGCAATATCGTGGCTGTCAAGTCCCAGCCTGCTTCCGATGAATTATCGCCCAAGATCAAACTCCCATGTGGAAATGGAAAATATCAGACAGGGCTATGCGATTCCCTGTATTTCTTCAGCGTGATGCGATTGCCCAGATCGTTGAAGATGACTTCATCCATTATATTTCTCATCACGAATATCCCGCGCCCGTGGTAGCGGAATACATTCTCGCTGTCGGTCGGATTCGGTATCGCCTTGTGATCGAACCCGTCGCCCTGGTCCTCGATGGATACCTCGAGCATTTGCGAATTCAGTCTCGCTTCGATGAAAACCTTCTTCGCGGCGAGCTCTGGGTGCGCGAGGCGCTCCTTGTAGGCGTCATCCCTGTAAATGACTTTTTCCGACTGCGAATCCTTCCCCTTGATATTCAGGTTGCCATGAAGTATGGCGTTGGACAATGCTTCGTCTATAGCCAACTGCGTGTAGAACCGCTGCTTGTGGGGTACGATGCCGATGTCGGCTGCCCGCTCGGAAATATAGCTTGATACACCGTCTATCAGGTCGATGTTCGAAGGGATGACAAACCTTATCTCCCCGCCTTCAAGGAAATCAAGCGCCTTCTCCTGGTCCTTGCGCGTAGCTCTAAGCTTCTCTATCTTGAAGACCGTGTCGTAGATGGACTGGAAGTCGAACGGCTTCTTGAAAAAATTTACCGCGCCGAGACGAAGGGCTTTTATCGCGTTGTCGATATCGAAGAAAGCCGTGATGACGACAACCGGTATTTCGATCCCCTCTGATTTTATTTTCTCGATGAGCTCGAGCCCGTCCATACGGGGCATCTTGATGTCGGTCACGAGCAGGTCCGGGGGGGACAGGACGATCTTTTCGAGCGCTTCCACGCCGTTGAACGCCCATTCGCAAACGTACCCGCGCTTCTCAAGGTTCGTTCGCAGGATATCGATGATCTGTTCCTCGTCATCGACTATCAGTATCTTGAATGATTTTTCTGCTTCCGCCATGGTCGCTGTTCGCTGATAATATAATCACTGCGGCTAAATTTAATTTTACCATACTGAATCGCCCAATAACAAAACGCGCCGGAGCGCGTTAAAAGCGGGTTGTAGCCAATATGGAAGTAGTCGCGGATTCTACTTTTGCCTTATCTGACCAACGCGCCGACTTCCTGGCGTACAGCCTCTATTTCCACCTTCGCGTCGCTAATCTTGAAATCATCCCGCAGGCGTCTCGCGAGATACCCCTGGGTGTAGATGACCCTCGAATGGAAATCGGCCGCATTCTCGGGGTTGACCGGGAAATTCACCTTCATCCGGATGAGGCAGCTTCCGCCGCGATTCCGGACATGAATTTGCGTGCCGGGCTCCCATTCGAGCTCGCGTATCACTTTGCGCGCATAGCCGGTGAGAGCTTCGGTGGTCACGCTGACCCCGTCGGATATCGCGATGTTCGCGCGGTTACGCCCGATGGCGAAGTATGCCGCCGTGAGGATTCCCGTGGCGATTGCATAGGGCCAGAAGTTGACGAAAAGCCAGACCCCCAGCGCGAGGGCGGCGAGGGCGGCCCCGGCACCAAGCAGAAGCTTCGTCGCCGGATACCTGGTCAATATGGTTGTTTTTGTTTCAGTATTCATAGTTATAAATTAATATCCACCGACTTTCCGACCGGCTGTTTGTGCGTTCTTATACGACTTGAAAGTGAGGGGGGAATTTTCCGGACGAAAAAAACGGGCTTTTCAGCCCGTTGTGACAACGTTTGAGATCGGTATTACTACGGCAGCGGGTCGCTCCCACCGTGGCATCCCATGTCGTCGCCGCCATCGCCCGTACCCTCGCATGGCGAGCCCGCGAGCAGAGTGTAGTCCTCATTCAGCGGATCGGCGTACAGCGGGTCTTCATCGATTCCGCCAGTGCCTTCCACCGCGGAACCACCGTAACGCGCGCTCGGCGCAGGGCCGTCGATCGTCCACACATCCGAATACGTCTGGGTGAACGCGCTCAGCCCGTTTGCCCCGTAAGCCAGGTAGGGATTCGTGATGTTTGTGATGATGTTGTTATAGACCGTCGCGCCGGTGCTGTTGTGATAATAGATACCCTCGCTGTACCCGGTGCCAGTCGCGCTCGTAGGCCCGAACCGGTCTATGGTGTTGTTGTAGATGACGGCGTCGGGACTTCCCGTGATGAATATCGCCCGGTTGTTGGTATTGACGCCGGTGTTGTTCCTGAAATAGCAATCATAAATGAGATTGTTGCGCACGGTGTTGCCGGACCCGCCCGTGATGTAGATGCAGTACAACTGCACGTAGTTCTCAGACGAGCACGAACGATGATGGTCGCCGATGATGTTCTTGCTTATCTCGACATTGCTGCTGTTGTAGATGCTGATGTATGCCTCGCCGGTCTGGTACAGGTTGTAGCCCGTGTTCGGATTCATGTTGCGGCATGTGTTCAGCGTGATGACGGAATCGTTGCAACTGCTGATGACGAAGAGGCTCATGTATGTCGATGCGGTGTTGAAATCGTCGAGGTCGTTGTTTTCGGCGGTCAATCCGGGGCTGTTGCTCGCGCGCAGGAATTCGAGGAAACCGTACACGTGCGGGCTCAAAGTGGCCACCATCTCGCAATTCTTGATAGTCGCATTTGTGCATGTCTCGAGCCATATGGCAGACTGGTAGGCGTAGTTGTGGGAGAACCCGATACCGTCGATGGTGAACCCCGGGCTGTTGTAGACATGCACCGCGGCTTTCCCGGTGCCGAGATACATGGGCATGGCCAGTATCGGCAGGTCTTCGCCGTAGATGGTAAGGTCGGTGAGCGCGCTGATGGTTAATTCGCCGTATCCCGATGTCTGGCTGCCGCCGTCATCCTCGTAATATGTCCCCGGATGCACCCATATCAGGCTCCCGTCCTCGGTGACAGCGTCAACCCCGTCCTGGACAAGCTTGAACGGATGCGCGGCGCTGCCGTCCCACGGGCCGGATACATTGTCGTCATCGACATGGATGATGTTATCCGGCTCAACGATTGAAAAATCCGCGTCGGATGTGTCCGATAACGACGGCGCATCGACATCGCTTATGCGCACCCTCACCGTGTCGCTCGGGTCGACCGGAACTGTCCACATGAAGCTCCCATCGTTATCGGTCGAGGCGATGATTGAATTCACATCGTCCACGAAGCCGTCCTTGCTGTATTCGATAGTGACTGCATCGATGGGGCCGTTGGATGTCCATTGGATTTCCTTCTCACTCTGCATCTCCCACATCTCTCCGCCGTTGGGGACATCTACATGGATCCAGTCCGCGATGCCGCTCACATCGACGTAACGAATGAAATACGCGCTTATCGGCTCGCCGGGTATCTTGCCGGAGTAGCCTTCCTCCTCGGTGTCGATGATGAAACACAGCGGGATGCTTCCTTCGTCGGGAGTAGCAGTGGGGATATCGATCTCATAAGTCGAATACCCGTCGCCCCCTCCGACAGGCGATGAGTCGATGACTTCATCGAAATTTCCGGCGGACTGAAGCCTCAGCGTGTTCAGCTCCCCGTTGTAATGGTCATAGACATCGACAGTAAGCGCGAGGCTTCCACCCGAGGCGCTGCCGTCGTTGAAAAGCGTGTTCTCGGTTATATTCACATCGATGGCCCACGGCTCGGGACGATTGGCGTCCTCGGGGAAATCACCCGGCGCCGAGTATGGCGGGTCGCCGTTGGGAAATACCCAGTTGGCATCGACCGCATAGTTGAACACGAGGCCGTCGTTGCCCATGAGTATATGGAACCTCCGGACATTCTTCTGGCCCGCGGAGAACTGCCCGCGCGCTTCGGTGGTGCATTGGAGGATATCGTCGTCGATGTCGTCGAGTTCGTTTGAATAGTATTTGTATGGGTTGAGGCCGGTGTTGAAATTCGCGGCGTTGTCCGGCGTACCGAGCAGGCCGTCCTTGTAATTGAAAATGGTGCCGTCCTGCGGGAAATCATCCGGGTTCCACCACCGCGTGAGTCCGTCGGGATTCATCAGGTGCGTGTCGTCGCCGTCGGCATATACCAGCCCCGTTTCACCGAATGTATGCGTGCCGTTTGAAATAAACACCCCGCATACATCGAACCCGGTGAACTCGGTCAAGCCGAGGAACGGATGCCTCAAGCCGATGTCGGCGATTATTTCATTCCCGTTGAATTCAAGATTTTCCAGCGACAGGTTGATAAGCGCCGGCGGTTCGAGGAACGGCAGGGCGTTAAGATGAAACGCCGATTCCCGGGCTGCGATGACATCGAGCGTACCGGCGGCTGGGTCGGCGACCATCTGCCACAGGCCGAAGCAGAAATGGCTTCCGCCGCCCGGCATCCTGTCCATCGCCGACGCGATGCCCGATATAGGAGGTGCAGGGGCGATATTCGAGCCGCCCGAGCATCCAAGTATCAGCATCAGAATGGTCGCGAGGATTACCGTGATGATTGTTGCGCGCATTAAAAACATCTCCTTACGCATATGTTCCCCCAATGAATGTTCGATTCAATTTATTCACTCAACCGGCAGCGGAAGCCGGCGACATCGGCGCCCGAGCAGCCATACGCGAAGATGAGCGCCGCCATCAATGCCGGTAGAATTGAAAATCGCATGTACAATCCTCCCGCCCTCCTCGAAGAAGGGGAGTGCTATATCCATAATAGTTAGATGCATTATTCGGTGGAGTCTTTGCCCGTCGACTCGCTTCGGTAGACCCGGTTGGGGGGAATCTCGATATTCGGGCTCAGGTCGTAGTTGATGCGCGGCTCCGGGATGACCTGCGACGGGCCCGTGTAGCCGTAGCGGCGAAGGTCCCACGCCTCGTAATCCCCGGTCTCGAAATATTCCGGTATGAAAATCGCCGCATAACGGTGAGACCGGATATCCGCCAAAAGCGGCTCCGGCGTAATCCCCAGCCCGAGCAGATCCGTCAGCGCGACCCCGACATACCCCGGCTCCTTCCCGGCAAGCCACCCGTAGTATCCGAGCGACGGCATGAATACCTCGCCTTCGGTATTTTTCACTTCCTCCACAAAATTCCGCCCCAGGTCGATATTCCCACTCTTCGGAAGGAATTCAGTCCACGGGTTGATTGTCTTCACCCCGCGTATCAACTGCGGGGCTCGGAATTCATCGAGCGGCTTGATGCTGAATACACAGTGAAGCGCCAGCGCGACCATGAGCAGCACAACCATGTAATTCAATGATATGCGGTCAAACGCGGAATCCTTTGCTTCCGATGGATCGGCATCCAGCGAAAATGCAACCGCTATCAGAAAACACAGATGCGTGTAGAGGGGAAGGAAATCCTGGAAATACCCCCCTTCCTTTAGAAACGGCAGTACCGTGGCAATCGCCGCGCCGGGAAGCGTCGCCTCGAAAATATTAAGCGGCGTTTTTCGCAGGAATAGCAAACGGAATGCGATGTAAATCAATGTCGCCATCAGCAGGAACATTATCCCCCTTACCGGGTAATGCACATGCCCGCCGAACGCAAGCACTCTTATCCTGTCCCACCGGAGCTGATGCGTGAGGGGAAGTTTCAGCGTGTAATATCCGAACCACCCGCCGGTGGAGGCATTTGCGGCTATGAAAATCCCGATTAGCAGCGCAAGCGAAACGGCGGCGGCGATAAGCCCGGCTTTCCGGTCTCTCCAGATGACGAAGCCGTAAACGAACGGCAGGTATGCCATCGCGGGCTGCTTGACATAGCATGCGAGCGTGATGACCACCACCCCGGCTATTACGCGTTTCATCCCGGATTTCCCGTCGCCGATAAGGAATATCCCCGCGAGAATCATCAACAGCATCAGCGGGTCGACGCGGCCCAGGTCCTGGTATCCGGCGAAATGGGAATAGAGCAGCGTAAGATAAATGCATGCCGGGATAGCGCTGAGCGGAAACCTCAACCGTCTGGATGAATACCACGCGAGCATCGTCAATATAGACACCGTGCACGCGAGACTTATCACCCGGGCCGTAATGATCGACGGCCCAAAGATCTTGAACAGCCATCCGAGGATGTAGAAATATCCAGGTGCGTAGATGATAGCCGCGAATCCTGAATTGGGGTCGACATATATCGGCTCCCCGTTGTACACCCGTAGCGCGTGGAAGAATATGGCATCCTCGAGATATTCGATGGGAAATGGATATGCCAGCCGGTGCGCGATATTGTTCACCCAGAGGGCAAAGAAATATACCCCGCTCAGCAGGATGACAGCGGCTGATATGGCAACGATGATTTTATTGAAATTCCCCAATATCCGTTAAATCGTCATCTCGCGGACCCCGTCACGGCCCGCGACGATCACCCGGCTGCACAGGTCGACGAACAGGCCGCATTCGACGACGCCGGGTATCTGGTCGATGAACCGCTCCGTTAAATCCGGCGCGGTGATTATCTCGAACTTGCACATAAGGATGCAGTTGCCGTTGTCGGTAAGATACGGCGTGCCGTCGTTGTTCATCCGGAGCTGCACATAGTCACAATTGAATGTCTTGAACAACCGCAGCAGCGCCGCGCATCCGAAAGGCACGATTTCCACCGGCAACGGGAATGTAGTGCCGAGTTCCTCGACGAGTTTCGACTCATCCACCACCGCGATCATCTTCTTCGAATTCGCCGCGACTATCTTTTCCCTCAGCAGCGCGCCGCCGCCCCCTTTTATCAATGTAAGCCGAGGGTCGACTTCATCCGCCCCGTCGATGGTGAGATCAAGCTTTTCGACTTCCTTGAAATCAGTTAATGGGATGCCCTGCTCGATGGCAAGTGTCTCGGTGGCTTTGCTCGTCGGGATACCGCGCACGTTCAGCCCTTCCTCGCGGATACGCCGCCCGATTTCGAGGATGCTGTATCGCACTGTGCTCCCGGTGCCAAGCCCGAGGCTCATGCCGTCCTCGACATACTTTACCGCCGCTATCCCGGCCGCCTTTTTCAGTTCTTCATTTTCCATTCACGCAGCCTCGCGAAAAAATCCTGAGCTGTCCCAACGTATGAATTTTATACTATTGGCCATTCTATGCCAAACCGCGCTTCACGAAAACCCGCCTTTGCGGTAAACTACTGCTTTGTATTTTTCGCTGCACGAAGTATTCCGGGCATAATGTAACGCAGATTGTCGAGCGGGTGAAGCATGCTGGATATAAAGAGACTGATTGCCGAGAAGGATGAAATCGAGCCGAAACTGAAGCTGCGGGAGCCGGGTATCGACCTGGGCAATATCGAACAGCTTGATACGCGCCGCCGCGAGCTCATCACGAGCGTCGAATCCCTGAAGGCTGAAAAAAATTCGGCATCGAAGCAGATCGGGGAGATTATCAAGGACGGCGGCGACGTCGGCGCGGCAAAGGCCGCGGTTAATAGCCTCGGCGACGCCATCGAGAAAATCGATGACGAGCTGAAGGATGTCCAGGAGCAGCTTCAGTCGATCATGGAGGTCCTACCGAACATCCCCGACGATGACACCCCGCTCGACCTCGACAAGGAAAACAATCTCGTCGTGCGTACGTTCGGCCATGCGCGCAAGTCCGAAGCCATCGGGTCGTTCTTCCGCGACCACGTCGCGCTCGGCACTCTATGCGACGGCCTCGACTTCGAGCGCGGAGCAAAACTCACCGGCTCGAATTTCGTCATCTACAAGAACAGCCTCGCGCGCCTCGAATGGGGACTTATTTCGTGGCTCATAGACATCAACGTCCGCGAATTCGGCCACAGCCTTATCATACCCCCCTACCTCGTCAACGCCGAAAGCATGTTCTCGTCGGCGCAGTATCCCAAATTCCGCGAGCAGTCCTATTTTGTCGACACCGACGGCTACGCGCTCATCCCGACCGGCGAAGTGCCGCTGCTCAACATGTTCCGCGGCGACAAGCTCGAGGAAGAAGAACTCCCCGTCCAGTTGTGCGCGTTCACGCCATGCTTCCGCCGCGAAGCCGGCACCTACGGCCGCGACGAGCGGGGGCTGATACGCATGCACCAGTTCCACAAGGTGGAGATGTTCTCGTTCTGCCTGCCGGAAGAATCATCCGATGAGCTCGAACGCATGACCGACTGCGCCGAGGAATGCATGCGAAGGCTCGCGCTCCCGTTCAGGACAACCCTCCTCGTCTCGGGCGACCTCGCGACCCAGTCGGCGAAGACATATGACATCGAGGGATGGATTCCCAGCCAGGGGAAATTCTACGAGGTAAGCTCGTGCTCGAACTGCACCGATTACCAGGCGCGACGCGCCAACATACGCTTCAGGCGCGAGGAGAGCAAGAAACTCGAATTCGTGCATACTCTCAACGGCTCCGCCCTTGCGACATCGCGCCTCATGAGTGCGCTGATGGAGCATTACCAGAGGGAAGACGGCTCCATTGAGATCCCTGATATTCTTTGGCCGTTCACCGGGGGCCTGGAAGAAATCACTCCCGTCAGATGACCCCGGCCTTATTCCCACGGTTTTTCGAAACGCGTGATTAGTCTCCCCTTATAAGCGGCACGAACCTGACGTCACCCTTGCTCGACGTCTTGAACTTGTTGCCGTTGCGCTCGACGAGTTTCAACTCCTGCCAGTTATCGCTTCCGACCGGGATCACCATCCGCCCCCCTTCGGGCGAAAGCTGCTTCTTCAGCGCATCGGGGATACTGTCCGCCGCGGCCGCTACCATTATCGCGTCGAACGGCGCGACTTCGGGCAGCCCGAGCCAGCCATCCCCCTCGTAGAAATAAACATTCTTGTATCCCAGTGATTTCAGTTTGATGACAGCTTCCCGGAGCAGCGACGGCACCCGCTCGATGCAGTGGACTTCCGCCGCGATCTCGGCGAGTATCGCCGCCTGGTATCCCGACCCGGTGCCGACATCGAGCACCTTCTCCTCCCCCTCAAGCGCGAGCAACTCGGTCATGTATGCCACGATAAACGGCTGCGATATCGTCTGCCCGAGTCCGATGGGAAGCGGGCAGTCATCATACGCCCGGTCGAGCATTTCATCCGGTACGAACGCATGCCGCGGTACAGTGCGCATCGCCGCGAGCACCATTTCGTCATGAACCCCGCGCGACGCTATCTGGTAATCGACCATACTGTTCCTCGCGGTTTTGAAATCGTTCATGTTGAATCCCCGGTTGACTGGGCGGTGCTGGAATTCATAGCGACGCTTCCCGGATTTATTTGCTTCCTTTACCGGGTGAAAATTATAACTTAAAAACGGCCTGTGTGAATCAGCTTTCCATATATGCGCAATGCGCACTCTCTGATATAGTTTATATACCGTGGCTGTCAATCTTTCAATAATCCTTGTCGCCTACAATTCCGGTAAGCACCTAACTGAATCCCTGCCGGTACTTAACTCGGTGGATGTTGATCAACCCCGCGAAATTATCGTCGTCAACAACTACCCCGCCGAAAATCTCTCATCGCTCTGCGAATCGCATTACGCAAAACTCCTCATCCCCGGCTCCAATCTCGGCTTCGGACGCGGCGTCAATCTCGGCTACTCCAAATCATCCGGCGACGTCATCCTTCTCTGCAACCCCGATGCTATACCCGAAAAAGGGGCGATTACATCAGCCCTGAAATATCTCGATGAACATCCCGATGCTGGTATCGTATGCCCGAAGCTGACCTATCCCGACGGCACGATGCAGGAATCGGTCAGGCGCTTCTACGACTGGAAATCCGCCCTCTATGCCCGCGCGCCGTGGCGTAACGATGAAAGCCCGCCTGCATATTTCCGCCGCTACATGATGATGGATGAAGATTTCTCGCGAACGATGGAAATCGACTGGGCTATCGGCGCCGCGATGTTCATCCGTCGCGAGCTCATCGCGAAGATGGGAAACCGCATCTTCGACCCGCGATATTTCCTCTACTTCGAGGATGTCGATTTATGCCTTACATGTTGGCGAACCGGGTATAAAGTGATTTACTTACCGGAAGCCGTATTCGTTCATCATTACGAAAGGGTGAGCCGGAAGAGTCCGCTGTCGAAAGCGAACCGGCATCACATGGTGAGTTTCCTGAAATTCATCCTCAAGCATGGAGGATTTCCGAAGCGTCCATCGCTGAAATGAAACATGGGCGATAAGCGTGAAAATTACAGGTGGCTGCTCAAGCTCAGCCGCGTATTCACATTCTGCCTGAAGGTCGCCGCCGACATCGGCTCCCTCGCTCTCGCCTGGAAATTCGCGCGCTTTGTTATCCCCGACATCGTCACATGGCAGGTCAATGTCTTCACCATCGAACAGGTGCCGATGATATTCGCCATGGCCGCGGTGACGTATTACATCGTTTTCAAATACTTCCGTCTCTATGAATCGCGCCGCTACATCTCAGGCTCAGGAGACCCGCTCACACTCCTCAAGGCGTGCCTGCTTGCGTTCTTCATCGTCATCATCGAGATGTACTTCATCAAGATGTTCAACGTCTCGCGAACATTCCTCCTGACCTTCCTGTTCAGCACTGTGATATTCATCCACTTTTTCCGCTTCGTCATGAGGCAGGCCGGGAATTTCCTGCATCTCAAGGGAATCGCCAACCGCAGGATGATAATCATCGGCGACAATGATGTTTCCCGGGCGCTGTATAAGAGACTGTGCGACAATCCACAGGAAGGCTGGCGCCCGGTGGGGATCGTGCCGGTGCCGGGTGATGTCAGCCCCGACGACGGCATCAAGCGCTATCATCACTCCGACAAGCTCCGCACTTACGTCACCCAGGGCGCTATCGACGAAGTCATCATCTGCCTGCCCGAAGGACAAGCGCCTGAGATCTTCACCTATTTCAGGGAAGTCGCCGGGTTGCCGGTCACCATACGAGTGCTGTCGAACAACTTCAAGATACTCTGGGACAAGCTTCCCCTCTTCGTCGAGGAATTCAGGGGCGTGCCGGTGATCATCTTCGGCGGCGGACGCGCGTCGCTCTGGCGTCGATGGATGAAACGCCTGTGGGATATATTCTTCGCCCTCTGCGTGCTTGTAATCGGTTCCCCGCTGTGGCTCGCGATCGCATTCATGATTTGGCGTGAGGATGGCGGGCCGCCGCTGTTCACGCAGGAGAGGGTGCAACGCCTCGGGAAAACATTCAAGCTCTACAAATTCCGCACCATGGTCATCGACGCCGAGAAGCGGAAGCGCGAACTCGCCGCGCAGAGCTTCGTGAAGGGGCATATGTTCAAGCTCAAGGACGACCCGCGCATCACCAAAACCGGTAAAATGCTGAGGAAATTCTCCCTCGATGAAATCCCGCAGTTTATCAACGTGTTGAAGGGGGAGATGTCCATCGTCGGGCCGAGGCCGCCGCTGCCCGAGGAAGTGGCGCAGTACGAGGACTGGCACACATACCGCATCCGCGGATGGGTCGGGCTTACGGGGCTCTGGCAGATATGCGGGCGCAATAGGCTCCAGTTCGAGGAAGCTGTGCTGTTCGACGTCTTCTACCTGCACAACTTCTCCCTCTCACTCGACTTCCAGATAATGCTCCTCACCGCCAACGTTGTCCTGAGTCCGAAGGGAGCGTATTGAGAGGGAATTTGCTATCATTTTAAAAGACAGGGAGGAAAGCTGAGAAGCTGAAAATGCAGGTGTAACTGCATTGGCATCCTTGGAATGAGGATTGATAGAGATGCATAAACCTAAAGAGAAAACTATGCGGATCACTAATCTATACGTTGAGAATTGGCGCAATTTCAAGAAGTTTGATATTGATCTACAGCGGCGTGTATTTCTCGTGGGGCCAAACGCATCCGGAAAATCAAACTTATTGGACGCGATTCGCTTTCTCCATGACATTGTATCTGTAGGAGGAGGATTTCAGGGAAGTGTTCTGAGAAGGGGTGGAGTAAAAAGCTTACGATGTCTTTATGCCAGGAAATATCCTGAGATTAGAATTCGCGTGCGGATTGGCGATTCTGAGAACCCTGATAAGTGGGAATATGAATTAGGTTTCAATCAAGACAAGCAGCGTCATCAATTAATTACAAAGGAGATTGTGCGCAAGGACGGAACAGAAATACGCGTACGCCCGGATGGCAAGGACAAGGCTGATAACGAAAGGTTGACTCAGACTCATTTGGAACAAGTTCATGCAAACAAGGATTTCCGAGAAATCGCGGATTTTTTTGAGTCCATAAAATATCTGCATATTGTTCCACAATTAATTAGGGAACCTGAAAGATCTATCGGCAAAAGGGATGATCCTTACGGCGGGGATTTTCTTAGGCAGATTGCTGATACAACTGAGAAGACTAGAAACGCAAGATTGAGGAGAATATCCGAAGCTTTAAGCGTAGCGGCTCCTCAAGTGAAAGAAATGGTTCTGGCATCAGACGCAAGTGGAAAGCCCCATTTGAAGGGGAAGTTTATGCATTGGCGACCAACCGGGGCCTGGCAGACTGAGGAGCGATTTTCGGATGGCACGCTAAGGTTAGTGGGGCTCCTTTGGTCTATGCTTAATGGCGTCGGGCCGCTTCTCTTAGAAGAGCCAGAATTGTCTCTGCATCCTGAAGTGGTTAGATATATCCCACAGATGTTTGCTCGTATCCAGCGCCAGACCGGCAGGCAGTTTTGGGTTAGCACGCATTCAAGCGACCTACTTCGGGATGAAGGGATTGATAGGGATGAAGTATTTCTCCTTGTCCCGGGGGATGAGGCGACTGCCGTGATCCCAGTATCCAGATATACGCAAGTTATTGATTTGCTTGATGGAGGAGTATCATTAGCTGAAGCTGTTATTCCTCCTACCAGTCCTAAGAATATAAGCCAATTGCTTCTTTTTGGTGTGAAACAATGCCTTCAACTTCAACAACAGAAATCTGGGGTGCCGTAGAGGGCATTGTAGATGAAGCGATTCTCAATCGTCTGGTCGCATTTGTGGGTGCGAGACTA
>CAZSPL010000053.1:14505-18190 GCA_964608735.1 uncultured Planctomycetota bacterium | reverse complement strand
ATCATCGGCAGGTGTATATGCAGATCTACAAGCTCGAGAATCTCCTTCCTGATGAGAATCCGCTCCAGCCTGTCGAGCCATCCCCGCCCCCTGCGTACAATCAGCCTCTTGCGATACCCGACAGGCCCGAGGACGATGAGGTAGCCGAGTTCCATCAGCATAAGGCTTCCCGCTATCAGCCCGAGGGTGATGCCCCACCATCGCGGGCTGCCGACCATCTTCTCCCACAGCCACGTGCGGCTCTCGGTCGCGGCGAAGATGCTGTACACGCTCGCCCCCGCGCGGAAAATCCGCCGCCAGACCCAGAACAGCTTCGGCATGACGTATTTCTTAAAATACCCGCCGGGGTTGAATATATAGAGTTCTTCTATCGCGCTTTCGGTGGACAGCGCCGCGCCGCCGACGCCCGAAAGCCCGCGCTCATACCACGGCGTCGGCGGGGTAGGATCGAATTCCACCCACCCGATATACGGGAAATAAACTTCCACCCATGCATGGGCGTGTTTCTGCCGGACGATGAACCCGTTGAAGCTGTAATCGCCGGGGGCATAGCCCGACACCACGCGGCATGGTATCCCGCCCGCGCGCGCGAGTACCGCCAGAGCCGACGCGAAATATTCGCAATGGCCCGCCTTCTTATCCCATTTCGTAAGGAAAAAATACACCGCGTCGTATTCATCCGGGACCTCTATCGGCTCCTTCAGCGAATATTCGTAGTTGTCGCGCAGGTAATTCATAAGCCGTTCTATCTTGTCGTATTGCGCCGCCGTATTCCCGACTATCCTGCTCGACAGCTTTTTCAGCTCGGCGTACTGATCCGGGTAATCATCCCACGGAAGCTGCGTGTAGCGGTCGAGGAATTCCTGCGATGGGAAATTGACATCGCGATATGTCTGCCCCTTGAGAATCCTGCCCGGATTCGCGAGCTTGTAGCTTACGACCTGGTACTTCGTGCCGGTGCGAAGCACGTCGTTGCTCGATGGGCGGCGTATGTTGAATTCACCGTCGATGGTTATCGTCTTGAGTTTTGGGAAGATGATCTTGTTCGCCTGGTAGCCGGTGAAAAGAAGGTCTGTGCGTGGCATGCCCCGCTCGATCGTATATTCCTCGCGTATCTCCACCTTCTCGGCGATGATCGGGTCTATCGTGTAAGTGGCATTGCGCTTCCGCTCGCTGAGGTCGACCTCGTTCATCTCCTCCCGCTTGTCTTCGTTAAGCATCACTTGGCTGTACTCGGCGCTTTCTTCGCTGTTCGACCATCCGCGACCGTTGTAGATGTCGTATGCCTTTCCACGGTGGTATGTCTCGAAATTCGACTTGACGCTCATCACCGGCGCCGGATTGTCAAGGCTGTCGAAACGCCCCTGCGAGATGTCGAAATCCTCGGTGAAGCCGGGATACAGCACATGCGCCGCGCCCTTCTGGGGATCGTCCGTGGCGGTAAGCGCGTCGGTGCTCATCCCTTCATATTCCCGCGGACCGAATACGCTTTCGGTGAACGCCCGCTTGAGGTCCGAGCGGTTCCCAAGCTCCACATCCCTGTCTATCTGGAAGAAACACAGGCTGAATATGATGAATGTCACTATCGCGACCGCGATGCTCGACTTCAGGCCGCTGGCTAAATACGGCCACAACTCGCGCCATGGCTTGCGAGACAGCGGTGTGTCACCGGAGTAATCCGTGCGACGGTAGGTGAACTTCAGCGACAGCTCGCGCTCCCCCCGCTCGAGCCGCGTGACCTCTTTAAGCTGCGATGCATACAGCGCGAAGGAGAGGATGAACATGTAAGCCAGCAGCGATATGACATACATCGCCGAATAGCTCGGAAGCGAGGCGAATACGAAAAGCGCCGACGACATCATCAGCGGCTGGAAAAAATCACCCACCGTGAACAGCTTGAAACTCTTGAGAATCAACAGCAGGCAGAGAAGTTCCGCGAGAAGCGAACCCCAGCTTCCCACCTGGTCGACGATGCGGAATATATAGAGGACGGTTACGGCGAGGCTTATGATATCGAGCGTCTGGCCGATTATTATATGCCATCGCCTCGCCACGTAATATGAAAACACATACCCGACCAGGAGCCCCGCCAGGAAAAGAAAACGCATGTTGGCGAAATCGAAGACCAGGAACGCCGTGTTTATCGCCAGCGCGCACAGGGCGAAATATGCCCCGTACACCAGCATGTTCGGTTTGCCCCCCTCGAGGTCGGGGGTACGGGTGATTGCGCTCTTCAAGTGACTGATATTTACCGACATCCGCTCGCGTATTCCTCAAGCTGATTTCTTCGCCCCGCGCCCCACATGGTTGACTAATTCCGCCCGCGTATTGTTCAAGCGCATCCGCGCATTATCCCGGGCTGATGATTACCCGCCTTCCCGCAATCGTAAGCCTTCCCGAAAGATGCAGCCGTATCGCTTCCGGGTATGCCTTGTGCTCCTCTTTCAGAATTTTCGCCGAGAGTTCCTTCACGGTGCAGCCTTCATCGACCGTCACCGCCCGCTGTATGATAACCGGCCCGGTGTCGCATCCTTCATCCACGTAATGCACCGTGCATCCCGACACCTTCACCCCGTAATCCCACGCCTGCTTCTGCCCGTCGAGCCCTGGGAATGACGGCAGCAGCGCCGGGTGGATGTTCAGGCACCTGCCGTAGAACCGTTTCACCAGCGACTTGGAGAGTATCCGCATGTATCCCGCGAGGCATACCAGGTCGACGCCCGCTTCTTCGAGCGCGTCACCTATCGCCATGTTGAAATCCTTCACCTTCTCGAAATCCCCCCGAAGCACCACCTTCGTCGCGATACCACCGGCCTTCGCGCGCTCGAGCGCGTATGCATCGGCGACGTCGCTCACGACTATCGCCACCTCCGCGTCGGGAATCGTCCCGTCCTTGCAGGTGTCGATTATCGCCTGGAGATTGGTTCCCCTTCCCGATGCCAGCACGCCGATTCTCTTCTTCATCCTGACCTCCCCGGGTCATTTTACATGCTGATTTTATCACAAGCCCGCCCGCCTGCTATCCCCTATGCCGTAAAAAAACCCCGGATTCACCGGGGCTGTATTTATTCCCAAAATATCTCCGGGTGCCACGCCCACTTCGAGTCCGCGAGAATGGGCGTGTCCTGTACGGCGTGCAATCCCCAGCGCGGGACTGCCCAGGGGCTGCGCACTCTCTTAATACATCGAAAACCGCGTCACCCCGTCCGAATGCAGCACATGCACTTCATTCGGCGATGCCGACAGGCTGCAGTCCATTCGAAGCGGGTCCCCCGAAAGCTCCGCCGATGTCAGCGGCCCGCTCGCTCCTATCAACGCTCCCGACGCGTCGTACGCCCAGATGTTCGCGTCGCCGTTCGAATCTTTCTCCAGAATATACACGTTGTAGTCCGAATCGACGGTGATATCGAGCGCGTCGTACAGGTGATCCTCCCCAAAAGCGAGCAGGAATGTCGGAGTATTTGCTATATGCCATTTCTCGACGACCGCGGTATCCGTGTCGGGAAGCGCCTCGAGAAAATACATGTCCGGGTTGCCGCTTCCGGAATACTCTGGCATGTCGATAGCAATCAAGTTGTCAACGAGTACACCGGTATTACCGGGACCGTTATAAAATGTTCCCGTCATGTGAGCCGGGTAGTTGAGGCTGTAGTCTGCATTTGTACTCATTATCGATATCCCCCCG
>CAZSPL010000053.1:0-14495 GCA_964608735.1 uncultured Planctomycetota bacterium | reverse complement strand
CGCATACAGGTAGTTCGTGCCCTGCTGGTTCACCAGGTCGCAGACACGGTTGTCTGTGCCATGTTGCCATTGCGAATGCGTCGACTGCCAGCCCGTGAAATCAGTCCACGACCAGCAGAGGTAGTTACCGCCGTACTGCCCCATGTATGCATGGCTATACCAGATAAGGTCGGGCTGCGCGTCCATGTTTCCCATCTGCTGGCTGCTCCAGGAATAATAATTGGATGACTGGTTCTGGTAGTTGTTCGACCAGTTTATCCAGAATGTGTCGTACGTCACCGCTGTCTGGTTCGATGAGGGGTCGATGGCGATATCGCGCGGCGTGCGGGTGCCGATGACATCGATGTTCGGTGTCCCCACAACGTGTATGTAATGAAGCACAAGCCATGTCGCGGGACCGACTCCCTCGGTGCCGCATCCGTTCGTGATGACGATATCCAGTTCTTCGCCGAATGCCACGCCCGTCAAGTCCAAATCCGCGGTCATCTCCGTCGCGCTGATGTAATTCACATCGGTGCCGACCCAGTCCGTGACGCCATCGGTGAGTTTAACGCCAAGGGTAGGGCCGTCCACGAGCCCCGTGCAGTTGAACACCACGTCGTCGAGCACTCCCGAACCAAACGGCGGCTCCGTGCTTTCAACTGTAGGCTCCGGGCATTCGTTCACCATCGCGGCATGCAGGAAACCGCTGAACACCTGCTCGTCATGTTTGCCGTTCGTTCCCGGAAGCAGGTCGAGGAACCACGATTCGCCGAACGTCGCCGGGTCGGTTACGGTTATCAGCAGATTGAGGTCACCGGAAGCCGCCGGGTTGACCGCGACATCGTGCACTTCATATACATATGAATAATCCGTCGCGCCCGGTCCTGCATATGTGAGGTACGTATTATCGGCAATATCCGTATTCGCGTCATACGACGACAGCTTCACCGCGTCGATATTTCCCTGCCAGTCCCATATCTAGGCCTGGAGGCTTATTGTACCGCCGCCGCTTCCGTCGGAATAATAAAGGCTGTTATCGAGTTCCGTGACTTTGCAGCACACGGCCTCTGCGCTGTTGGCGGTCGTTATCTCGAAATCGTTGATATCATATGGCCCATCCCCGACCGGCCAGTCATAGTTCGCGTAAATGGCATAGTTGAATACGAAGAAATCATGCTCGACGTTGCTCCAGTCCAGCACGTAATGCCTCACGCACAGCCCGCCTTCGGGGAAATATCCGCGGTACTCCACGAAGAACGGGTCGCTGAGGAATTCCGCGAGATCCGCGTCGGCATCGAGGCCGTCTGTGAAATATTTGTATCCCGCAAGCCCTTCGTAATCTGCGATGCCGTCAGGCGTCCCGAGCAAGCCGTTCTGGTACCCGAACGGCACGCCGGTGAAAAATTCAGGGCTCGGGATTATCGTAAGCCCGTCCGCATTCGTCAATTCCGGACCGAAAACCACCCCGCGCACATCGAATCCCGTGAACTGGTTATAGACCGTGTCGAATGGATGATTGATAATCACATCCACCTCGATTATCGGATTGTCGATGTAGAGCGTGTCGAAATCGATTGTCATCCCGGAAAGCGCCGGCGGTTCGAGGAACCCGAGCACGTTGACGATCTTGTCGCCGCTGCGCATATCCGCGGCTTCAATCGTACCGGCGACCGGGTCGACCGTGACCTGCCAGAATCCCGCGCAGGATGTCGAACCCAGCGCCTCCCCGAGTTCCAATGCTCCCGTCTGTGTATCCGGCGATGATACCGGCGAATTCGAGCATGAAACTCCGAACGCCGTCATGACGATGAGCGCAATCGCAATGGTAAGATGCCTGAACATGTTATCCTCCATATTAAGGGGCTACTTGTTTAGATGCGTTTCCGGGGATATTTAAAATGCTCGGCTGAATATCTTCGTTCCTGCCCGTTAAGCCACATATGGTCTCACTAAGCATCGTATGCGTCTGTCTGCATCTCTACCCGAACTTATACCGCACCCCGAATCCCCCCCGCGGATACCGCCAGCCGATATTCAAATACGGGCATCCCACGCGGCACGCGCCGCATTCGACGCAATTCTCATAGGCTATCACCAGCTTGTCGTCTTCCCATTTGTATGTCTGCGCCGGGCAGAACACCGTGCACCATTTGCGCTCACATCGCTCGCATACATCGGCGTCGAGCTGCTCGAGATGCGGATTATCCTCGTCGGTCTTGGTCGCTATCGTGTAGAGCTTGTCTTCTATGTTCATGAGAAATTCCTCCATAAGCCCCACGCATCCTTGATGCCGCGCCAGATGCCGATATCCTTCATCGCCCGCGCGATGATTTCCTTCTGCTTCTCGCTCTTGGGCACGCCGTCAACCGTAAGCCATTCGCGCACCGCCCATTCGGCCAGCTCTGGGTATTCGGTGAGCAGCTGCGGGTTGCCCTCGATGAATTTCGCGAGGTTCCGGTACTTGCGCAAATCGGCGAATATGAATGTCTTCCGCAAAAGCGACTCATACAGCTTCAATCGCTCCGCCGAAAAATCCCCCGCTTCCTTCGCCTTCAGATATGTCTGTGCCGCGATGCGCCCCGACAGCATCGCCATGTTCGAGCCCTCGCGGTTGATGCCATTCACGAACTGCGCCGAGTCACCCGCGAACATCACGCCGTTGCCGAAGAGCTTCGGGATGCCGTAATAACCCCCCTCCGGGATGCAGTGCGCCATGTATTCCTTCATCTCCGAACCGCGTATCAGCGGCTCCACGAGCGGATGCGACTTCAGCTTCTCAAGCATGTCCGAAACATTGAGCTCCTTGTCGACAAGCCCCTTGAGAAGGCATCCCAGTCCGACCGAAATGGTGTCCTTGTTCGTATAAATAAACCCGGTACCGAGTATCCCCTCGGTCACCGGGCCGACTATCTCTATTGTCACGCCCTGTTCATCGGTGATGCCGAACCGGTCGTTGATTACCTGCCTGTCGATGGCGTGCACTTCCTTCACCGCGAGAGCGAGCTGGTCCTGGTCGTATTCCTTGCGGAAACCATGTTTCAACGCCAGGAGCGAATTGCATCCATCAGCGACGATAACGCAGTCCGCGTAAATATCCCCTTCCTCGCGGCCGGTCCTTACCCCGACGACCTTGTCATCTTTTATGATGAGTTCCTCGACAACCGTCTCCGGTACCAGCAGCGCGCCCGCGTTCTCCGCCTGCTCCGCGAGCCATGCATCGAACTTCACCCGCAGCACCGTATGCGCGTTGGCCTTCTCGTCGAACGCCTTGTTGCGATGCCCGAGCGTTATTCCCCCATCCTCAGTGAGTACCCATAGCCGCTGTTCTATTACCCGCCGCTCCAGCGGCGCGCTGTCCACGATGTCGCCGAAATTATCGCGAAGCGACTGCTCGTAAACCACGCCCCCCATCACGTTCTTCGTGCCGGGGACATCGCCGCGCTCGATGACGACGGCTTCCACTCCCGCTTTGGCAAGGTGCCATGCCGCGCTGAGCCCGGCAAGTCCGCCGCCCACGATGGCGACATCGAACCGTATCTCTTCCGCTTCCTCTACGGCCTCTTGTTCAACGACGTCCATCGAATCATTTTCCGCCATATTCTACTCCGTCCTGGATGACATGCCCGCCGCCTTGAGCCATCCGGCGCTCTTGCCCGCGCCGAATACCGATATCATTTCATCTATGACGGCAAACAGGTCGTCAACTATACCATAATCACAATTCTTGAAAATGGGCGCTTCGGGATCGGTGTTGACCGCGATTATCCTGTCCGAACCCTTCATCCCGACGAGATGCTGTATCGCGCCGGAAATACCGAATGCGAAATACAGCCTCGGACGCACCGTCTGCCCCGTCTGCCCAACCTGGTGTGAATAATCGATATAACCGGCATCCACGGCTCCTCTCGACGCGCCGACCTGCCCGCCGAGTAATCGCGCAAGCTCCTTGAGTTTATTGAATCCTTCCGCCGACCCGACCCCCTTGCCCCCGGAGATGATGATATCCGTCCTTGACAGGTCTATCACATGCTCCTGCGATGCCGGCGTGAAATTAAGGACCTTCGCCGCGATGTCATCCTCGGCGATGCTGAATTCCTCAACGACCGTCTCACCGCTGCGCCCTTCCTGCCTCGGGGGCATCGGGAATACGCGCGGACGCACTGTCGACATCTGCGGCTTGTCCTTCGGGCATTTGATGCTCGCCATGATATTTCCGCCGAATGCCGGGCGCGTCGAGATGAGGGTCTTCGTCGCGTCGTCGATATCCAGCCCCGTGCAATCCGCCGTAAGCCCCCCCATGATCTCCGCAGCCACCGCCCCGGCAAGGTCGCGGCCCTGCTCCGTCGCGCCATAGAGAACGATATCCGGATGATACTTCCGCATAAGCGCGAGCATCGCGTTCACATATGGCGTCGTGCGGTAGTGGGAAAATACTTCCCCGCTGATGATGTATATCTTGTCGGCCCCGTACTCGAAAATTTCAGATGTCAACGCCCGCGGATTGCTCCCTATCATCGCGGCGCAAAGCCTGCATCCGAGTTTTTCCGCGAGAAGTCTCCCCTGTCCGAGAAGCTCGAGCCCTACATTCGCGACGACCCCGCCGTTTATCTCGATATATATCCAGACATCCTTGAAGGAATCCGGGTCGTATGGAAAATCCCGCTTCAATCCCGGCATCTATCCATCCCCCCTCGTGAAATACTCATCCTCGCCTATCATCTTCACGAGTTCACCCACGGCACGACTCGTCTCCCCTCCGTAATCGATTATCCTCCCCGGCGCGCGCTCAGGCGGCGCGAATACCCGCACCACCTGCGTCGGCGAACCCTTCAGCCCGATCAGGTCGAAATCCAAATCGATATCGTCGGCGCTCCATGTCGATGGCTTGTATTTCGCGCGCCTTATCATCTGCGGAAGCGGGGGATACACCGGCGGCGATGTCCCGGGAAGCACTGCTATCAGCGCGGGAAGTCTTGTCCTGACCGTCTCGCTCCCGATGTTGAGCTTACGCTGGACGGTTATCTCGCGCGACGCTTCATCGATTTCAATGATCTTGCTCACGTACGTCAACTGCTCGAAACCGACCTTGCGCGCCACTCCCGGTCCGGTCTGCGCGGTGTCGCCGTCGATGGTCTGCTTTCCCGCGATGACGATATCAACCGGCGTCGCTTTCCCGAGATGCATGACCGCGCGCGCGAGGGTGTAGCTCGTCGCCCATGTATCCGCCCCCGCAAACCGCCTGTCCGAAAGCAAAATCCCTTCGTCAATACCAAGCCCTATCGCCTGGCGTATCGCCGCTATCGCCTGCGGGGGACCCATCGAAAGCCCGGTCGTCTTCCCGCCATAGCGTTTCGCAATGTCCACGGCGACATATATCCCTTCCATATCGAACGGGTTGATGATGCTCGGAACCCCTTTCCGGTCGAGGTTTCCCGTTTCCGGGTCGATACGCACCTTCGTTGTGTCGGGAACCTGTTTTATTAGGACGACAATATTGAGCATCGAACGTGTCCCTCTTCATAAAGCGTCGTCTTTAACGGGAACAGGAACGAGTGTACTTCAATTGGGCTATAATGTCACCCGGTATTGGATTCCTGATGAGCGCGAAATACCGCATAGCATTCAAGACACTCGGCTGCAAGCTGAATCAGTATGAGACGGTTGCCATACGCGAGGATGCCGCATCCGCGGGATTCGACATCGTCAAATTCTCCGAACCGGCCGATGTCTATGTCGTCAACACATGCACCGTAACCGGGCGCGCCGACTACCATTCCCGCCAGCAGATTCGCAAAGCCCGGCGGCGAAATCCCGATGCATATATCGTCGTATGCGGCTGCTACTGCCAGGTCAACCACGAAGCGATTCAGTCCATCGAAGGTGTCGACCTGATAGTCGGCAATATTGAAAAATCGAATTTACTCGACCTGATTCCCGTCCCGCCGGTCAAAGAAACCCCGCCCCGCGTGATGATAGCCCCGGTTTCTTCCTCTGTGGCCATCCCGTTCTCCCGCCTGACCCAGTTTGGCGGACTCACCCGCGCGTTCGTGAAAATTCAGGACGGATGCGATTACCGGTGCGCGTATTGCATCGTACCCGACGCACGCGGCCCGTCGCGCTCAAAGCCGGTTGCCGATGTCGTCGGCGAAGTGCGCGGCTTCACCGAACGCGGTTTCGGGGAGATCGTCCTCACTGGTGTGCATCTCGGATGCTACGGCAAAGACATCGGCATCACCCTCACTCACCTGCTTGAAAAACTTGTTCCCATCGAAAAACTCCACCGCCTCAGACTATCGTCAATAGAACCCGTCGACATGACCGGCGAGCTCATCGGATTCATCACGCGCGACCCCAAAATATGCCGCCATGTTCATCTGCCGCTTCAATCAGGGCATCCCGGCATCCTTGAATCGATGGGCAGGCCGTATACCCCCGCCGAATACGGGTCAATCGTCCGCCGCTTGAAGGATGCCGACCCCGGGTGGTGCATCGGTGCCGATGTCATCACCGGTTTCCCGGGCGAAGGCTATGCTGAATTCAGCGCGACATATGATTTCATCGAATCGCTGCCATTGAGCTACCTGCATGTATTCACATATTCCGAACGCAAAGGCACCCGCGCGGCTGATTTTCCCGGGAAAGTCCCCCATACCCTCCGCGATGAACGGAACCGCATCCTCAAGAAGCTCTCGGCGGGGAAGCGTGAAGAATTCTATACATCACAAATCGGTATCGACCTCGACCTTCTCATAGAAAATGCCAGCGACTCGCGAACCGGCCTGCTTGTGGGCTTGAGCGATAATTATCTCCGCATCCTCCTCGAAGGCCCCGACGAATTCCGCGGGACATTCCATACCGGCATCCTCGAAAAATTCATCCCTGACCGCGAACTCGGCCTCGGCCACCTATAGCCCCGCCCCGGGGACAGGCCACACGCAGGGGACAGGCTCCGAAGCACGCATGGCACGAAACTCCGTAAATGCATTCCTCTCCATCCCAAAACCACGATCTCGAATTAGCCTGTCCCCTCACTACTTTTCTCGCGCTAAGCATTCCTTTAACGGTTAATTCCATCAATAAACCGGATAATAATGATACGATGCTTCCGGCCCGAAGCCGGGCTTCGCACACATACAAAAGCGGGGATTAAATGAAAGGATTTTGCATATACGCGCTCACCGACGGCGTATACCTGAAGAGCCTTCCGTACGGAGGTACTGGGGATACTGATTTCCATGAAGAGGTAAAAGAGGAACTGGATTCACTCGGCCTTGATGGAATCGAACCCGAGCGTATCGTCGAAGCACTCAAGAACGGTCATGGCGATGATTTCAAGCTCCTCGACGAACCGCCCGCGGATTTCCCCGGACGATGCTGGGTTGAAATGACCGGCGATGAAGCTATCCTCACCCTCATACCGCCACTCGGGGAAGGCCGTTCCGTCGAGATGCCCGATATTACGGCTGAACTGAAAGCCGCGGGTGCCGATGGCTTGCACGTGCTCGAAGATGAACTCGAATCCCATTTTAAAGAATATACCGAATCGAAAGAACAGGCGGCGTTCAAGGTCGCCGAGCAATGTAAATATGAGATTCTCGTTGAAGCAGCACCCGACGGCCTCGAAGCATACCTTACACTCAAGGGCCAGGAGTCGGCACTTTGTGTGACAGTCGACGATATCAAACACGCCGCCGAGGAGGCCAAGGTCACCCATGGTCTCCTTGAGGACAAGCTCACTGAAATCGTTGAGAACGGCGAGCCCGTGGAGAAAGTTGTCATCGCCGAGGGGAAGCTCCCAGAAAACGGGAACGATGGTTTTGTTGAGTATACGTTCGATGCCCTGCACGAGAAGATAGGCCCGCGGATAAAGGCGAAAGACCTCGCCGACTACAAGGACCTCGGTATCTTCGAAAGCGTAAATGCGGGCGATGTTCTCGGCAAACTGGTACAGCCAACAGAGGGGATAGAAGGCATCAATGTCCACGGCGACCCCATCAAGCCGGTGCCCGGTAAACCCGCGACTCTCGCACCGGGAAAGAATGTGAATATCGACTCGGATGGCACGGCGCTCGTCGCGGTACTCAACGGTCAGCCTATTCTCGTGGGCGGCAAAGTCTCCGTTGAAGAATTGCTCACCATAAGGGAAGACGTCGATGTCTCCACCGGGAGCATCGACTATGTCGGCTCCATCGATATTCACGGTGCGGTACAGGCGGGCTTCACCGTCAAGGCGGGCGGCGATGTGACATGCACCGATGTGGTGGAAGGAGCCGAGATAGATGCACAGGGCAATGTGGTACTCAAGTGGGGCTTCAAGGGACAGAACAAGGGCCTGATAAGGGCCGGCGGTAATGTGATGGCGAAATTCATCGAAGCCGCCGAAGTCATCGCCGGGGGCTCGATCATCGTCGAGGACTTCATACTGCATTCCGATGTCCGCGCGGGAGAGGAAATAATCTGCGAAAGCAAGAAGGGCTGGATCGCAGGGGGCCATATCACTGCCGGGAAGGAAGTCCGATGCAAGATCCTCGGTTCCGAAATGGCCGTCAAGACGACAATCGATGTCGGCATCGACCCGGCCATTCGTACCGAACTCGCGGAAATTAAAAAAAGGCTGAACGAAATCAGCCCGAAACTTACGGTTATGCTCAGCACATACAAACAGATGAAAGAGATGAACGACAAAAACGCCCTCCCTGGAAGCAAGACCCATATGTTCGATGACCTGGTAAAGAACATCAAACCTTTGAAAGAGGAATTCGAGCGAAGCCGCGCCCGCGCCGAGGAAATCAGGGCGATGATAGAAGCGGGACACAAGGGCAAAATCATCGTCACCGACACTTCCCACCAGGGCATCACGGTCACAATCGGAAGCGTTTCGAGACCCATCAGCGATTCATTCCGAAAAGTTTCATTCACCTCCGACGGCGAAGAGATAATTATCTCCGAAGCAAACGCTTGACATCCTTCCCCCCTTCGATATATTTGTCCTTTTTCAATAGCCGGGAATCCCGGGAGACCGATTCGCGGCAGGATTTTATTTGCTCCTCGATCACGGGATTCCCACGCGACAGCGGAGGCGTATCGTGGATTTCAATGCGTTCATCTATGTTGCCCCGGTGATAGGGATAATTGCGTTTCTCACAGCGCTCGGCGTGTACCACAAAATCAAGGGGACTCCCGTCGATGACGTGAATATCGTCCGCATAGCCGGATATATCAAGCGCGGCGCGATGGCTTTCCTCGCCAAGGAATACAAGATACTGATTATATTCATTGCCGTCGTATTCCTTGTCATCGGCTTCGCGATCTCGTGGCTTACAGGTCTCGCATTCCTCGTCGGCGGTTTCTGCTCCCTCGGCGCGGGATATTTCGGCATGCTCGCCGCTACCGACGCGAACTCGCGAACCACATCCGCCGCCGCGAAAAAAGGTGCCGGTGAAGCCTTGTGGATGGCGTTCCAGGGTGGTTCGGTTATGGGACTTACCGTAGCCGCGCTCGGTATCCTCGGTCTCGGGGTAGTTATCATCATCCTGCAGAGATTCATACCGGGCGACAGCATGTGGCAGGACATCGCCCGCACCATCTCGGGATTTTCTATGGGCGCATCATCCGTCGCGCTCTTCGCACGTGTCGGCGGCGGTATATATACGAAAGCGGCCGATGTCGGCGCCGACCTCGTCGGGAAAACCGAAGCCGGCATCCCCGAGGATGACCCGCGCAACCCCGCCGTCATCGCCGATAACGTCGGCGATAATGTCGGCGACATCGCGGGAATGGGCGCCGACCTGTTCGAAAGCTTTGTCGGCTCCATCGTCGCCGCTATCGCTCTCGGCGCATTGTTCACCGTCGGTAAAACATCGTGGGTTGTCTACCCGCTCCTCGTGGCGTCGTTCGGAACCCTCGCTTCCCTTGTCGGTGTTTGGTCTTTTAAATTGATGAAGGAAAGGGGCCCATCGAAAGCTCTCGAAGGCAGCACCTATGTCGCGGGAGTTATCGCCATGATATTCGCCGCCGCCATCTCGTGGCTTTTGTTCTCGCATCTCGGACCCTTCCTCGCCGTGCTCTCGGGTATCATCGCCGGGATAATTATCGGACGTCTCACCGAATATTACACATCGGGACGCGTTGTCGAAGCCATCGCAAGGCAGTCTCTTACCGGCGCCGCGACGAATATCATCGCCGGGCTCGGTGTCGGTATGTTCAGCACCTTCCTTCCGATGCTGGTGATTTGTCTCGCGATACTCGCCTCGATAATCTGTATAAACATCGGCGATTACTCAAGCCTCGCTACAATGTTCGGCATGACCGGGCAGGAGCTTCCCGGGAAAGACCTCCTCTCGGTTTACGGCATCGCTCTCGCCGCGGTAGGCATGCTCTGTACCGTCGGCATCGTGATGTCGGTCGACGGCTATGGCCCCATCGCCGACAACGCCGGCGGGCTTGCCGAGCAGAGCCATCAGAAACCCGAAGTCAGGGGTATCACCGATAAACTCGACGCCATGGGCAATACCACCGCCGCCATCGGAAAGGGATTCGCAATCGGCTCCGCCGCGATGACAGCACTCGCGCTGTTCAACGCCTACGCCCAGACCTATGCGAACCTTCCCGGGCACCAGGCGCTGGTGCTGGATATCCTCCATGCCGATGTCGTCATCGGCATACTCATCGGCGCATCACTCCCGTTCCTGTTCTCGTCGCTGGCAATCCAGGCGGTTGGACGCGCCGCCGGAAAAATGATCGTCGAGGTCAGGCGGCAGTTCAGGGATATCGACGGCCTGCTCGAAGGACGGGAAGGGGTCGAAGCCGATTACGAAACCTGCATATCGATTTCCGCCCATGCCGCACTCAAGGAGATGATACTTCCCGGCATGCTCGCCGTGCTCTTCCCGATAGTCATCGGTTTCCTTCTCGGCGCTAATGCGGTCGGCGGACTCCTATGCGGCGCGGTGGCGTCAGGCGTACTCCTCGCCATCTTCTCCGCCAACGCCGGAGGCGCATGGGATAACGCCAAGAAATGGATAGAAGCGGGCAACCTCGGCGGCAAGGGTTCGCCCGAACATTCCGCCGCTGTAACCGGTGACACCGTCGGCGACCCGCTCAAGGACACCAGCGGCCCGTCGCTGAATATCCTTTTAAAGCTGATGTCCATCGTCGCCCTTGTCTTCTGCGGTATCTTCCCATTCGAAGGCTGGCTCTTCCACCTTATGGGATAACACGAAGCCAGGCTCTTTTGTGGTGCGGGCGTCCCGCCTGCATGTCCCGGTTTTGAAAAAAAACGGGTAGCGCGTATCTATTCGCACTCTTGTGCGACGGCGGCAGCCGTGATGCGCGCTCCTCGCAGCCCGCGACACTGTTCCCCAAACGCATCGCAGCCCGCGGGACTGTTCCCCAAACGCATCGCAGCCCGCGGGACAGTCCCCAAACGCATGATGCAAATCTTCACAACATATTGCCTGGGACTGTCCCAAGGGCTGCCTGCCAAGTACAAACACCACCCTCCATCCATTCTCTCCCCCCGGTTTGGTGCTATAATCTATACCGTAAAAAAATATTTCTCCTTACCAGGTGTAACAGCCATGAGTGACGACATACGCTTCACCCGCAACTACAAGGATCTATGCACCGACACCGGCTTCCAGTTCGAATTCTTCTGCGACCGGTGCAACTCCGGCTACCGCTCGAAATTCAAGGCGTCCGTGACCGGTGGCATCTCAAAAGCTCTCGATGCCGCCGGGAGTCTTTTCGGCGGAGTGTTCGGCAAGGCTTCCAGCGTTGGCGACCGCGTGCACGACGCCACGTGGGAACGCGCCCACGACAAGGCGTTCCAGGAAGCCTCGCGCGAACTCATCGATAAATTCATCCAGTGTCCGCGATGCAACAACTGGGTATGCCGCGAAAACTGCTGGAACACCAAGCGAGGACTGTGCAAGGAATGCGCGCCCGACCTCGGCGTCGAGATGTCCGCGGCCCAGGCAAACCGCTCGGTCGAGGAAGTCTGGGCGCATTCAGCCATGGCCGAGGAAGACAAGAAACTCGCCAAAGAATACTGGCGCGAAACCATACGCGCGTCCTGTCCCAAGTGCGAAGCCCCACTCCAGGCTAATGCCCGGTTCTGCCCGAATTGCGGTTATGCCCTCAAGGAACGCGTGAACTGCCCCAAGTGCAACGCCAAACTCACCCCGGGCTCCAAATTCTGCCAGGAATGCGGCGAAAAACTGGAATAGCGGGCCTTTGCAAACCAGAGGTTGATGCCTTATGGATTAATCACTACCCCAGCACCCATCGGAATCACATCATACAATTCCTCGATATCCCCGTCATCCAGCGCGATGCAGCCCAGTGTCCAGTCGCTCCCCGAACCGGAGCCGTGTATGAAAACCTCCCCTCCGAGCGACGTATCCCACGGCGGCTTCCTGCCGTTGTTGATGGCGTCGATTATCCGGTCGTGCTGCGACTGATTGATTAACCCATCCCTCAACCCGCGCTCCGCGTCCTCGATATTCGGATAACTTATCCCCAGCGACAGATGAAACCTGCTGCCCGGATTCTTCATGCATATGTAAAACTCCCCCTCCGGCGTTTTCCCGTCGCCTTCGCGCTCCTTATCTCCTTCCGGCGCGAATCCCAAACCGATTCGATATGAACGAACCATCTCATCCCCGTCATACAACTCCAGCCTGCGTTCTGATTTATAAACGACGATTTTCGGATTATCCACCGGCGTATCGAGCGGTGAATAATCAATTACCGTTTCCTCGAAAACCGCATCCGCGCCCGGCCTCTCAAGTTCTCTATTGCAATCAAAAATGGATGATATCCCCGCGAACAGCGGAAATAAGACCATTATCGCGGCGTAAGCCCTTATTTCCCCTCACCCTTCCCCTTTGCCATGTGGCTGATAAGCCCCCCTTCGCGCATTATCTTCTCAAGCTCAAACGGCAGCCCCTCGTAGATAAAACTCTCCCCGCTACGATGATTGCTTATTATGTGTCTGTCCAGGTCGACCACAAGGTCGTCGCCGTCCTTGATGGCATCTACCGCGTTCGGGCACTGGATGATTATAAGCCCCACGTTTACCGCATTACGCCTGAACGCCACCGCGAAACTTCTCGCTATCACCGCGCCGATACCCGAGTAACGAAGCGCGGTCGCGGCCTGCTCGCGCGATGCACCATGGCCGAAATTCCGTCCCGCCACGATAAAATCACCAGCCGCTATCCTGTTGTGGAATGTTGGCGCGATCCCCTCCATCACGTGCTCCTTCAATTCGTCGACCATCGACGATGCCACATACCGCACCGGCAGTATCCGGTCCGTGTCCACATGATCCCCGAACACGAATGCCTTCCCCTTCAACACCTGCATGAGCTGCGGCATATCAGCTTTCAACCCCCTTGCCAAAATTCGCGTCCCACAGCGAAAGGTCGCGCGCGATCCGTGATATCAAACGGTCGAGTATCTTTTCGAACAGCTTGCGGGCTTTATCAGCGTCGAATTCAGGGATCGAGCGCTCATCTTCGAGCACCATCGGCGCGGGACATGTCGATGCCATATACCCGTCGGTGCGAAGATACCAGTCTCCCTCGTCGAACAACTCTTCCTTCACGAGCTCCGGCCTGAAGTAGATGACCCCCGCGGTTTCATCCTGTCCCGCATGCCCCGGCTTGCCGCCGTAAATCTCCATCACGAAATCCTCATCCAACTCGTACCAGTCGAACAATATCACGAGCCGGTCCGTATATTTCGGCCCGAGCCTCCGCACGAGTTTCTGCAGGGCCGCCGTGTTACCCCCATGCCCGTTGGCGATAACGATCTTCTTTATGCCCGCGCGGAATAATCCCGTGATGGTTCCTTCCACGAATTCCGCATACACTTCCTCCCCGACCCTCGTCCCCCCGGGGTAGGCTATCAGCGAATTGGTGATCCCGTAATACATCGTCGGCGCGAGGATCGCCCCGGTCGCATCGGCAATCCTTTCCGCGATGCCCTCGGCGAGGAATGCGTCGGTTCCGATTGGAAGATGTTTCCCGTGGGCTTCGAGCGTGCCTGTGGGAAGCAGCACCGTATCGTATCCCTGCGCGATGTGTTCTCTCAATTCAACATATGACAATTCTTCGAGACGTACCGGCATGGCTACCTCCAGTGAATCGATATTCTAACACATATCCCCCCGGCGCTTCGTACAAAGTGAATGGTGCCACGGGCACTCGAGCAAATGGTGCCACGGGCACGCGAGTCTTCGAGCTTGCCCGTGTCTTTTCTTACTTCCCGTTCACACCTGACTCTACTTTCCATACGGTGTCCCCTCCCTGACGGTCGGGGCTCGGGCTTAAGACCGAATTTTAGTTCTCTTCAAGAGAATAGACCCGGGTGGCACCCCTTTACCGCGCTTACAGCATGCTCTCGACTCATCGAGGAAGCTTATTGCGCGGAAAAGGGGTGGCCTCATCGCATCCAATACCCCCATCCCCGTTTGCCCTCATACGCCATCATCTGATAACATGCCCCCC
>CAZSPL010000052.1:0-18555 GCA_964608735.1 uncultured Planctomycetota bacterium | reverse complement strand
CTCATCGATAGCATCCCCCCGCCTCCGCCGCAGCAGAAATTCTGTTCGCGGTTGGGAATCATCTCGACGAAATCACTCGCGACCCGGCGCAGCACCTTCCGTTGCGGCTCGCTTATGCCGCCCCATCGCACGAGGTTGCATGGATCGTGCAATGTGACCCGGTCTTTATTCTTCGCCGGGTCTATCCGGATTCGTCCCGTCTCGATGTACTCAAGCATTATATCGAGCATGCTACGCACCGGTATGGGATATTCCCGGTGCATCCAGTTGGGGCCTTCCCATCTATACGACCTGAACCCGTGCCCGCATTCGGAGAGGATGACCTCCTCGGCACCGAGCGCGATTGCTTCCTCGATGGTCTGCCGCGTTATCTCGGCGGCTTCACCGTTGTGGCCTGAATACATGCCGTAGTTGGTGACGTCGTAAAACCTGCTCGACATCGTCCAGCTTTCTTTGGCGGCGTAAAAAACCCCTGCGGCGGCATATAGCGAAAGAGGGAAAAATTTCACTTCCCTCGGATTCACGAGATATACGACCCTCTTGCCCGGCTCATCGACCGGGATGCGGACGTCGCTGATGCCCATTTCGGATTGCAGGTCTTCCGAAATCCACGCCGCCGTATCAATCAGTTCCTGTTGCGTGATGGACATCTGGTTGCCGGTCGTGAGCTGGTTATCCACGACGGCCTGCAGGCTCGGGGGCACCTTGCGAACCGCCGCGAGAATATGGCGTCCGATGCGCATAATCGAGCCGATATCCGCGCCGATGGAGCAGTTGATGCCGCATCGCCCGCACGCTGTGCATCGCCCGTAAACAACTTCGACCAGTTCATCGAGAGCTTCGGGGGTCATGTTTCGCGCGCCGACGAGTGCGGGCGCGATGCGTCCGGCGACCGAATGATACCTCCGGAAATGGCTGATGACCTTGGCCGCCTTCGTGCCGGGAAGGTTCTCGGGAACCGGGTCGGTGAGATATATATGGCACGTTTCCCCGCACAGGCCGCATCGTACGCACGAATGCATATGATAGCCGCCGAGTCCGATGAGCGCTTCGCGCAGGGCTTCGCGAGCCACTCGCGTCACTTCATCCGGATCTTCGGGTTTCGCATTTTTCGGCTTATCGTCCGTGAACGCTACTCCTTGACGCCGCCCCTCGCCGGGTATGTCCCGCGATAACCGAGCCGCGCGCCGTAATCCGCTCTCGCGACGAAAAAGAAAAGCGCGTGCTTGAGCTTGCCGAGGGGAAGGTAGAAAAACACGACCGCGGCATAAATCATGAACGCGCCGGAGTTCATAATCCCAAGCTCATGGCCGAGGGCGGCCAACAGGAATCCGAGGGTGATGAGAATCGAAATGTAATCCTCGGGACTGCTCATCGATTTGAGCCCCTTCGAAAAAACGCGCCTAAGGAATAAATATATCCCGCACAGCGACGCGGCACCGAGCGTCACGCCGAGTATCACCGGGCTCAACGGCCTTGATGCGGGAACTATGAGAAGAACAAGCACCTTGAACATCGCGATGAATATCCCGAGATGCATCACCACGCCGATGAGAAACTTCACGGGATGATTGCGTATGACTTCCTTGTGCCGGGGGAGCATCGCCCATGTGAAGTTGTAGATGACGCCGCCGATGACATTCCCGGCGCGCGTGGAATAATCCCTGCGGCCCTTACCGCGGGCCTGTATGCATTGCGCGAGCAGGGCGATTATCGCCCACACGATGCTTGCCGTCACGATTATCCATTCGATTCCAAACAAGGTGTCTTCTTGATGTGACCTTTACATGATTTTCCCTATCTACACGCAGCCGTCCGGCTTGGGCAGTCCCGCGACGCGACACGCCCCGCGCGCCGGGCCGGATGTGAACAGCTTGTATATCTGGCGGCCGCCTACGCCGACGGTCGTGCAGATGAGCCGTACCGCGGGCGCGAGGTCGTTCTCCAGCCAGTATTCCCTGATGAAGTTGACTATCTTCCAATGCTCCTCGGTCATGTTGTCGATACCTTCCTCTCCGGCGATGGCGAGAGCTATCTCATCGCACCACAGCGTTGGATCGAGCATGAAACCGTCCTGGTCAAATTCAACTACTTTGTCGCCGACTTTCAATTCAAATACTCCTATCCAGTGAAATGATTATTTTCATTATTTCCAAATGATCATACCGGGCGGTCCGCCGCGATTTCGTGGACAGCTCGTATCGCCGTCTCGATGTGCGCTTCGGTGTTGAACGGCCCGACCGAGAATCGTACGGTTCCCCTTGGCGTGGTGCCGTGATGCTCGTGAATCAGCGGCGCGCAATGCAGCCCCGTACGCGTCTGGATGCCGTACTCGACATCGAGTATCGTGCCGACATCCTGCGCGTCAAAATTCGGGATGGTTATCGACATCGTGGCCACGCGGTTGGTCAGTTTCTTCGTACCCCAGAATTGAAGCCCGGGTACTTCGGAAAGGCCGTCCTGGAGTTTCGCGAACAGCCCCATCTCGTGGGCGTAGATGTTGTCGATTCCCTTCCCCATGACCCAATCGAGACCCGCTCTGAGTCCTGCGATGCCGGCAAGATTCTGGGTGCCGGCTTCGAGGCGGTACGGATATTCTTCGAGATGATACGGAACCGCGCTTCGCACACCGGTGCCGCCGTAGATCGTCCCCCGGATCTCGGCATCGTCTGCAACACAAATCCCACCTGTACCGGTGGGACCAAACAGGCCCTTGTGGCCCGTGAAAGAAAGGAAGCTGATATTACACTCAACCATATCGATTGGCAGCACTCCCGCGGTCTGGGCGGAGTCCACCGCGAGTGGCACACCGGCTTCTTTACATACAGCGCCAATAGCTTTGAGGTCCTGGACTACACCGGTTACATTGGAGCCATGGTTCACGATTACGAGGGTTGTGTTCTTCTTGACAGCCTTACGGATGTCTTCGGGATCGATATATCCTTCGGCATCGGGTTTGATATAGGTCGCTTCGGCACCTTCCCTGACCTTGTGGTTAACGGGCCGAATAACCGAATTGTGCTCGACGAGGGTGGTGATGACATGATCCCCGGGACCGACCATGCCGTTGATGATGAGATTGAGGCTCATCGTGGCGTTCATCGTGAATACGAGGCGGTTCGGGTCTTTGGTCTGGCCGGCTTCGACAATGCTCTTGTTAAAGAACGCCGAGAATGCCTTACGCGTGCCGTGGATCATCTCTTCCGCCGCGATGGCGAGGTCGCATCCCGAACGTCCCGGATTGACTCCGGTCTTGCTATAGAAATCCCGGACAGTATCGTGCACGATGTCCGGTTTGGGGAAAGTGGTCGCCGCGTTGTCGAGGTAAATAATTCCGTCCATTTGCGCTCCAGCTTCTGTTAATACGCCCTCCCAATCAAGTGGACAAAGCTAAACCCGGCTTACCACAGATAAACCGGGGCTTTCCCGGTCGATTACGTCTGTTCCATCCATATTCTAACACAAGGCTTGCTACAATGTAAAAAAGCGCACCATCTGATGCGCATTTTTCGTCACATAAAGCCGGTATCAATTCCACGGCAATTCATCGGGTGTGAAGAGGCTCATGTAGTATCCGTCGGTGTCATTCAGGGGCGTGTTGTCGTCAAGCCTCGAGCTGATTACCCGCCCGGCGTCTCGCTGAGGTAGAAAATGCTCAGCAAATCGGCCGGAGTGCCGTCGGAAATGACGAATATCGCGTTGCCGTTCGGCCCGTCGTAATCGCTTCCCTCGATCCTGAGCGGAAGTCCCGCGATGCTCGTGCTGTCGCCGAAAGGCTCTCCGATCGGCGCGCCATCCTCGGTGTACTTCTTGATGGCCGGTTCGCCGGTGGAGAGCTGGTCAAGAATATAGAAGTCGTTGTTGATATCCCTGGTGATGTCTTTCGGGTTCCAGAAGCCGTTCATGCCGTCAACCTGAACGCCGCCCCAGTATCCCTGTCCGCCGGGGCCCCATCCAGTGTCATTCAGGATGTCGGTGCCGGATGCCCTGTAAAGTCTCTGCACGCGGTATTCATCGCATCCGGAGGCGGAGCCCTCGAGATAATAGACATACCACATAGTGATATTGCCGGCTTCGGTGCCGACGGTGGTGTCCCGGTCAATGGATGTCGGAGTGCAGTAATTGTAGAGGTTGGCATACCAGTAGCCGGTCTGATACCCGGGGGGCGGATAAAATCTCCATCGCGTATATGTTCCCATAGGACACGTCGAAGAAAGTATACCGGCCATGTTCGTGTAAGTATGCCCCGTGAAACCGGTCACATCGCGAGCCCAGCACGCGCCGGAGCCGATGTCGACATTGCTGATGAGGCTGCCGTCGTCATTGTAGACGTTCATTTTATCGGCGAGATTTTCCCAGTAGCCGCCGACGATGCTGACGCTGTTCGGCGCGATATCGATGTACTGCATCCCCGGCTCGTATGTCAGGTAGTGCTGCACGCCATCCTGATAGTTGCCAGCCTCGGTATATTTCCACACCGCGCCGTCGCTGTAAAGGACAAGCAGGTCACCATCGGCATGATCTACTGCTATGTCCATCGCGTCGAAATTTTCCCTCAGCGGGATGTTCTTCGGGCCTTCGTTCGGCTCGGTGCCGCCCACAGGGGCCTTGTAGAGTGAATACAGGGCCATCGGCTTGCCGTTCGGATCATCCGTTTCGCATTCGGCCCTGATTAAAATATCGATTGAACCGGACGCGGGGGTCGCTTCTGAGATTTGGGCAAGGAAAGCGGCTGAATAATCGTCCGATGCAATAGGCGAAAATGGTCCCGCCGGCGCGAAATTGCCAGGCGATTCGAGCCAGATGACGTTCAAGTCCGCGTTGAAATGGTCCCAAGCCGTAATATCAAGCGCGATTGTGCCCCCGCTGCTTGAGCCGTCGTTCCAGAGGGAGTTGCTGTTTTCGGTCACGAGAATATTCCATGCTTCCGGACGATTCGCCGCGGGCCCGAAATCATCGGGAGCGATGTAGGGCGGTGTCCCGGCGGGGAAATGCCACGATGCATCGACGGCGTAATTGAAAATGAGGCCGTCGCCGCCGAGTTCTATCTGGTAATTCCTGACCGTCTTGGCTCCCGGTGTGAACATGCATCGTGATGAATAATCCAGGTCATCGATAGATTCATCCGGGTCGGAGATGTCGTCGCAGAAAAATTTATATGCGTTGATGGTGCAGGTGTAATGAGCGGTTGAATCGGCGACCCCGAGAAGGCCGTCTGTATAGCTGGAAATGCCTGCGTTATGTGGGAACTCCATCGGATTCCACCACCGGGTATATCCGTCGGGATTGAGGAGCCTCGTATCCCCTTCACCCGCATACCTTATATCGGTATCGGTGAATCCGCTCACGGACCCGTTCGTGATAAGAATCCCGGCGACATCAAATCCCGTGAATTCAGTAAGACCGGCGAACGGGTGCCGCAAGCCGATGTCGACATCCACGAGATTGCCGTTGAAATGGACCGATTCGAGAGAGATGTTGACGAGGGGCGGCGGTTCGAGGAACGGGAGGACATTCAGATGCAGGTTCCCATTTCTAAGCTGAGTTACCTCCAGCACTTCAGCGGCGGGATCGGCCGTGAATTGCCAGAAACCGTAGCAGTAATGCTCGGCAGAGAGCGATTCCGAAGAGGAATCGAACGTAATGTCGGAGGGATTGCCATCGATGCCGGAGCAGGATATCGCGAAGGGGAGGATGGCCATGCACATTATCCAGAAAAGCTTTCTCATTACCGCACCACCTATCTGTTTTTACGCCTATTAAATTAGATGCGACTAGGAATTTTATCATCTATTCACATTAATAAAGGATTTAACGCTCGTCTCAAGGATAATAATGTGCGCCCGGTATGGTCGGGTAGTATCATTGAACTTGGGGAACTTATATGAGGATTCGGAAATTTTCCGTCGAACCGAACCTGCCTGAGAAATTGAAACCGCTCCAGGAGATAGCCATGAATATGTGGTTTTCATGGAGCTGGGAGCCGGTTCAACTCTTCATGCGTCTTGATGAGAACCTTTGGGAAGAGACCAACCACAATCCAGTTGCGATGCTCGGCCGCGTCTCGCAAGCGCGTCTCGAAGAGCTTGCCGAAGATGACAGCTTCCTTGCAGAGCTCAACGAGGTTTATGAATGGTTCAAGTATTATCTGAGCAGGCCGACGTGGTTCGACAAAGGACATCCCGGTAAAAAAGAACTTACGGTGGCATATTTTTCGGCTGAATATGGCCTGAACGAGACGCTGCCGATATATTCCGGCGGTCTCGGGATACTCGCCGGCGACCACCTGAAATCTTCGAGCGACCTCGGACTCCCGCTCGTCGCCATAGGCCTGCTGTACCGCCACGGATACTTCCGCCAGTATTTGAACAACGACGGCTGGCAGTTGGAGCGGTACCTGGAGAATGACTGGAGCACGATGCCGGTCACGCTTCTACGCGACGAGAAGGGCGAGCTTATCAAGGTGCAGGTGCAGCTTGCCGATGAGGCGCTCTGGTTGCAGGTATGGAAGGTCCAGGTCGGAAGAGTCCCGCTGTATCTGCTGTGCGCGAATCTCCCTGAGAATTCCCGGGAGCAGCGCGAGATTACGAACCAGCTTTACGGCGGCGACCGCGAGATGCGCATCAAGCAGGAGATAGTTCTCGGCATCGGCGGGGTGAAAGCTCTCAACGCGCTCGGATACGATCCCGACGTTTACCACAGTAACGAGGGACATTCCGCGTTTCTCATTTTCGAGAGATTGATAAACCTTATGCAAACACGCGGTCTGTCGTTTAGCGAAGCAGGGGAAGTTGTCAAGAGCTCGACCGTATTCACGACGCATACACCGGTTCCGGCTGGCAATGAGCGATTCGCCCCGGAACTGATGCTCAAATACTTGAAGCCGTATATCCAGCAGCTCGGTATCAGCGGCGATCAGATGCTCAAACTCGGAAGGCTTGATCCCGCTGACGAGGAAGAGAATTTCTGCATGACCGTGCTGGCGTTGAAATATTCGTCGTTCCGTAACGGCGTAAGCCTGCTGCACGGGGCGGTATCGAGGGACATGTGGAAAGCTATCTGGCCGGGGCTTCCGGTCGAGGATATACCCATTGGAAGCATCACTAACGGGATACACACGCACACCTGGATAAGCCACGACATGAGGGACCTGTACGAGCGCTACCTCGGTCCGAAGTTCGTCGAGGAACCCGGGGAACTCGGGATATGGGAGCGCGCCGACACGATTCCTGATGTCGAGTTCTGGCGTACGCATCAGCGTCGAAGGGAACGACTCGTTTCGTTCGCCCGCAAGAGGCTCAGCAAGCAGCTCAAGAACAGGGGGGCGTCGCAGGCTGTAATGAAAGCGGCATTTTCGGTGCTGAATCCGGCGGCGCTGACCATCGGGTTCGCGCGGAGATTTGCGACATACAAGCGCGGGACGCTGCTGTTCGAGGACATCGAACGCCTGAAACGCATCGTGGGCAATCCCGAACGCCCGGTGCAGATAATCTATGCCGGGCTGGCGCATCCCGCGGATATACCTGGCAAGGAGATCATCAAGGCGATCGTTCACTGCACCGAAGACCCCGTTTTGCGGAATCACATCGTCTTCATCGAAGATTACAATATGAATGTCGCACGGTACCTCGTACAGGGCGTGGATGTCTGGCTGAACACACCCCGACGTCCGCTTGAAGCATCCGGCACATCGGGGATGAAGGCCGCGGCAAACGGCGCGCTTAACCTGAGCGTCCCCGATGGGTGGTGGGATGAAGCCTACGATCCGAAAGTCGGATGGGCGATCGGGTCGGGCGAGTGCTATGAAAGCACTGAAGAGCAGGACTACGTCGAAAGCCAGGCGCTGTATAACATTCTCGAAACCGAAGTCATTCCCACTTTTTTTGAACGCGACGTCTCCGGTTTGCCGAGGGATTGGATAACGATGGTGAAGGAATCGCTCAAACGGATTGCATCCAATTTCAACACCGACCGCATGGTGATGGAATATTGCAAGCGCTTCTATCTCCCCGCGTCGGAGTATCACGAGAGGATGCGGGAAGAGAAATATGCCGGGGCGAAAGACCTTTCGGCATGGTTGGAACAACTCGCGGTCAAATGGCCGAACATCCGGGTTACCGGTGTAACCACGCCTGAGGGTGAGCGTACGCTCGTCACAAAGCAATACCCCGTGGAGGCGAATGTCAATCTCGGAGGTTTGAGTCCCGTCGATGTTTTCGTCGAGTTGTATTTCGGCGAATTGACCGGCGAAGGAGAGATAATCAACCCGAGGCGCCTCGCCATGGTGCCGTCGGGAGAGAACGGCAACGGGTCGTACTTGTTCAAGGTCGGGATACCATGCGAATTATCGGGAACGATCGGCTTCATGGTCAGGGTACTGCCCAGGAATGAAGATCTCGCGGGCTCGTATCTGCCGGGCTTGATCATGTGGGAATAGCGGAATAGTCAGTAGAGATATCAGAAATTCTGTATCTCCATTGCATCTTTATATGAAATCTTCAAGAACCGGTCGGCCGGGATGTCGTTGAATGTGCTCACCGAATGTTCACCGTCAGGCCAGTGGACTTCAATTGAATCGATAATCTCATTTTCGCCAAGGCCGAAATGCGCTTCCTTCGGATTCTGATGTCCCGAGTGCCCCGCGCCGCCCTGGATTTCGCGCATCTGGGTGGTCTCACCGCACGTGACGAAGATCCGCGCGCCGATGCAGTCGCGGTTGCATCCGGCGGATGCATCACCTTCGAGAATTATGTGGATGAAATTACTTTCCTGCCCCACGTTGTTGATGAACAGGGCGGCCTGACGTTCGCGTCCGGCGAGATGTTCCCCCGACAATCGCATGAATGACTGGCCGATGAGTATATCCTCATCCCCGTCGCGGTCGATATCTCCGATCGAGAGCCCGCCGGCGCCTTCCCAGTTAAAGCCGCATTCATCGGTGACCTCTTCAAACCATCCCTTGCTCACCTGGCGGTAGAGTTTCAGGAACTGCCCGTCGGGATAATCCGACGACGCGATGATCAAGTCGAGCCACATGTCATTGTCGAAGTCGATCCATGCGACGTGGATATCCCCCTCGTTCCATCGCTGGCCTTGGTGTTTGCGGATGGCGCCGTAGTCCTCGGTGCGGAAGTAGACATATTCCGTTTCCTCGCCCCGGTTAACGAGAAGCATGCTCCGGTCGCTCGATGGTCCCGCCCACGAGTGCCGGATTTCGCCGAGGAACGCATCGAGGTCGCCATCGTTGTCATAATCGGCGAGTGCGACATCGAACGTGTTCCCGTTGGAGCGGAACGGTTCCTCTGCCTCGCGTCCCACCCAGTCGGGGTACATCCCCTCCTCGTGCGCGTCGCCGTCGTAATTGGTCTTCTCGGCAACGTCCTCGAAATACTTCCCGTCTATATTGTGCCAGAGGAAATTCCACTGCCGGCCATATGTGCATGTGAAAATATCGGTGAAGCCGTCGGAATCCCAGTCCCCCGATGCCGCGCCGTATGTCGGTTTCGCCGACTGATGATAACCCGGTTCAGCGGCCTGCCCGATACCGGCGAGAAATGTGACATTCTTGAACAAACCGTCGCCGCTGCCGCGATAGAGGTAATCCTGATAGCACGACAGCGACCAGCCGTATTCGAAATACCAGTTACCCACGAAGAGGTCGATGTCGCCGTCGATGTCGTAATCGAGGAATGTCGCGGCGCAGGTCGTGGCTGGGTCAGCCTCGAAACCGGCATTCGACAACGGCTCGAATGTGGCATCACCCCGGTTGAGGAAAATCGCGCTGCGGAAGCCGTTGTCGGGATGAGCATAAATGATATCGCCGTTCTCGTCGACCGCGGGCTCGCCGGAATCTTTATCCGCCTGCGGGTTGAGGAAATCGCAATATACCGCCGAAAATGCGTCCTGATCCCCGTCGTTGTCGACATCGGCAAAAAGTATCAGGTTACTTGACCTGTCGACGCCTTCATCGTTTGTAATCTTCAAGCCGGCATCATCGGTAATATTCACGAAGCGCCTTCCGATGATGGATGAACTGTCCTCATGGCTGATGAATACATTGTCGCGTTCGAGGATGCAATCGAGCCAGCCGTCGCCGTTAAGGTCGGTCATGTTGGCGCGTCCCGCCGCGAACACCCCGATGCCGACGTCGGGCGCGACGTTGGTGAACCACGGTGCGGGCATAGTGTCGAGGAAATTCACCGTGTCATCCTGCGCGAAAGAGCCGGATGCAAGGAAGATGGTGAATACGATTACCAGTATGAAAGCATTCGCAAGGGTCCTCATTTGAATCTCCCGGGCTTTTTAGGAATTGTATCATTTCGCTTCGGCATTTGCCCCGGACTTCTCTACTGTGTACCATGGGCTTGTTCGTCAGCAGGATCTAAACCATGGCGCGACGCGTGATATATCTCAACAATTCAGCGACAAGCTTCCCCAAGCCGGACGGGGTTGCCGAAGCTGTAGCCCTTGCATTGACGCTGGAGCCCCCGGGACACGGGCGCGGTCCGATGGAGCGTCCCGGCGATGTCATCACACCCGACATGGTGCGTTCGCGCATCGCGGAATTCCTGAACGCCGGGTCGCACAAGGATATCGCGCTGACGTTCAATGCATCCGACGGGTTGAACCTGGCGATACGCGGTATCCTCGAACCCGGCGACCATGCCATATGCACGGCGCTCGACCACAACTCGGTGCTGCGTCCGCTCGCGCACATGCGTCGAGAAGCGGATATCAATTTCACGGTGGCGCACGTTGATGAACGGACGGAGATTCATCCATCGGATATCGAGAAGCTCATCGGGCCGAGGACAAAGCTGATTGTTGTCAATCACATTTCCAATGTGACGGGATTCATCACCGATATCTATGGCGTTGCGGAAGTCGCATCAAAGCACGGCGTGACCCTTCTCGTCGATGCCGCCCAGAGCGCGGGGCATGTGGATATCGACGTATCGCGGCTCGGCCCGGCGATGCTTGCCGTGACGGGGCACAAGGGGATGCTTGGGCCGACCGGTACCGGCGCGCTGTGGGTGCATCCCGATATCGCGCTGAAACCATTCCGCGCTGGTGGTACCGGGGCATTTTCGGAAGCTGAATTTCAGCCGGAGGAGCGTCCGTTCATATTCGAAGCCGGCACTCCCAACCTGCACGGGCTTGCGGGGCTGTATGAATCGTTGGGATTCATCATGGAAAAGGGAATCGCGAATATTCACGCACATGAATTGGAACTTTGCGGGCTGGCGTATGAAAAGCTTTCCGCAGTCGGCGGAATGATGCTATACGGTGCCGGTTTCGATGCCGACAGCGGAGCGGTGCTGAGTTTCAATATTGAAGGGATTATTCCCGCCGAAGCAGCGGCGTTGTTGTATGTGGAATTCGGGATTGTCGTGAGGGCGGGATTACATTGCGCGCCGTACGTTCACCGCGCTCTCGGGACATTCCCCGACGGCGCGCTGCGTATTTCGCCGGGGGTATTCAACACGACGGATGATATTGGCGCGTTGATAGATGCCGTGAAAAATATTGAATCCAATTAGATTTCCCGCCTCATGACAGCATTTTTACATTAATCAACATTAGGCATTACATATGTGCCTTGTGAATGAAGGTCTATTCAGCTACCATATTGACTAATTCGTTGTTTTAAACATGGAAGTTCAATCCCAACGAGCCTTGTTTTAGTTGAGATTTGGACTTTTCGTGTTATTTTGAAAAGCCTGTATAGTTCCATCTGGACTGCCGGGTTAACCGGCGGGTCGACAGTGGGGGACGGTTTCTGAGCATATAAATAAACCGGAGATGCTTTGAAAGATGATCGAAGCTAAAAATCTCTTCAAATCATTCGGTCCGACGAAAGCGGTGAACGATGTCAGCTTCACCGTGGAGAAAGGCGAAGTGGTGGGGCTGCTCGGTCCCAACGGGGCCGGGAAGACCACAACCATGCGCATCCTCACATGTTTCCTGAGCCCAGATTCGGGAACGGCCATCGTCGACGGGTACGATATCCTGAAGGAGCCGTTGCAGGTGCGGGCGTCAATTGGATATCTTCCCGAAGGCGCGCCGCTCTATGCCGACATGGGCGTGCTCGATTACCTGCGGTTCATCTCGGACATGCATTCGATGAGCAAGGAAGACCGCCAGTCGAGGCTGAAGGAAATGATATCCGTCTGCGGCCTTATGGGGGTCATCCACAAGAATATCGGTGAGCTTTCGAAGGGATACCGCCAGCGGCTCGGACTGGCGGCGGCGATAATCCACGACCCGGATATATTGATCCTCGACGAACCGACATCGGGACTCGACCCGAAGCAGAACCGCGAGATACGGGAACTCATCAAGCGGATAGGCCGGGAGAAGTGCGTCATATTGTCTACGCACATCCTGTCGGAAGTCGAGGTCACATGCGACCGGGCGATCATCATCAGCGACGGCAAGATAACAGCCGAGGGCACCGTCGAGGAACTCGGACGCATGTCGCGTGGCGCGGATATTTATTATGTGACATTCCTTGGCGATGTCTCCCGCATACGCGAGCACCTGTCGAACTTCAAGACAATCGAGAAATATGAAGAGGGGAAACATAACGGCGGCTACTCCTTCGTGCTCAGCAGCGGAACGAAAGATGATATCAGCGAAAAAATATTCGACCTTGCCGTCACGGGCGGATTCAAGCTTACGCATCTGAGCAGGGAGGAAGCACGGCTCGAGGAGTCATTCCTGCGACTGACCAAGGGGAAAACCGGACACCGTTCGGGCAAAAAAGCGGGGGGTGATGAGGATGAATAGGGTTAAGACGATTTTCAAAAGGGAGATTGGTTACTATTTCAACAGCCTGGTGGCATATATTTTCATCGATGTTTTTCTCATTGTGACCGGTATCCTGTTCTTCACCGGTTTCTTCGAGATAGGGCAGGCTGATATGCGCGGATTCTTCGCGCTGCTTCCGTGGGTATTCCTGTTCTTCGTGCCTGCCGTGACGATGCGCCTCTGGGCGGAGGAACGGGCCGCGGGTACGATGGAAGTCGTGATGACCCTCCCGGTCAAGGACTGGGAAGTCATGATGGGCAAATATCTCGCGGCTCTCGCGTTCCTCATTATCCCCGTGGCGCTGAGCTTCCCGCTCGCGTTGATATGCGTCCGCGCGGCTGAGGTTCCCCCGGACATGGGGCCGATATGGGGCGGGTATATCGGGGCCATACTACTCGGCGCGGCTTATCTCGCGGTGGGGATTTACTTCTCGAGCCTCACCGATAACCAGATAATCGCGCTGATTATCACCATCGTCTTTCTCGCCGTGCTGCTTTTAATCGAGAATGACGTCTTTCTCATGAAATTACCGAAACTCGTACAGCCGTTCTTCGCATTCGTCGGGCTTGGGGGGCATTTCCAATCGATCGGGCGGGGGGTGGTGGATTTCCGCGACATACTTTACTACCTGTCGCTGATATTCTTCTTCCTGTTCCTGACGATGCGCTCGGTGGAGTCGCGTAAATGGCGCTAAACGAGAGAGATGTATAGAAGAGAAGTTATGGTTTTGAATTCAAGTTTCCGGGCTGAGGTCTTTAAACATGTTCAGTAAAATGACTAAAGCTACCGCCCACATCGTGGAGATCGCGATAGTACTCGGGATCCTGATACTGATAAATATTCTTGCGTCGGATGCCCACTTCCGCTGGGATCTCACCAAGGACAAGGAGTTCACTATCCATCAGTCATCCCGCGATGTCGTGGCCAACCTTCCCGATGAGCTGCGTGTCACGCTTTATACTTCCACGGATTTACCCGCGAAGATCAAGGGCATCCGCAAGGATGTCCTGGATATAATCGAGGAGTACAAGGCGAGCGCAAATTCCAATTTCGTCTTTCGCGAGGAGCATCCCGACCCGGAAGACCAGCAGTCGGCCCAGGCGCTTGCCATGCGCGGGATACAGCCGGTCCAGGCGACGGTTGTCGAGAAAGGGCGCACCGAATTCGCACAGGTCTATCTCGGGCTGCTTGTCAGTTTCGGCACCGAGGATGAGGCGATACAACTCGACGATCTGCAGGGACTTGAATACAGGCTCACGCGCGCAATCATGAAATTAACCGCCAAGGATATACCGACGATTGGCGTATTCGCGGGCGCCGGCATGCAGCCGATGAGCCAGGATGGCGGGTTTTCGGGCTTGGGCGCGGCATTGAGGACGCAGTACGATGTCATGGATGTCGACCTGTCGCGGGGGGACCCCGTACCCGATAAAGTGAAAACGCTTATTGTCATCAGCCCGGCATCGTTCGGCTCGAAGGAGAAGGCGGTTCTCGACCAGTTCATCATGCGCGGGGGCAAGGTCGTTCTCCTGCTTGACACGATAGAAATTGACCTCCAACAGGGCGGATTACAGCAGCGGGCGAGGAGAGCCCCCACGCCATGGGCTGATTTCATCGCCCATTACGGGCTCAAGGTTGACAACAAGCTGGTTCTCGATTTGCAGAACAGCCATAATCTTCCATCGAACAACCCGTTCGTCCAGATCTGGTATCCCCTCTGGCCGAAAGTGGTTCAAGGCTACTTCGGCGACCTGGCCTTCACATCCGACATCGAATCGTTCATCCTCCCGTGGGCGTCGCCGGTTGAAGCGCTGAATGATAAGCTGAGCGCCGATGTCACCGCGACATCGATTTTCAAGACTTCGGAAAAAACTTATACGATGGACGAGCCGATAAGTCTCGACCCGACGCCGTTCCAGGAGAGGAATTACAAGCCCCCCGAAGGGGAACCGTCGCAGTATGATCTCGGCATCATCCTCAGCGGCGTGTTCACGTCATATTTTGCCGACAGGGAAATTCCCGTGGTCGAGGATACCGAAGGAGTATCCGTACCGGCCTGGCAAGGAGAGATAATCAAGACCAGCGTACCGACCGATATCGTTCTTATCGGCTGTTCGCATGCGTTCTCGGACATGGCTATCGCGCCGGGGAGGAGTTCGCCGAACGAAATATTCCTCATGAACATGGTCGACAGCCTGAACCTTGGCGGAGGGCTTTCGGCGCTTCGTTCGCGGACGGTCACCGACAGGCCCCTGAAGCCCGACCTTACGGACGGCGAGAAGAGCCTTATCAGGTTTTCCGGAATATTCCTCGTGCCCATCCTTCTTTCGCTGATAGGTTTCGGACGATTCATCCTGCGCGCGCAAACCAGGAAACTCGTCGAGGCGAAAACGGCTGAGGTGCAGTAGCATACAGGAGAGGTGGAACAAGAATTGCGTAACAAAGCCGGCTTTATAATTATGATTGGTTTATTTATCGTCCTCCTGGCGATATATATCTCGAAGAACCATGGGCAGGAGCGCGCCATGGAAGAGCGCAAGTCGCAGGAGGAAGCTCTAGTATTCCCGGACTTCAATCCTGATGCCGCGGCGAGCATCACCATTACGGGACTTCAGACCGGGATTGTGAAGTTCGAGAAAGAGGCGGGTTACTGGATGGTCGCCAACGGGGGAGAGCATCCGGTGATGGGGGAGGCCGTAGAGGAAGCGGCATCGGAGCCCGTGGAGGCCGGCGAAGAGGTCGCGACCGAAGAGCCGTCCGATGGGCAAAAGCAGATAGATGAACCGGATGGTGAATTGAAAGCGGAAGGGATTGTGGAAGTCGAAGCCGGAAATGAACCCAAGGCGCCCGAGAAGAAGCTTCACTATTATCGCGCCGACGAATCCCAGGTTGTGGACGGCGTCCTTAAGATGATAAAGGAGATGCCGCACGGTATCCGCGTAAGCACCGATAAGGAAAAGCACAACCAGTTCCAGGTGAGCTCAATTCTTGCATTTGATGTTGATGTCCGGGATCTGGACGGCGCGGAGCTGGCGCATTTCCTGGTTGGCAATGCCGCCGATCAGCTTTCTACTGAAAATTATATACGTTTCAGCGAAGACAGCGACGAAGTGTACAGGATAAAAGGCGGATGGCGTAACCTCGTCGGCAAGCCGTTCCAAGCCTGGCGCGACAAGACCATCTTCTTTTTCGATCCCGCCGGCATCAGCCATATTACGCTCTATGGAACCCCTGACGGCGATCTGGCATTCACCAGGGGTGAAGATGGTGAGTGGAGCGTGGATGGTCAGGACTGGGAAGTCGACAAGGTGAGGCTTGACAGCCTCGTCAGCAAGCTTAGCACTCTCAAGGCCACTGATTTCGCCCCGACGAACGTACCGCCCGAGAAAACGGGCCTGGCCTCGTCCGTCAAGAAGATCGTGGCGGAAGGAAGCGAGGGCACATTCGAACTGACCATCGGCGATGCTTCAGAAGCGGGTAAATACTATAGCTCAGTCACCGGGGACGATACGATTTACATGCTTAATGATCCTGATGTCAGTGAACTCCTTGCGGGTCGCGAGAAGCTTGCCAAGGTCGCTCCGCCCGAAAACGTGGAAGAACCGGCTGTACCGGCGATTGGTGATTGAAATCCCGCGCGGCGAATGCCGCGCTTTTTTTTGGTCGATTCCGGCGGGCCAAAGGCGGAACGCCGGGAAACCTGATATAATAATATGAGATTAAGTGGATGGATATACTCGTATCCGCGCGCGTGTTAAGAGGACACGCGGCAAACTTCCAGGCGGGAATCCGGGCTTTCACGAATAAGACTCGAACCCATTTGATGCCGGGTCGAAATCATTATATAATCTTATTGAACTGAAAGATTGTATGCACCCGGCGGAAGGCTCAGGTCATACCGGCAGGGCATGGTTGTGTGCCCCTCGACGAAATTTCATCGGAAGGTGAATGCATCATGAAGCGCATGGCGGTTTACATCACAGGCTTGTTTCTGATTTTCATGGTATTTAACGGATGCTCCGGGGGCGGGAGCCCGCTCATCCCCGACCTGCCCAAGGATATCCCTGCGCAGGCGCCGGATGGCCGCGGTTCCGAGGAACAGGTTTCCGACCTGTCCAGCGGGGTGGCATCCGCGTTGAACGACCCGGAAGCCGGGGTGCCGACCGGCCTGCAGGACGGGCATGTCCTGCTGCTGATGTATCACCTGTCATATGATCCGGCAACAGGCTTCGTCGATGTCGCGCAGTCGCGCTCCGCTGAGGCTCACTACAATGTGAAGCCATATGTCTTGCCGCCTGCATGCAATGACTGCCTCAAGGTGCTGGTGCAGGGGGTCGATCCCGACACAAATATCTACACGATCAAGATAACCTTGAAGAATCCCACCGACTTGACGGGCTACGATGTTCGCGGCATACCGTTTATCGGTGGGGCGGATCCGCGGGAGCTTACGAACGCCGATGCCTATACGACGATGCATGACCCCAATGACCCGAAGCACAAGAATCCGTTCAAGGCGTTCAGGATCGAGGACCCTCTACGGGCGTTCCCGGGCGGCATAAGCGACAGCCGGATTTTCTACATATATTTTCCACCGCCGAAGAATTTCGATATAAATTTCGCGGTTGACATGTCTTACTCGGGTAATATGAAGGACCCTTATGATATCTCCAACGAAAAAGTTGAAGGAGTCCTGAACGAGAAGTCGCCAAACCAGGCTACCGTAAGCTGCGATGTTTTCGACTGGCAGGATGACCTCGAATATGTTCAGCTCGACATATCCTCGCTTGGCGGCGGTGCGACGACCCTTGAGATGTACGACCAGGGCGAAAACCATTGGTCGAGGTCGTTTTCCAACGAATACGAGGCCGCGGTCGGAACATACAGGCTGGAAATACAGGCAAAGAGCATGGATAAACCCCAGATTCTGTACGATTACGTCGATGTCACCGTGGAACCATATGTGAATCAGCCGCCCAAGTGGGTGTTCGGGTCGGATGGTATCGTGAGCGTGGTCCCGCTGGATGAAGCGGTCCAGGTTTATTACGGGACCGCGATCGATGCCGATCTTCCGGTCGTGTATACGATATACATGTCCACGCATTCGCCGATTGAATTTGAGGCGCTGGAACCTCAGCAGGATATCGACGGTTCACCGTATCTATATACAGGCCTCGAGAATGGCGAGGAATATTTTTTCGGCGTACGGGCCATGGACGCCCTCGGCCTTGAAGATGGCAATATCAACGAACTGCCCGCAACACCTGTTGCGTCTAATAATCCACCGGAATGGGTCAATGATATTGGGATAATCGATGCGGTTCCAGGCCCGTTCCAGGTATCCGTTTTCTGGGGCGAGGCGATAGATGACGATGAACCGGTAACATATACGGTCTATTACGATGAGCTATTTGACTTCAACTGGGAGACGGCGACAAAGATAGAAGGGCTCGCCGGAAGTCCACATTTGGTTACCGAACTTGATAACGGTGTTGGGTATATGTTTGGTGTAAGGGCCAGGGACGGGCTCGGTAAGGAAGACGATAATGAATTTGTCAGGATAGCAACTCCGATAAATCTGCCGCCCGCCTGGGATGAATTCCCGGGCGGTATAAAGCAGGCAAATTCCGGTGACGGTTTTGTTGAGGTTGAATTCGGAACGGCAACGGACCCCGATTCCCTGGGCGGGGATGTGGTCTATAACGTCTACTATTCGACCAGTGAGCCGATGGATGAGACCTGGTT
>CAZSPL010000051.1:13878-18706 GCA_964608735.1 uncultured Planctomycetota bacterium | reverse complement strand
CCCGTAGAGGGACAGGCCCCGTAGAGGGACAGGCCCCGTAGAGGGACAGGCCCCGTAGAGGGACAGGCCCCGATTTGTGTTAATATTAAGCGAGTATGCCTGAGAGGAGGAGATGTTGAATGCGACGGCTTTTTCCATTATTCATATTGATGCTTCTGCTGCTGTTTCCCACCGACGGGATGGCGCAGGGCACTTACAGCGGTAACATCCCGAGCAGCGGGGCCACATCCGAAAATATCCAGAACCGCGGGACGACATACATCGAAATCATCCTCGACTGCTCCGATACCATGAAGCGCCAGGTCGACCAGACCACCAAGCTCGGCGCGGCGAAATCGGCGCTGCTGGATTTCGTGAACGAGGCCCCCGACAACTACAAGTTCGCGCTGCGCGTGATGGGCGGCCGCGCGGGTGCGCAGTATTACACTTCCGACCTCGTCGCCGGCATGGGACTTCTCAGCAAATACAGCCTCATCGAAAAAATAAAAGAGCAGCAGCCGGGGGGCGAGCGTTCGCTCTACCACGCCCTGCAGGAATGCCTCTATGATTTCCCCGATGACGCGGGCAACAATATCGTGCTGGTGATAACCGACGGCCTCGACGACGGCGGGCAGAATCTCGAAGACCTCCAGTATTATTACGAGAACAATCCCGGCGCGCCGAGGGTATATTTCTACGGCATCGACATCAACGAGGACATCTCCGCCGAGTTCAACGCCATTGCCAAATCGGCGGGCGGACGCGTGTACGACATAGACAACATGCAGAACCTGAAGGATACCCTCACCAAATCGATAAACGATTTCTCGGGGAATCTCTCGGTCTATGTATACGACGGCGACGGCACGGCATTGAATTCGGAGATACTCGTGTATGACGTATCCGGCGAGCCGGTGCGCGCGGCATATGACACATCGGCGCTTATCACCGAGCTTCCCGCCGGGATATACACCATCAAGGTGAAATATATGGGCGAGACGAAGGATGCCGGGCCGTTCACCATAGACAGCACGAGCGCCGGGAAGGTGAGCGTCGTCTTCTCGCCCCGCGCGGGGAATGTGCGCGTAACTCTTCTCGACTCGCTCCTTAACCCGATAAAAGGGATGCTTGAAGTCACCGATGTCAACCGGACGGTGGTCTACGAGGGAGGCCCGAGCGAAGAGTTCAGCGTTTCGCTCCCGGAAGGCACATATGACATCGAGGGGTCCTCCGGCGGAAGGTCGTACACCGAATCGGGCGTCGTGGTGACATACCGCTCCCGCGACGACATCGAGATCGTGATACCCATCAGTCAGTCAATCATCGAAGTCGATCTAAACACGGTGGAGTCCGTTCCCATCAACGGCAATATAAAGGTGTATGCATCGGACGGCTTCCTCATGGGGGAGGCGGCGTATGCAACGTATTATCACATACAGGTTCCGCCCGACACATACACCGTAACAGCCGAAGTGGGCGACCAGCGTCTGGAGCAGACGATTTACATCACCGAGGGGGACCAGCGTACGGTCGAATTTTCATTCACCATCGAGATCGGCTACCTCATCGTCGAACTTCGCACCGATAACGGCCGCGACGCATGGGGGCTCGTGCGCATTTACGATAACCACGGAAGGTATCAGCGTCACTGGACGCAAGAAGGTGAAGAGAGTCCGGACTGGGCGTTCGAGCTCCCGGAGGGGATCTACCGCGTCGAGGCGGAAGTCGAGGGGATCATCAGCGCGCGCGATGGCGTGGTAATCAAGGGTAACGAAGAGACGAGGCTCAAGCTGATGTTCCCGGAGGAAGTGGGGTAGTGTTGGGTTGTTACGGGAGTTTCGGGACAAGGGTGTAAAGGTGGGTTTCGGGACAAGGGTGTAAAGGTGGGTTTCGGGACAAGGGTGTCCCGAAACATCGGGGGGACATCGGGAGACCATTGGGAAATATATGTACTTTGAGGAGGACGGAGCTTTTGCGTGAATTGAATATCCGAATTGCGGGAGCGGCGGGCCAGGGGATGGCGACCGCGACCGAGCTTCTCGGACGTGCCGTGACGAGATGCGGCCTGTTTGCATACAGCTACAACGATGCGGAGTCGCGGATACGCGGGGGGTTGAATTTCAGCCACGTGCGTATCGCCGACCGGCGTCTGTGCGGCGTGACCAACCGGACGGAAGTGCTCATCGCGTTGACGAAGGATGCCCTCGGCGAGTTCGGCGATGGCATCGGCGATGGCAACGTCATTACGGCCGCGCCGGAGTGGGAACATCCGAAACGCGCTCCGTTCGCGCTGGCGGGACTCGCGCAGGAAGCCGGGTCGTTGAAAGCGATGAGCACGGTCGCATACGCCGTGATAGCGGGACTTGCGGGGCTTGAGAGGGAAATCGCCATGGGGGCCGTGAGGGATGCATTCGGCGGTAACGATAAACTTCTTGAGATAAACCTGAAGGCGTTCGAACTCGGTTATAAAGCGGGCGCTGATTTAGAAGCGGGCAAGCGCTGCCGGATGCCCGCGGGGGATGGTAAGTCCGGGCGGATGTGGCTTTCGGGCGGCGATGCGATATCCCTCGGGGCCGTCGCGGGCGGAGTCACATTCGTTGCGGCCTACCCGATGAGCCCGGCGACCAGTATCATGACCAACCTCGCGCAATGGGGACTCGAAGCGGGAGTGGTAGTCGAACAGGCGGAGGATGAAGTCGCGGCCATCAATTATGTCGCGGGGGCGTCATACGCCGGGGCGCGCGCGATGACGGCGACGTCGGGGGGCGGATTCGCGCTGATGGTGGAAGGGCTCTCGAACATCGGGATGATAGAAGTTCCCGCGGTGATAGTGCTCGCCCAGCGTCCCGGGCCCGCGACGGGACTTCCCACGCGTACCGCGCAGGGGGAGTTGAATTTCGTGCGTCACGCCGGGCATGGGAGTTTCGCGCGGGTGATACTCGCGCCGAAGAACGTACCGGATTGTTTCGATGTCACCGCGCGGGCGTTCGATACGGCGGAGAAATACCAGGTGCCGGTGATAATACTCACCGACCAGCTTCTGCAGGACAGCTTCGCGACAGTGGAACCGTTCGTCACGGACGGGCTTCCGGGCGAGAGATATTGTATTACAGCCGATGCTCTGAACGCGATGGAGCATTACCAGCGCTATGCCCAGACCGATACGGGGATATCGCCGATAGCCGCGCCGGGGATTTCGAAGCATACGGTAATCGTCGATTCGGATGAGCATAATGAGGATGGGCATATGATCGAGGCGGCAGGGATAGCCGAACGCATGGCCGCCAAGAGGTTGAGGAAAGCCGCGACGGTGGCGAGGGAAATCGCGCGCGAGCCGGAAATTTATGGGAACCGGGCGGGGAATCCGCTGCTTGTGAGCTGGGGGAGTAGTTTCGAGACGGTTTACGAAGCGTGGGTGCGTCTCGGGGAGGAAGGCGTGCCGCTCGGAATGATGCACATGCGAACCATGTGGCCGGTGGACGGGAGCGCGATCCGCAGGATTTTCGACGAGTCATCGAGGGTCATTGCGATTGACAACAGCGCGGGATGCGAGATAGACGCGTTGCTGAGGGAGACGGCATTGCGCGGCGCGGACGGGAAGATAACCCGGCTCGACGGCAGGCCGTTCGATGTCGAGTGGCTTGTCGGCCGAATCAAAGAGGAGGTGTCGCGATGAGCGTTACGATAGAAGATTATAAAAGCGATGTTGAAATCGCATGGTGTCCCGGGTGCGGGAATTTCCCGATACTCGATGCCGTGAAGAACGCCCTCGTCGAACTGGACCTCGAACCGCGCCGGGTTGCTATCGTGACCGGGATAGGGCAGGCGCCGAAGCTTCCGCATTATATGAGAGTGAATACATATAACGGGCTTCACGGAAGGGAGGCCGCGTCGGGACAGGCTATCAAGCTCGCGGCGGACGATCTGACGGTGATCGTCCATGCAGGTGACGGCGGGGCGTACGGCGAAGGCGGGAATCATTTCATCCATGCCATACGGCGCAATATCGACATGACCCTCGTGGTGCATGACAATCATATTTACGGGTTGACCAAGGGGCAAGCGTCGCCGACGACCGAGGCGGGACGCGTGACGAAAGTGAATCCCGGCGGCGTGGCATCGCGCCCGATGAATCCCCTCGCGCTGGCGATATCGCAGTCGTGTACATTCGTAGCGCAGTCAACGAGCGGGAAGGGGGAGCATCTCGCGGCCATGTTGAAAGCCGCGATAACGCATCGTGGATTCGCGCTTCTGAATGTGCTTCAGCCGTGCGTTACGTGGGATCACGTGAAGACTTATAAATATTACAGCGAGCATTGCTATGAACTGGGCGATGATTATGACCCGTCGAACAGGGCATCGGCGCTGGAACTGGTGATGAGGGATGATGAGAAAATCCCCCTTGGCATAATTTATCGCGAGGAGCGCGAGGCATACGATGGGATAGTGCTGAAGGGGATCGAGCATCCGTTGCGTGATCGGGGGGTTGATCCGAAGCGGGCGGAGGGGTTGTTCGGGAAGTTTGAGTAGAAAGAGAGGGATGGGTTAATCGAGGGCCACCCCTTTCCCGCGCAATTTTCTGCATTGAAAGGGCAAGTATGTACGGCAAGCGCGGTAAAAGGGTGCCACCCGGGATCGTGTGAGAAACTGCCCGTGCCACACATGCTTGTTTTTTAATGCGAAAAAAAATCAAGAGAGCCCGAGCCCCGACCGTCAGGGAGGGGACATAGACACGGGCAAGCTTCGTAAGGGTTGGCGGGGCGAGGAGGGTTGGCCGACGCTTGACCGTGGCACACGGGTTTAGTTGAATGATAGAGACAAAGACACGGGTAAGCTCGAAGACTCGCGT
>CAZSPL010000051.1:0-13778 GCA_964608735.1 uncultured Planctomycetota bacterium | reverse complement strand
CCCGTGGCACCATGCGTCTCTACGTATAAAGAATAAGGGATAAACGGATACATCACAGATTCAAATTTTGGTGAAGATATCGACTTTCGAGCGGATGTCCGACGCGAGTTGCGATTCGCGCTCCGGCGACATCCTGAAGTTGCAGTCGGTGGTATCCATCTCCGTGCCGCATGCGGTGTAGCCGATGTGCGACGCGAAAAGGTTCGCGTTCTTCAAGGCCCGCGCATCGTGGGTCATGACCGGCGCGTGCGGCGCGAGCCCGATTATCGAACCGGTCAGGGCGGCGGGGAAATGCCACATATCGAGGAGCAGCTTGGTGATGAGGTAATGGCTTATGCCGAATTTTTCGAGCTGCGTGTAGTCGAACGCGTTGTTCTTGTCGATGGCGTCGAGGGCGGCTTCGGTCTTCAACCGGTTTATCTTGGCGCATACGAGCTTCCCGATGTCGTGAAACAGCCCGGCGGTGGCGACGAGATTGCGCGATGCCGGGTTGCCGCCGTTGGCGAAGAATGTCGCGGCGCAGCTCGTCGCGAGGCAATGCTGGAATATCGGGCGCGCCGATATCGGGCCGAAATCCTGCCCGAGGCTGTCGAGTATGATGTTGACATATATAAGCGAGCGCACGGTCTCGAATCCGAGAAGGGTTATCGCGCGCTTGACGTCGCTGACCTCTTCGTTCATCGAATAAAAAGCCGAGTTGGCAAGCTTGAGAATGCGCACCGAGAGGTTCCAGTCGCTCTGTATGATCCTGCAGACATCATCCGCCGAAGAGCCGTCGCGCTCGATTTCCTTGAGCGCGGGGAAGTTGTTCGACGGAAGCTGGCTGAGGCTGTGAACGTGGTAGTCGATATCGTCGAACGTCACGCGGCTGAGCTTTGCCGGAAGATAGAGCCAGCCTTCCCACTCCGGATTCAAGGGGAAGTGGTCGTGGAGCGTGCCGATGGCGATCGCATCGGGAAGGTGGGGCCCTTCGGGCGCTTCACCGAGTTCGCCCGCGTGTTCGTCGCGGGCTATCTCGGGGGGATGTCCCATGATAAGCGGGGTGACAGGTTCGCGTCCCGACGCGCGCGCGGTGATGCCTTCGGCGATGCGCTCGCTTGTCGTCCGGGGGGCATAAAGATTCCCCGTGCGCTTACGCCGCGCCCGGTAATCCAGGAGCACGAGATAAAGGATACCCGCAATGGCTGTAAGCCCCAACGCTGCTATTGGAATCATGCCTTCTACCCGATTCCGCCTTAGTGCTACTTACTTAATATCAGGGAAAACATCGCCGGAGGGGCTAATATTCATTAATCGGATTGGATATTTTCGCCCGGCGGCTTACCCGGCGATTCCGACCGAGAATCCCGCGCGGGAGCGTTCGGTCTCCCACACATCGCATCTCGCGGCGTGAGCGGATTTCAAATCGAGGCGTTTCACCATGCCGAGGCAGACTTCGCGAGCGATGTTCTCCGCGGTGGGATTGATCTTCCCGAACGGCTCGACATCGTTGAGCACCGTGTGGTCCCATTGTTCGAGCAATTCATGAAGCACGGCGCGCACCTTTTTAAAATCATAGAGCATGCCGGCGTTGTCGAGGTCGGGACCTATAACGCTGAACTCGACGCGGTAATTATGCCCGTGCATCGATTCGCATTTGCCCTTGTATTCTCGCAGGAAATGCGCGGCGCAGAAATGTTCAATAACGGTTATTTCATACATGGCGTACCTCTGACCCGGGATAGTGCCCGCGAAATGGGATTCGCGGGTTACATTTATTCAATTTTCATCACGGGCAAGCTCGAAGAGAGCCCGAGCCCCGACCGTGAGGGAGGGGACCAAGACACGGACAAGCTTCAGACGTCGTGGCAGTATGATGAAAACTGGTTGACGCTTGTCCGTGCCACACCGAGTTTGGCTTTTACAAGTCAACCGAACCGCGACCATTAGCGAGCGGCCGAAGACACGGGCAAGCTCGAAGACTCGCGTGCCCGTGGCACCAGGAATTTATCCCGGCAGCATATCAAGAAACAGGCGGCGGAAATTGCCGCCCATGATTTTCGCGATGCCCTCTTCATCGAACCCGCGCGCGTAGAGGCCGGCGGCGATGGCTGGATAGGATGACGCATCGGTCAGGCCTTTCGGCAGCGGGTGGATGATGTCCATATCGGAGCCGATGCCGACCGCGTCAATCCCCGCGACTTCGACCGCGTGCTCTATGTGGTCGAGGAAATCATCGATGGTCGCACTCAAATGGTCCGGGCCGGACTTGATATGCAGCTGAATCAGGTCGATGCCGACGACGCATCCGAGACGTCCGAGCTCGAAGAGGTGGTCGTCGTGTATATTGCGCCGGTTGTCGACGAGCGCGCGGCACGCGGTGTGGGATACGGTGAACGGGCGGGCGAGGAAGTCGAGGAGGTACTTGATGTTTTCGGAATGAAGGTGTGCGGCGTCGATGAGCACACCTTTCTCCTCGCACGCGGCGATGAGTTCCCACCCGAAGCCGGAGATGAAGTAGGGGCTTTCGGTTTCATCGACACCCTGGGAAACTTCGTTGGACGCGTTGTGGGTCAGCGTAAGCAGGCGCATGCCTTCGTCGAAGAATTTATCGAAGCCGGCGATGTCGCCTTTCAGCGGGGCGGCGCCTTCCATCGCGATGATATACCCGAGGCGCTTGTCGTCGGGCGCGAATGCCCGCAGGTCGGTTTTCGATGCGAGCTTGACGAATGTGCCGCCGGAGCGCGCGGCGGTGTCGTTCATCAAATTCATCATGTGAAGTATATATTCGCCGGGGTCGCCGACCTGTTGGTGCGCGGGGTCGTAGCAGGCAGCGGTCACGATGACATCGAGTCCGCCCTGTTTTGCGCGCGGGATGTCGAAATGGCGCTCGGTGTTGAGAGAGAGGATATCGTAGCCGGTTTCATCGACGTGCCAGAAAATGTCGGAGTGCGCATCGAGCAGGAAATTCTCCCTGCAGAAGGCTTGTGCATCGAATGTGGGATTGTGGCGGGGTTTGTCCATATCAGTATGCGATCGCTCCTTCATTCGCGTCGACCGTAATCACCGCGCCGTTCGGGATGGCCGCAATCGGCATATCGGGTTCGCATACGAGCGCGATGCCGGAGATGATGGCCCCTTCGACGATGTTCGGGTCGGCGGCTTTTTCGAGTACGATTGCCGCGGGCTGTTTGTCCAGCTTCGCGAGTACCATCAACACTACGCATCCTCCCGACGAGCCCTTGGTTTCGGGATAGACGAGGATTTTTCCCGCGATGGATTTGCCTTCGTGCTCGTGTCCCCTCGCGATGATGACGCCGGTGTCCATGTCGACGTCGCCGAGGAAGCTGAACGCATTTTTACATACGAGCGCTTCTGCTTCGACTCGTCCCTTGACTACACCGCGGCATTTCATGGTCGGCATTGTTGCCCTTCCAAATCTCAATGATGCGGTTAATTATATCAGCAAAACAGGCTTTCAATGGCATCGTGGGCCGTCAAACGGCGCTGAAAGCCGGGCAAGATGTATTTCACGGACAGGCGCGCTAATAAAAACCCGCTGTTAACATCTAATAATTTCGGGTGAATTATCCAAGGGAATCGTATTCAACCGACAACGGGCAGACATTCGGCTTCGCCGGGCATTTCGGTTACTGGAACAGCCATGGCGGATATGACAATTCCTTCAACGCGAAGATTACCGACGGACCCGACGGCTATCTCTGGTTCACATACAATAATCCCCCCGGGCATACGCTGGGACGGCTTCCGTTCGAGCTGCCGTATTCCCCGGAGAACAACAGCCTGTGCGGTTCGCATTCGGGCACGTCGGTGGCGCATGCGGGGGAGATGTTGTACACGAGCGAAGGATACCCGATGATGTTCGGCGACAGCGGCAATGTGATAAGGATGCGCCGCGGGGATTTACCCAACCAGGGCGGTACCGGGACTTGGCCCGTATACAGCGGCACCGAATACATCAACATCCCGGGCGGATGGCTTAGCACCCCGCGCTCGTCCGGAAAGACATCGGACGGAATCTGCAGGCTGCTTTATTGGACCGAAGGAGCAGGCGGTACGGTGCACATGCTTTCGTCGGATGACATCAGCGGGACTTCATGGACCGATGACGACACGATTTTCAACGGCGGTACCGGGGGTTATAGCACCACTCCCGACCCCGGCTTGTGGGTGGATGACGCCGACAGGCTGCTTGTTGCGTTCAGGGCGGGGGTTGGCTCGGACAGCGATTTGATATACGGCGTTTCGACGGATGGCGCGAGCTGGGATTTCGCCGCCGTATCCAATGCGACGACATCGTCCGACGACCCGAGCGATACCGAGGCAGCCGCCGCGGAGGCGTTCGGCGACGATTTCATTTTCCTGAGCTATGAAACAGGCGGGGATGTTTACTGCCAGTGGAAGATGGACGCGGATGATGAATTCAGCGACCCCGTGCAGGTGAACGTGCATGCAAATGCGGGATTGCCCGATATATATCCCAACGGCGCGGGCGGTATTACATTCGCGTACCAGGCCGAGGGGGATACGGGTACGCTGGATATATTCTATCGTACGTGTACTATCGTGGAAGTGGACTAAGGATTGAATTTGAATTTTCGAAGGAGCCGCGGTATTCGCCGCGGTTTTTTTGTGGCGATTTATAATCGCCCCGCAACCGCCGCTTCCAGGCATCTATCCCTGTTCGCGAGGGCGGTTTTGCAGCCTATCAAATCGCCGACGTAGCGCGCCATCTTGCATGAATCGGTCACCATCGCCTCGACATTCGGCACCGTAAGGCCGTACTCATTGCACGTAGACGCGCGCATGTGGCTCTCGACCGGGCATGAGTCGCATACGAGAAGCGCGCCGGCATCCTCGATGGTTTGCGAATACCCATGCCATGTCGCGGCCTGCCGGGTCATGCGGTTGGTGCATATCCAGGTGCGGACATCGCGATGCACCTTCGCATCCCGCTCCTTCAGCCATTCCGCGACATAACGCACCTGGTCGAGGTCGTAATGCGGGCATCCGAGCGTCACGAAATCTATCTTCGCCCCGGGCGCGATATTCGTCAGCTTGTCGTAGACATCGGCGATTTCCTTCGCGCCGATTCGAAGCGAGTCCTTCGGCTCGCGCCCCTTGAATGCATCCTCCACGCTCGCGGCTTCGGCGGTATGTCCCGGCGCATGGAAAAGAGTGACCGAACCCGATGTGGCGAGCGCGGCGCCGAGTGCGAGCATGTCGATATGCGTCGGACATCCGAGCCGCGTGAACACCGGTACTTCGCTTCCGACGAACGCGCCGGCGGCGAATCCAAGCGCGGAATAATCGGCGGTGGATTTCAGCTCGCCGGGTTCGAGGTCGATTTCGATGCGATGCGTCCCGCGGCGGTTTTCATCGAGCAGGTATCCCATCAGCGGGTATTTGCCGGTGACGGCGGAGTATCGCGTGAACACCCCGCCGCGATTGGTGCGCGCGCCGAGTACGGAATTGAAATAGATGATGGCGGATGATTCGACGCTGATGATGTATGAGCCGCGCGGGGGGATGAACCCGAGAAGCTGCGGCGTGCAGGTGTAAGTGCCGAGGATTCCCATCGCGCGGTGGGCATCGACCACGCGTGCCTGCAAATCGTAGAGCGGTTTCGGGCATCCCTGGGCGTCCCACTTGTCAAGGTCGCATGCGAGGGTGGATGACGTGGTTGGGATGCAAACCCGCGCGCCGGTGGAAGCATAGTCGACGGCGTCCTCGACGGTGCCGCGATAGATGGACATCTCGGCGGGGTAATGGGCGTAGATGACATCGATGAAGCGCTCGACGTCGAATGCATCGGCAAATTGCACGAGGTAATCGAGCGCCCGGGCGACGGGTTCGCCGCGCGCGCCATCAAGCATCATTTTTTCGTCGTCGGTGAGTTTCATACGGTCACATCCTGCGGGCATATTATAGCGGAAAGAGCCTGTCGAGGAGCGGTAATATTGGCCTGTTGGAAAGGGGCCGGGTAGCGCGTATCTATTCGCACTCTTGTGCGACGGCGTAGCCGTGATGCGCGCATCATTCCTCGCTTCGCTCGGAACTCCCGCCAAGCGGGAGATAGATACGCGCTACCCTTCCCAATCCCGCACATGCAACATCTGTCCCTCAATTCCGTCGTATAATGTAAGAGAGGCCCATTCAAGGAGCGAGCGGCATTGGAAACCGGGCACGGATATGGACTTGGATGCCTGATAGCGATTATTGTCTTCTACGTCATCTGGACGCGCTTTCTCGGTGACGGGTGGTCGGTCGGCCTGCCCTGGTACAACGGCGGCGGCCCGGTGACATATGTCGATAAAGATATCTTCTATGACGATGTCACTCCGCGTCCCAAGTGGTGGCGCAAAAGGCCCGAAGATGAGCACATACCCGAGCCGACAGCGCCGCGTCCTTATGCTCCCAGGCCCGGGTTCGTCGATGACAAGCTCGATGCCTTCATCGAAGCCGGAGAACTCAGCGAAGCGCGGGAATACCTCGCCGGGATGATCGCGATCTCGATTGAAATGAAGGACAAACAGACCGAGGCGAATTACAGGGCTTATGATAAACGGATTGCGGATGCGTCGATGCAGCGCGGACGGCTTGCCCATCATCATGGCGACCCGGACGATGCCGTTTGGAACGGGTAATCCGCTCGATGCCGCATGGATAAAGGGAGGTAAGTCCAACTGCACGACTACGGCAACATTGACTGCGCGACCCTCATAATTTTCCTTGTCATAGCAAGTGTGTTCGGCGGACGCTACGGCTACGACAGGGGATGCCTGTGGTGGTTTCTCCCCGGCTGGTACTGGTGGCCGTTCTGGGGTGGCTGGGGTGATGACACGAGCATCGGTGACTCCTGGACTTATGGCTGGAGCGGCAGGCCCACGAAGAAACCCGCCCCGAAGCGCGCTCCGAAGAAGGTCATCAAGGCGGACCCGTACTTCAAGGATGACAAGCTCGAAGAGCTAATGGCCGCCTCGCGTTTCGCCGACGCGCGCGACTACCTTCGCGACATGCTCAAAATCGCGAGGGAAATGGGTAACAGGCAGGCCGAGCTTAATTTCGAAACATACATGACTAAAATAGATGCCGCGCAACTGAAGGCGAAGCAAACGAAACACGAAACATCCCCACCGCAATGGCTGAAACCCACCGCGCGCGAAGATACCCCGAAGCACGATGACGGCGTCGAGATGGATTTCCTGTAAAAAGCAGGGACAGTCACGCATGGCGCTTTTTTACGCAGGATCGCAGTTGATTGGCAGTCGCCCGGGGTAGGAGCCCATTTATCCAGGGCGTAGCGAGGATGCCCAGACTTATCAGAATTATGTATTAAGCAACTGCTGTGGATGGCTCCAACCCCGGGCTACCAGATATGATGCGATTTCGGTTACCCGGGGCTCTCAGATGATAAATCAGTGCGAAAGAAAAAAAGAAGCCTTAAAAAAGCAGCATTCGGGATTACCCCTGATTTTACGCATTAGTGTATAATTGGGACGGCTCATTCGCCTGATAATCTGGATTGGGAAGGGAAGGCTAATGTATGCATCACCTTACGACAGCGGGTACCAGTTCGATGAAACACTCGTGTGCATCACGTGTGCTTCCGCGATTTTCTGGGCGTTAGTCGCTGTTTATACTTTCCACAAGGCGGAACGTCTCGAGATGGACCCCTGGTTCTGGTCGGTCGCCGTATTTCTACTCGGCATCTTTTTCTTCATCCCATTCATCATCGTCAGCGCTTCACAGGAACGCAAGCTCAAGAACGCGGCCGCGAGATTCGGCGGCGCCGCGGGATTTCCGGTCGCCCGTGGCGGAAGCGGTTATCCAACGGGGGTGGGGCCGAAGATTCCAATACCGGCGGACCCCGATTTCAGGGATTATCATCTCGATGACCTGATTGAAGACGGGCAGCTTCGCGAGGCGAGGAAATATCTGAAGGAAATGACGCAGATGGCGAAGGAGATGAACGACGACGCGGGGTATCAGAACTACAAGCAATACGAAGCTAAGATCAACGCCGCCGCCACGCGTTCGACGAACAAGCGGGATTGGTAGGGGAGGTAAGGTTAAATATAAGTTTCGGGACAAGGGTGTCCCGAAACATCTGGACCTCTATAAAACAAAAACCCCCGTGTACGGGGGTTTTCATTCGTTCTAAATAGCTCCTACGGGATTTGAACCCGTGCTACCGCCTTGAGAGGGCGGCGTCCTAACCACTAGACCAAGGAGCCAAGGGCGGATATTCTAACATATTTTCGGAAAATTGGAAAAAAGTAGGGACAGTGGGCCTGTTGAAAAAATCGGGTAGCGCGTATCTATTCGCACTCTTGTGCGACGGCGGAGCCGTGATGCGCGCTCGTCGATATGGGCGGATTTCCGCGTCGAGCATTCATGCGCATCGTAGTTTCATGCCGCTCAAATCCGCCCTACCCAAATCCTGTATGCTTACTTTTTTCCAGGTGACTGTCCCTACTTTTTTCAACGGCATTTCACATCATCACGCCGCGTGGTAGAATGAAATTGCAACAATCCCCGCTCCGTGAGGAGGCTACACGATGTTTATCAAGGCCGGTACCCTCAAGGTAATCCTCGCGTTTGTGATCATACTGTTAACAGGATGTTCAGGGCCGCAGATAATCGGGCCGGCGCCCGCCGAGAAGACCGAATATTTCGATGCCGAAGTCACTTCCTCCACGGATACCGGCCACAGCCTGTTCGGACTGTGGGAAATCACCTTCGATCCGGCGACCATGTCCGCGCACGTTCAAGCCATGCGCAACGCGCAACCCCATTACGATGTGACCTACCTCGTGCTGCAATCGGCCTGCCCGGACTGCTTGAAGGTCATCGTCAACTCATATGATCCGGTAACCTCCATCTTCGACGTGGATGTAATCATGTGGAACCTGTATGAAAAAACGCCCTATGATCTCCGCGGGATAATTTATACAAACAACGCCGGGCGTATGATGTTGAATCCCGATGACTGGACCGGGCTGTGGGACATCCCCGGCGGCATGCAGATAAATCCGTTCAAGTCCTATGCCAAAGACGCGCCACAGCGGGTTTTCCCGCCGGACGCCGAATACACCGAGAACATTGTTATTTACGCGCCGAGCCCATGGGACCCGGTGGATTTCTGCGTCGATGTCGCATGGCCCGGCAATTGCCGCGAGCCATACGAGATTTCCAATTTTATTCAGGATGACATCCAGGCCCTCGCGGGCTCGTCGGGAAATATTTATGTCGACGTGCTCGACTGGCAGGATGACGTAGACGACGTGGAAATCTATGTGCCGGAGTTGACGGGGGATATCTCGGTCGGGCTGGCTCCGTATGATGGAAATACCTGGAGTGCGCTGCTGACGAATACCGAAGGCGCGGAGCCCGGGGAATACGACGCGCTTATCACTGCGACCTCGGCGGATTCGGATACGCTCGCCCTATACGACATCGTTACGATTACCATCAGCCAGAATCCCGAGCCGGTTCCGGAAGAATCAGCGATGCCATGGCTGACAATCTCGCCGCACGATATCTGCGTCGACGGCGATTACTCGTATATCGCATCGGGCGTCAACGGCCTGAATATCTTCGATGTTTCATCGCCCGCCGATTCCTTATGGCTCAACCATGTTCAAACCGAGGGAAATGCGGGTTGTATAGCCTTGTCGGGAGGCTATGTGTATATCGGCGAAGCCGACACGCACAACCTGGCGGTCATTGATGTCGAACCGCCCGAAGCGGCATATATCCTGGCGCAACTGCCGGTCGCGGAGGGGCCTCTCAGCATCGCGATATCCGGCAACCTCGCATACCTCGCGTGCGGCGAATCAGGCATGGCCATCGTCGATATTTCCAGTCCCGCGGCGCCTTCCATAATCAACACTGTCGACACCCCGGGGCATGCATTCGACGTCGCGGCGACGGGCGAATATGCATATATCGCCGACGGCCCCAACGGTTTGCAGATTATCGATATAAGCCCGCCGGAATCGGCGTTTATAGTCAAGGAAGTCGACCTCGAGGGGGATGCATACGATGTCGCGGTCTTGGATTCGTATGCTTTTTTAACCGCCGACGGGTTGGGCTCGGTCTGGGTGGACATCGACCCGATTGAAAACGCGCACCTGGAAAAAACGCAGGGCACGGTAACGTTTGCCGATATAACTGTCTCGCCGGGATATATATACTCATTTTGTACCAATAACGAGACCGGTTGGTGCCAGAGAATTATCCAGATGACGAACACCCCCTATGAGGGTCTTTACCTCGGCAGCTACGGCGATGCGCATGCTCTCGCGGTTTCCGTGCCGTATATCTTCTGGGCGGAAGGATGGTCGGGCTTCAGTATCCTCGATCTTGATTTCCCCGATTACCACGAAACGGTTTTCAGTATGGATACCGAATGGGATGTCCATGGCGCGGCGGTATCCGGGGAATATGCATATGTAGCGGATGAGGGCGCCGGGATTCGGGTCATCGACATCGACCCGCTCGAGCAGGCGAATATCACCGACCTGGAGCTGAATCACGGCGATGCCCTGAATATAACCGTATCCGGTGAATACGCCTGCCTCGCCGATGGCGATGCCGGAGTCGAGCTTTATCATATAAGTACGCCGGGCCATGCATTCAACTGTTCGTCGCTCACGACGCCGGGACGTGCAATGGATGTCGCGGCCGAAGGGGATTATATATTCATAGCGGATGGTCCCTCCGGCCTGCAGGTCGCGAAACGTCACGAGATCGCCATCATCTGCCCGTCAGAGATAGTCAAGGGCATCGACACACCGGGTTACGCGAATGCCATAGATTTATCCGGCGACCACGCCTATATGGCTGCCTGGACATCAGGACTGCAGATTTTCGATGTAGCCGTACCGGAAAATGCATTCTTGGCGAAGACGGTTGATACGCCGGGCAAGGCTCACGGTGTCGCGGTGGCGGGGCAATATGCCTATGTCGGCGACACATCGGTGGGGGTAGTAATTGTCGATGTTTCCCCGGTTGCGTCGGCGCACATAGTCAGCACCGTCGATACCCCCGGTGATTGCATTGCCATGGATTACGCGGGGGGATATCTTTTCGTGGCGGACGGCGATGCGGGGCTTCAGATAATCGATGCGATTCCCGTCGAGTCGGCATCGATTATTCAGAGCTTCGATACGCCCGGCTACGCGGAGAACGTGACCGTCTCGGGGGAATACGCCTATGTTTCCTGCGGTGAGCGCGGATTAGAGATTATCAAACTCTGGTAGGAAAAGCAGGGACGGTCGGCTGTTTGCCCCTACGCAAATCATTGAGAACAATCATGGAAACGGGTGGTACGGGATATGCGAGCGGGGCCACCCCTTTCCCGCGCAATAGGCTTTGTTGATGAGTCGAGAGAATGCTGTAAGCGCGGTAAAGAGGTGCCACCCGGATCCCTGGTTTTTCTTATGGGAAGATAGGATTCCTGAACGCTCGCGGTTCGGTTAAGGTAACGTGAATCTTGCGGCATAATAAGCTATCATTTGCATCCGCCCTCGAATACCGGGGCCGGAAGGCCGTACGCCATGCGCGTCATCAACACCATACTCACCCCCCGAGGCATAGCCGCGCTCGTATTCTGCGGCATCGTACTCACCCTCGGCGCTGTCTCCCCATGGTTTCAGACCCTGTTCTACATCTTCTTCATCTTCGCGGCATCCGCTATCGCCGCCGATATCGCACTCGCCCCCGGGCCGCGCTCGTTCGTAATCCAGCGAACTTTCGACCCGCGCATGAGCCTGCTCGAAGACAACCCGGTGCATATCGAGGTCACCAACCGCGGACGCCTTCCCTTGAAAATGCAGATACGCGACGAACTTCCGCCTCATTTCCGCGTCGGTGAAGATACCCTCTATGTCAACCTGCCGCCGGCATCGCGCAAGGAGCTGAAGTATTACCTCTACCCCGTGGCGCGCGGTGATTTCGAATTGCGACGCATCCACCTTCGAGTGCTCGGACCCCTCGGCCTCGCGCGCGTCGGTTTCATCCTGCCTTTGCGCGACCCGTTCAAGGTATACCCGAACCTTATCGCGCTGCGACGCTACACCCTTCTCGCGAAAAAAGACCGCACATCGTTCGAGGGATTCCGCGCCCTGAAGCTGAAGGGACGAGGCACCGATTTCGCGCAGCTTCGCGACTACCTTCCCGATGACAGCTACCACGCCATCGACTGGAAATCCACCGCCCGGCGGAACCGGCTCATCGTGCGGGAATACCAGATTGAGCGAAGCCAGAACCTTTTTATAATGATAGATGCCGGGCGGCTGTCATCGTCGCATCTCGGCGGACATCCGCGCCTCGACACAGTCATCAACGCCGCGCTGATGCTCGCGTTCGTCGCGCTCGAAGCGGGCGACCGGGTGGGACTCCTCGCATTTTCGGATAAGATAAAGCTCTTCCTCCCGTTCGGCAAAGGGGACAGGCAACTCAACCGTATTATCGAATCACTCTACGACCTTCAACCCGCCATGGTCGAATCGGACTACCGCAGGGCGTTCAACTATGTGGCGATGAAAGTACGCCGCCGCTCGATGGTCGCGCTCTTCGCGGATATCGCCGACGCCACGTCGAGCGCGCAGCTTCTGCGCATGGTGTCGAGCCTCGCGCCGAAACATCTCCCACTGATGATAATGATGCGGGATGACGATGTCTCGGCGATGGCATCGATGCGCGCCGAGGATCCCGGGCAGTTGTATCGCAAGGCCAGCGCCCAGAACCTGCTTCTCGACAGGCGCGTCGCGCTGAACCGCCTCGACCAGCGCGGGGTGTTGGCATTGGACCTTCCGCCTGATAAACTCAGCGTCGAAGCCGTGAACGGATATTTGCGACTGAAGGCAAGCAGCCTTCTTTAGGGAGGACTACACATGGTCAACTTCACCGAGATTGGCCCCGAGCTTGACATCTACATCGTCAGGCATGGACAGAGCATCGCCAACGCCGACAAGCTCCTGCAGGGATGGGCCGACTATCCGCTGTCGGAGGAAGGCATACTGCAGGCGAAGGTCACCGGGCGCTACCTCGCCAACACCGGGGTCAAGCTCAACAGGATATACACATCGCCGCTGTCGAGGGCGCGACGTACCGCCGATGAGATCGCGAAGAGGTTTCATCCGCCGGTCGATGTCGTCACCGTCGAGGGCTTGAAGGAGATCGACATCGGCACCCTCACCGACCAGCCGATGGATGAAGCCCGGAAGGAATATCCCGATTTCTTCAAGGATGCTAATGTCCAGTTCGACGGGTTCGAGCGGTTCGGCGGCGAGAGCAGGGACAAATTCGAGAAGCGTATCGCCGATGGACTGAAGCATATACTCGACGGCCATTCCGACGGCGAGTCCATCCTGCTGACCGCGCACGGCGGCACCGCGATAATCCTGATATGGCAGTTGTTCGACACCTACGGCCTGAGGCGGATACTCAAGATGCATAACTGCTTCCTCGCCAGGATCGAGCGCCGGCTTGTAAGCGGGCAATATACATGCCGCCTCGAGTATTACGTCACCCCGTCGCAGCAGCAGCTCATGCTCGAAGGCCTCGGCTACATCCGCGGCTTGACGGAAGAGGAATAGCCTCAGAAAAACCCGGCAGTCATATTTTCCTTGTTGCCACCCGGTTTCCAGTCATCGTGATATATTTTTCAGCATGTGGGTATTTGGTAGACTGGTGCCACGGGCACGCGAGTCTGCGAGCTTGCCCGTGTCTTTGTCCCCTCCCTTCCGCCTTCGCTCCGCTTCGTCGGA